>NZ_CP049801.1:2597121-2921761 GCF_011578045.1 Acinetobacter shaoyimingii
TATCTCAAGCAAAAGTTAGCTCAAAACCCATCCTTAAAGCACACCAAACTGATTCAGCTACTGGATAGTCCAATCATGCGTCCAGCTGATTTGGTAGAAAGTGGCAATAAACAAACCTATTTGGATCTTGCCCTTCCGACTGGACTCAAACAAATTGCTACTTATGCAGATGGAGTCGGACCAAGTAAAACATATATCTTTTCGAATACAGATCAAAACTCCACAACCAGTTTTATTCAAGATGCTCATGCTGTAGGTCTAAAAGTTCACCCCTACACACTAAGACCAGAAAATAATTTTTTACCGAGTTATTTACGCTGTAGCCAGAGTTTAGCTGAACGATGTATCAAAGGCGCAGAGCAAGAATACACAAGGTTCTTTAAAGCGGGTGTCGATGGTTTATTTACTGATGATCCTCAATTGGGTCGTGAAGCCTTAATAAAATTTCAAAAAACACCTTAAGTGTCGCTCAATTCCTTAAATTATAAGCGCATCACCTTACACCTATTTTCTTTTTTAGTGTGTGGCGTGATGCTTTTGCTCAGCGGAAAACCATATTAAAACGAACCTTTTAAAAATTCATAATCAATTAATAAATTTTTGATATTGTTGAAAAAAATATTTTATATTTCATTATACCTACTTAATTCTATTTTAATTTTATTGTATTATCCTGATTTAAATAATTCTATTTTCGATGATTTTCTATGAATCAATATTCTGAATTTAAAGGTAAAACTGGAATTAAACGCATTTTCAATGCAACGGGGTATTCAATTGCTGGATTCAAAGCTGCATTCCAAAATGAGGCTGCTTTTCGTCAGATTATTTTAATTAATATTATTTTAATTCCCTTAACATTCTTCCTAAATATCACTGCAGTTGAACAAGCGGTGATGATCGCCGTGTGTTTGTTGGCAATTATTGTAGAACTTTTTAATTCTGCTATCGAAGCTGTTGTCGATCGTATTTCTTTAGAACACCATCAACTTTCTAAAAATGCCAAAGATATGGGCAGTGCGGCTCAATTTGTTGCTTTAGCGATTATTACCGCGACGTGGTTAATTATTTTATTTCGTTAATGCTGCGTTGTGTGGATTTTTGAATTTTTAGTCCATTTGCAGTAACAATGACCTGTTTTAATTCCTTTTTTAATCACGTCTTTTTAATCATATTTATTTTTTCCTGTTATAAACCGTCTTTGTTCTTGAGTCGTAAAAAACTTTTAACACACTGATGCAAATATTAGGAAGCTCGACAAGAGAAAAGCCCTTGTCATCCAATCCCCCCTAATTTGTTGTTTTAGCCTATAACGCAACACATGGTTAAAATGCCAATAGATCCTATGTATTTCAATTTAATTTTTGAAAAATAAAATTTTAATTTTCACTTTAAAGATTAATTTCAAATGCTGTAAAAAATAAACTCTAGAAGGTTGATTTTGATTGTATAAAAGGCCAAATCATTGCACTTTTAAAATGCTGATCTTGTGTTAAAAGAGGTCAGCATGTCGCATGGTGAATGCTTAGACATGACGGTTTTTCTCAATATTTGAAATCATGATGATGATTCAAAAGGCGTTTTGCTTTAGGCCAAAAAATCCTCGCATATGCGAGGATTTTTTTGTACAGGTTTATGATGTTTAAATTACATCATACCGCCCATACCACCCATGCCGCCCATATCTGGCATAGCAGGTTTATCTTCAGGGATATCTGTGATCATGCATTCTGTGGTCAACATCAATGCAGCCACTGATGCAGCGTGTTCAAGTGCTGAACGCGTTACTTTAGCTGGGTCAAGAATACCCATTTCTAACATATCGCCATATTCACCAGTAGCAGCGTTATAACCAAAGTTACCTTCGCCATTTTTTACAGCATTAATGACAACCGAAGGCTCATCACCTGCGTTTGAAACGATTTGACGAAGTGGCGCTTCAATTGCACGGCGTAAAATGTTGATACCCACATTTTGATCATCGTTCGCACCAACTAAACCATCAAGTGCTTTAGCAGAACGTACGAGTGCAACACCACCACCAGCAACTACACCTTCTTCTACCGCAGCACGAGTCGCATGAAGCGCATCATCTACACGGTCTTTCTTCTCTTTCATTTCAACTTCAGTTGCAGCACCAATTTTGATCACTGCGACACCGCCTGCTAACTTTGCAACACGTTCTTGAAGTTTTTCTTTGTCGTATTCAGAAGTTGATTCTTCGATTTGCGCACGGATTTGTTGAACACGATCAGCAATTTGTTCAGCATTACCAGCACCATCAACAAGAACAGTGTTTTCTTTAGACACTGTCACTTTATGTGCAGTACCTAAGTGTTCTAATGTTGTTTGCTCAAGTGACATGCCAATTTCTTCAGAAATCACAGTACCACCTGTCAAGATCGCGATGTCTTGAAGCATTGCTTTACGACGGTCACCAAAACCAGGTGCTTTTACAGCACATACTTTAATAATACCGCGCATATTGTTGACAACAAGTGTCGCTAACGCTTCGCCTTCAACATCTTCAGCGATGATTAACAGTGGTTTACCTGTTTTAGCAACTGCTTCTAATACTGTGATCAACTCACGAATATTGCTGATTTTTTTGTCTACAAGAAGAATGAATGGGTTTTCAAGTTCTGCAGTTAAAGTATCTTGTTTGTTTGCGAAGTACGGGCTGATATAACCACGGTCAAATTGCATACCTTCTACAACATCAAGCGAGTCTTCGAAGCCAGAACCTTCTTCTACAGTGATAACACCTTCTTTACCCACTTTTTCCATTGCTTGAGCAATCAGTTTACCCACAGTCGCATCAGAGTTTGCAGAAATAGAACCTACTTGTTCAATTGCTTTTGTATCTGAAGCTGGTTTTGCAGTTGCTTTAATATTTTCTACAACCGCTTTAACTGCAAGGTCGATACCACGTTTCAAGTCCATTGGGTTCATACCCGCAGTCACTGATTTGATACCTTCATTTAAAATTGCTTGAGCCAATACAGTTGCAGTTGTTGTACCGTCACCTGCGATGTCATTTGTTTTTGAAGACACTTCACGTACAAGTTGAGCGCCCATGTTTTCAAACTTGTCTTTTAATGAAATTTCTTTTGCAACAGTTACACCATCTTTAGTGATGTGCGGTGAACCAAAAGAACGGTCGATCACAACATTACGACCTTTAGGACCTAAAGTCACTTTGACTGCATCTGCAAGTACGTTTACACCAGCGATCATTTTTGAACGCGCTGAATCACCAAATTTTACGTCTTTAGCTGACATCTTTAACTCCAAAATATTTTTAAATTTTTACAATAAATTTGCAAAAAAGAAATCTGAAAACTATGTAATCTGCAAAACTGTATAAACAGTTAGCCTTCTAACACAGCTAAAATGTCAGACTCTTTCATAATAAGAAGTTCTTCACCGTTAACTTTAACGGTAGTGCCGGCATAAGTACCAAATAACACTTTATCACCCACTTTAACATCTAAAGCACGAACACCATTGTCAGTAATTTGGCCATTACCTACAGCAATGATTTCACCTTGAGCTGGTTTCTCTGCAGCAGAACCTGGAAGTAAAATACCACCAGCTGTTTTAGTTTCTTCTTCAACACGGCGAATCACAACACGATCATGTAACGGACGAATATTGCTCATAAAAAAACTCCACAGACTTAAGGTCTTGATACAGTGTACAGACGATAACTTTGTTATTCCTTGGGTCATCGTCAAAAATAAATTTAGATGACTCTGTTGTGGGGATGGAAAAAAAGGCTTCAAGGGCAAAATTAAAAAAAAATCAATTTTTTGTATTTTTTTTACGCTAAATTTATAAATTTGATATCGAATTCATTTTTCGCTCATCCAGAACAAATGACTGCAATGCTTTTGAAAAATAATAATGACGAATATCTGTATTGCTATAAATCACATTAAAACTATTCGGTAATCCATGATGCAATCGATATGACGTTGCTGTTCCAGCGTGAACATCTAGAACAGGATGTGAACGACCTAAATCATATATTTGGTTCAGATCGAAGATTGCAGACTGGTGTAAATGCCCATGTAACAATCCATTTAAACCTGATTGACTCCAGACCTTAAGTGCAAGATGCCCCAAAGCTGGACAATCTTTCAATCCATGTAAATCATCTGGTTCAGTATAAAACGGTTGATGCACAACCACCCATTTACTTTTTTGTCGTGGTGCATTGCGAAGCAGTTGATCTACATGTTCGATTTGTTTTAAGGAAATTGAACCTCGCGTGTGATGCCTACGCCGAATACTATTTACCCCAACAAAGTAAAATTCTTTGGTTTCTAATACATTTTCCATTTTTCCGAAAAAAAGTTGATAACGTAAAAAAGGCGTTAGAAAGCGATTCCAAAGATTATATAAAGGAATGTCATGATTTCCTGGCACAACTATATAAGGCGTTTTAAGCCCATCTAAAAATACTTTACAGGCATAAAACTGCTTAAACCGTGCTCGCTGTGTAAGGTCTCCACTAACCACAATCGCCTCAGGTTTATTTTCAAGACAAAAACGCTCAATGGCCCTTAAACACTCCTGCTTTTCAGTGCCAAAGTGCAGATCAGACAGATGCAGAATCATGAGGCACCATTATATTTAAGGCATTCTTTTCCACATAAAAATTTAATGGCGTATTCATTTCAACAATTTCCCCATCAATAGCGACAGTCAGGGTTTTCTTTTTGGATTTCACTGTCACACGGTCACCACTAAAGCTGTGAACCTCTGTGGCCTTTTCAAGTTGTCCTCGAATTAACTTATACAGGGTTTTAAATAGCGTAATTTTATCACTTTTCGCCATAATAACCCCTGCAACTTCACCTAGTTCCGCAGCTTTGGCTATTTTCAAATTCATTTCTTCAAGTTGTAATTGATTATTGCCAAAAAAGATCAGGGGCGTTTTTACCGCATAACTTTTTCCTTCAACATCTATTTCTAATTTTAACTCCTTACGATCTCGAATTAAGACATCAAGACCTGAGGTATAAGCATTAAATGGAAAACGACCAAATTTTTGATTATAAATTTCACGTTTTTTAATAAATAAAGGATAAAGACCTAAACTGGCATTGTTTAAATAGACATGATCATTAATTCTGGCCACATGAGACGATCGAGCCTGTCCTGTTGCAATCACTTCAGCAGCTTTTAAAATATCCAATGGAATATCGAGCACACGAGCAACATAATTAAACGTACCTAGCGGTAGTATTCCCATAGGAATTTTTTGGTTGATTAACTGCGCAGCAACAGCATTTAATGTTCCATCCCCACCCGCAGCGACAATCACACCATGATCATCATAAGCTTCGTGTCGTTTAATAATTTTTTGAATCAGGGTCGCAACATTGGGTTCTGAAGCGATGTCAAACACCTGAATTTCAAATTCATGCTCGGTCCAAATGGTCATGAGCTGCTCATAGACTTCGTCATGATTGTTGGCATGAAATCCTGATTTTTCATTATAAATCATTGAAAGTGGTTTTAAACTCATCGTATTTAAAGATTAATAGTGAAGTAAGCCTTTAAATTTCGTATATTTTATACTCAATTAAAAGATTCTTTATGTAAAATTCGAATCGTATTGATTCAATAATTCGATTAATTTATAATTCTTCTCAAATCATATAAATTACTAATAATTAAAAGTATTTCAATAAAAAATATCAAACATAAGCTTAGTAAATGAATATAAAATATCCATTTTTATTATAAATTAAACATAAAAATCAATTACTTATTTAATAACAAACGATTACTTTGTTTTAAGCCTTTAGTCTTATTTTTTTTTTCAAAATATGCTTTAATACAGCCACTTTTTTCATATTTGAATCTAAGTATTTGTACCCCAGATCTTAGATTATTATTTGTACGCACATTGTACACATTGATATAGGCCTCACCATGACCCAAGTGAACGCACCAGAATTCGTTCGTCACCCTAAGCTTATTGCCTGGGTGGAAGAAATTGCAAAACTCACCAAGCCAGCAAAAATTGAATGGTGTGACGGTAGTGCAGAAGAATATCAACGTTATATCGACTTGATGATCGCTAACGGCACAATGCAAGCGCTTAACCAAGAGAAACACCCTGGTTCTTACCTTGCAAATTCTGATCCTTCTGACGTTGCTCGTGTTGAAGGTCGTACTTTCATTTGTTCTGAAAAACAAGAAGATGCCGGTGCTACAAACAACTGGGAAGCGCCTGCTGAAATGCGTGCTCGCTTGAACGGTTTGTTTGACGGTTCAATGAAAGGTCGTACTTTATATGTCGTTCCTTTCTCAATGGGTCCTCTAGGTTCTCATATTGCACATATCGGTATCGAATTAACTGATTCTCCTTATGTTGCAGTTAGCATGTCAAAAATGGCTCGTATGGGCAAAGCTGTTTATGACGTTCTTGGTACAGATGGTGATTATGTTCCTTGCGTACATACTGTTGGTGCGCCTTTAGAAGAAGGTCAAAAAGACGTTGCATGGCCTTGCAACCCTGACAAATGGATCGTTCATTATCCAGAAACACGTGAAATCTGGTCTTTTGGTTCTGGTTACGGCGGTAATGCATTATTAGGTAAAAAATGCCTAGCTTTACGTATTGCTTCATACATGGGTCGTCAACAAGGTTGGTTAGCTGAACACATGCTGATCCTTGGTGTAACCAATCCTCAAGGTGAAAAACACTATATCGCAGCTGCATTCCCTTCTGCTTGTGGTAAAACAAACTTTGCCATGTTGATTCCACCAGCGGGCTATGAAGGTTGGAAAATTGAAACTGTAGGTGACGATATTGCTTGGATCAAACCAGGTGAAGATGGTCGCTTATATGCAATCAACCCAGAAGCTGGTTTCTTTGGTGTAGCACCTGGTACAAATACCAAGACAAATCCAAACTGTATGGCGACACTTCACAAAGACGTGATCTATACCAACGTTGCTGTAACTGACAACGGTGAAGTATGGTGGGAAGGTCTTTCTAAAGAAGCACCTGCAAACCTTACAAACTGGAAAGGTCAACCCCATACTGGCGAAGAAAAAGCAGCGCATCCAAACGCGCGCTTTACCGTTGCTGCTGGTCAATGCCCTTCTATCGATGCTGATTGGGAAAATCCAGCAGGTGTGCCAATTTCTGCGTTCATCTTCGGTGGTCGTCGTGCGGACACGGTGCCTTTAATCTCAGAAGCATTTGACTGGGTTGATGGTGTTTATAAAGCTGCAACAATGGGCTCTGAAACCACTGCTGCTGCTGTTGGTCAACAAGGTGTGGTACGTCGTGATCCATTTGCGATGCTTCCATTCGCAGGTTACAACATGGCTGACTACTTCACGCATTGGCTAGAAATGGGTGAAAAAGTTGGCGAGAAAGCTAAAGCTGCTGGCAACAAGCTTCCTGGTATCTACAATGTGAACTGGTTCCGTCGTGATGCTGAAGGTAACTTCGTATGGCCAGGTTTCGGTCAAAATATGCGTGTTCTTGAATGGATCATTGACCGTTGTGAAGGCCGTGCTACTGCGGTTGAAACACCAATCGGTTTAGTACCTACTTATGAACAGTTGAACTGGACTGGTTCTGATTTCACTAAAGAACAGTTTGACCTTGTGACTTCGCAAGACAAAGATCAATGGATCAAAGAACTTGAAAGCCACACTGAATTATTCAACAAACTTGGCGATCGTATGCCAGAAGCATTGAAAAAACGTCAAGCAGAATTAATTGCTGCGGTTCAATCTGCTTAATTAATTTTTTATATAAAAATCAATAAAAAGGTCACTTCGGTGACCTTTTTTTACACCAAAATAGTGCATAATTTCTCACACACATATTCCCCCAATGCACCAGCATGGAACCATCTCATCAAAAAATGCAATAAAAATTAAACAATCCTAATGAAATATTCATTGTATTCTTAAGTTATTAAAATTTATTATATTTTTCATCTAATTTTGGTGAAAAATTAGTTTTTTATAATCAATAATCTTTTAAAAACTTTAGAATCAATCTCAATTTAAATAGACGGTGCAAACATCACATCTAAATTTCTTAAGATTGAGCTCTACGATCGCAGGAACTGATCATGACCAATGAAACAACCATGCCGCAAGAGCACACCCCAATAGACAGAAAAACACGCATCAAATCCATTATCGGTGGATCTGCAGGAAACCTAGTCGAATGGTATGACTGGTATGTCTATGCTGCATTTACATTATATTTTGCCCCCAAATTTTTCCCAGACGGTGACAGTACAGTTAAACTACTCCAAGCTGCAGCCGTTTTTGCTTTAGGTTTTTTAATGCGTCCCATCGGCGCTTGGATATTCGGTATCTATGCCGACCGCAAAGGACGTAAAGCCGGTTTAACGCTTTCCGTTTCTTTAATGTGTATCGGCTCGCTCATTATTGCCTTTGCTCCAACATATCAATCAGTTGGTATGCTTGCACCCGCTCTACTTTTATTTGCACGACTGCTACAAGGTTTGAGTATTGGGGGCGAATACGGTTCTAGTGCGACCTATTTGAGTGAAATGGCAGGCAAAAATCATCGAGGGTTTTTCTCAAGCTTCCAATACGTCACTCTTATTTCAGGACAACTTATCGCATTATGTGTCTTAATTATTCTGCAACGCACACTGGGTGAAACTGCTTTAAGTGACTGGGGATGGCGTATTCCCTTCTTTATTGGTGCTGTTTTAGCTGTCGTCGTATTTTGGATTAGACGTGGTCTAGTAGAAACACAATCCTCAAAAGAAGCACAAGAGCAGGCTAAAAAAGGTGGTCCTAAATCAGGTTTAATCGAGCTCTTTACAAAACATCCAAAAGCCGCCATTACCGTTATTTTATTAACTGCTGGTGGAACACTGGCTTTCAATACATTCACGACCTACTTACAAAAATATCTCGTTAACACATCAGGATTTGATAAAGCAACTGCAACCGAAATTACCACAGCTGCTATTTTTATCTTTATGTTGATTCAGCCGGCAATTGGTGCACTTTCAGATAAAATTGGTCGTAAACCAATTATGATCGCATTTGGTGTATTGGGTGTTATTTTCACTGTGCCTATTTTTAACCATATTGGTGCAACCAATAATGCAATGACCGCGTTCTTCTTGTGTATGAGTGGTATGGTGATTGTTTCAGGCTATACAGCAATTAATGCCGTGGTGAAAGCGGAACTCTTCCCTGCTCATATTCGCGCTTTAGGTGTTGCTTTACCTTATGCCATTGCAAATACAATCTTTGGCGGTACCGCAGAACTTGTTGCATTGAGCTTTAAAAATGCAGGACATGAAAATTACTTCTTCTACTACATCACATTTATGATTGGTGTGTCGCTGATCACTTACATTTTCATGCGTGACACTAAAAAACATTCCATGATTACAGACAACTAATCATGTGATTCATTCAATTTTATTGATCGCTTTCCGTTTGAAACATTCGGAAAGCTTTTTTATGTGAATAACTGATTTTTTTGAACATGCAATAATGCACAATGTGGCATACTTTAAGACATAAAACCCTTGGAGTTGCACAATAATGAAACACTTTAAAATAATTGCATTAAGTTCTTTCACTGTCATTTTAGCAGCTTGCCAGACCACGCCACGTCAATTCAATGGTTTAACAGGTTATGAAGTTGAATCTAAAAGCTCTGATCATGCAACCATTGCCTACACGCTCTCCAGTCGCAGCAATCAACAATTCGATGAAACCAAATTACAACGTGCTTGCCAAAAGGTTTTAAACTCAACTCAAGCGTATAAATTAGATATTTTAAGTGTCAATGAAATTGCCAATCCGAAAGCACAGGCAAATGACATGCAAGCTGTACAATTGGGACAGTCTCGCACTTCTTTTGGATTATCCAATACCATGAATCCGTATAGCAATGAGGATTATGGTACTCGTCAAGCTTTAGAAAACCGCCCGAGTACTTTACAAGTGGTTCGTTATACTTGCTCAGGAAAATAATATAAACAAAAAAAAGACGCTATTTATAGCGTCTTATAAAAACTCACATTTCTAAATTCTGGTGACTCATCCAGATCTGGCCATGTTGTAGCACTTCGTTCATCCAATTTTTCATATTTTGGATGACTAAAATTCTTCACACGACTGTCTGCTACCCACACTTCTGGTGCAAACTTTAAGAACTCATCTAAAAAGAAACGATTGCATTGGTCATACAGCACATCTGCTGCCAACAAAATATCGACCGCTTCTGCTTTATATAAATCGTCTAAATACTCAAGTTCAACGTCATTCAGTTCTGCATTGGCACGACAGGCATCTAGACTCACCTGATCGATATCACAGCAAATCACACGTTTTGCTCCTGCCATTTTTGCTGCAATCGCTACCACACCAGACCCTGCACCAAAATCTAACACCACTTTATCTTTGACATGATGTGGTTCTGCCAAAAGCCACTGCGCCATAACCAAACCAGACGCCCAACAAAAGATCCAATATGGCGTATCATTCCAAATACGACGTATCACTTCATCATCAAGCTTATCGGTCGGAAAAACGGGAGGAATCAACCAGAGTGAAATGGGTGTTTCGGGCAATTGCTGAGCGTGTAATTCACAATGTGGAATCACTTCATGCAAGGCTTTTAAAAGATGCTCAGGGGCTTTAGGGAATTGAAATGTACAGCTCATAGGATTTCTTTTAATTGGTATTTATAGCTTCTAAGAATCTCCCCTAACCCCTCTTTAATAAAGAGGGGAACTTGCATCTAAACAAAAATGTCATACGCATAAATTCCCTCCTTTGAAAAAGGAGGGTTAGGGAGGATTTTATTAACCCAAAGCTTTCTCGGCAGCTTCTACAGTTTGACGAATTAACGTGGTAATGGTCATTGGACCTACACCACCTGGCACTGGTGTATAAGCAGATGCAATATCTTCAATACCTTGTAATTGGATGTCACCTACACCACCGCCATCACGTGGGTGGAAGCCAGCATCAACCACAACAGCGCCAGATTTAATCCAATCTTTTTGAATCAATTCAGCTTTACCTACTGCGCCCACAATAATGTCCGCTTGTTTTACAAAGCTCGCCAAATCTTGTGTACGTGAATGGCAAATCGTCACAGTTGCGTTCGCCTCTAACAGCATTGCTGCCATAGGTTTACCTAAAATTGCAGATCGACCAACAACAACAGCATGCTTACCCGCAATTTCAATATTGTTTTCTTTCAGAATGGTCATAATCCCTGCTGGAGTTGCAGAACCATATGCTACCTCACCCATCGCCATACGACCATAACCCAAACAAGTCACGCCATCGACATCTTTAGCCAATGAAATCGCATCGAAACATGCACGCTCATCAATTTGAGCAGGAACTGGATGCTGTAAAAGAATACCGTGAACATCTGGATTCGCATTAAGTTTTTCAATTTCAGCCAATAATTGTTCAGTTGTCGTCTCTTTCGGAAGCTCAACTTTCAATGAATCCATACCGACACGACGGCAAGCATTCCCTTTCATACGCACATAAGTCGCAGATGCACCATCGTCACCTACCAAAATAGTCGCCAAAATTGGAGTACGACCTGACTTTGCTTTTAGCGCTTCTACGCGAGTTAACAAGTCAGCTTCAATTTGCTTTGCCAATGCACGACCATCTAAAACTAATGCCACGGCACTTCTCCCAAGTGTTGATATGAATCAATTTTGCACATTCTACATGAATATTTTCATTATTTTTCGTTATATGCTGATTTTCTGCACATACAGCATTGCTATGCTATTGTTTTTTTTTCAGAGCTTGCTAATATACGCATCAACAAGACATGGCGGGGTGGCAGAGTGGTCATGCAGCGGACTGCAACTCCGTGTACGCCGGTTCGATTCCGACCTCCGCCTCCATCTTGTTAAAATGCCCGAGTGGTGAAATCGGTAGACACAGGGGATTTAAAATCCCCCGCCCACAAAGCGTGCCAGTTCGAGTCTGGCCTCGGGCACCATTTTTATACTTCTAAAAATGGTGCAATAAAATTTCCAGCGTTAAGCTGGTTTTTTTATGCCTAAAATTCATAAATCATATATATTAGTCTCCATCCACATCCTTTTTAATTTAAGCTGATGCCAAAACTAAAAACATCCGAATACCTTAAACAGCTTCAGGCAACCTACCCTCAAGCGTTTAAATGGAACTATTTGTTTTACGGTCAACTCAAAACCAAAGGCATTTTGGATGAAGCAAAAGAATTCATTCCTTTTATTCTTGCGTTAATGATTTTCACCCCTATTTCTATGGGACTTGCTGAGATCATTACTTTGTATTTTCCACAATTTGATTCATTTCAAGCTCAAGGCATCAGCATTCTCACAATCATGCTATTTTTAATGATGGTGACCCCCCTGATCATCAAACAAATCAAACATAGCTCTTCTTCACTTTATGCTTTTTTACATAACACCCCCATTAAAATTACTGCACTAATACTACTTCAAGCTTTAAATCTACTTTTTATTGAAAGTTGGATTATGCAAGGGGTTTTATTTTTCTTTGCCTTAATCTATGGTTTTGTGAAATTTTACAAAGAAAATATGTTCAGACCCAATGTCACACATGGTCAATACTACGAATTACAACAGGTTCGACGTGCATGTTTTTGGGCATATAAACAAGTGCGCAAATACAGTTTGAAAAAGCAAATGACGCGGAAAAACTCAAACGAATATTTACAATATGCCCAGCAACAAGAGAAGTTCATTCAGTTGCACCTTGAACTTTTTCAACTTGAAAATAAATTATGTATGAAGCACAAGCACCTAGACATGGAAAAATATCTAGATAGCCTGATGTAAACCCATCAAGCAACGCATTTTTTCTGTGATTGAACTAAAGACACCACCGTCCTCATCTCAAAAACATCATGGTTAATATTCTTTTGTTATATTTTTTATACACAAATGCATGATTTGATTGAAAAGAAAGCAATTAGTTCATTTTAGTATTGCCAAGCGTTATTTCGTCCTCTATTATGGCGCACATGCCCGAGTGGTGAAATCGGTAGACACAGGGGATTTAAAATCCCCCGCCCACAAAGCGTGCCAGTTCGAGTCTGGCCTCGGGCACCATTTTTATACTTTTAAAAATGGTGCAATAAAATCTCCAGCTTTATGCTGGTTTTTTTATGCCTAAAATTGCTAAAATTTCGATATTAAAATATAAGCAATTATCATAATGAATAAAATTATTACCCTACTCAGTATAGGCTTTTTAGCAACACTTAGTTTCAATAGTCATGGACTATCTATTAAGTTAAATCCTGACCAAACAGATTCCAATCGAATTCCAGAACCTCACAACATAGCGACCGAAAGCAGCGTTCCCCTTCAAGACACCAATGAATATGACGGTGGAGATTTATATCCAGGCACAATTCATTTTAAAAATAATCGCTATATTTTATCTCGTTGCACTTCTGGTGGTGATGATTATGTTCTGGAGTTCATTCATCACAATGATCAAAAAACCATTGATCAGCTAATAAACACCAAAGCAAAATTTTGGATCAATCTCTTTGGGGTTTATTCTTCAATAGAGGATGAACATCATTTAAAAGTAAAAGATGCTTCTGATATTCATATTGGTCAAAGTTGTCACTTAAAAGATGCTTTGGAAATTTTATCGAATGAAGAAGATTAAATAATAGTGAATGCAAAAAAATAGAGAGTGTATTACCACTCTCTATTTGAAACCAATTCTTCCATTTCAATCTCAAGATATCCTTCATCTTGAACCACCATCATCATTGCTTCAGCAATGTAATCAGCAGCCGTATCATCTAATGAAGAATCCAGATCTTCAAAATGAGGTTTCATCTCATTGATCTCTGACACAGTTTCAGCAGCAAAGCGGTAAATTTCAGTGTCAGATTTGGCTTTAGATACATTCTTAGCAAATTGCTCAATCTGTTGCTTCACTTCAGCAACCAGAATATCTGGATAATATTCATCATCAAACATGGGTAGAAGTAGATCATTAGACATGCTTAAGCTCAAATTTTAGCAATAACAAAACCGAGCTTATATAACACAAAGCACACAATTCACCTAATGATAAAATTTAAAAATTTAAATTAAAGATCAAAAATTATATTTAAGCTCATAATTTCTGATCTAAATTTCAATATTTAACGCTATAAATTATTGTTTCGATGCGCTTAAACTTTTACCTATACCAACCAACTCAATGAACTCTTTGCGTAATTCAAACTCATCCTTTCCTTTATTTGCTTTTGCTAATTTCAGAATTTGATCCCATCCCAGTATTCCATTGTATTGCCCACCTTTAAGCTGTTGAGCAAAACTCGCCACTGCTACCGCAAATTGAGTATCACGACTTGCCTGATTTAACTTGATCGATTGCGTTGAAATAGGTTGATTTAATAATATACTTTTTGATTGGTTTGGCTTTTTATATCTTAAATTTAAAAAACCATATTCCGATTTGTTTTGTTTTGTTGATGTTGACTCCTTTTGATATCTAGAATCATTTAACCAACCTTGTTGGCCTACTGGAATGATTTCATAAATTGCAGTAACTGTATGTCCAGCGCCAATATCACCCGCATCAACTTGATCATTATTGAAATCCTCTTGTTTCAACATCCTATTTTCATAACCGACCAAACGATATTCTTTCACTGTAGCGGGGTTAAATTCCATTTGAATTTTGACATCTTGGGCAACAGTCGCCAATGTCGAACTTAACTGACGTTGTACCACTTTTTTGGCTTCTTTTTCAGAGTCGATATAACTATAATTTCCATCCCCAGCATCTGCCAATTGTTCCATTAATTGCTCATTATAATTACCCGTACCAAAACCCAACGCAGTAAAAGAAATCCCGCTCTTACGTTTTTCAGCAACCATTCCCTTTAACGTATTAAAGTCAGTAATACCCACATTAAAATCACCGTCCGTAGCAATTAAAATGCGGTTGATGCCATCTTTGACAAAAGTGCTTTGCGCAGACTGATAAGCCAACTGAATGGCTTTTTCGCCCGATGTTGCACCGCGTGCTTGCAATTGGTTAATGACGTTGAGGATCTTTTGCTTTTCAGCCCCTGATGTTGCTGGCAATACAATCTGCTCACCGCTGGCATAGGTAATAATCGTGACTTTATCTTTTGGTCTGAGTTGCTCAGTAAGCACCCTTAATGTTTGCTTGACCAAAGGCAATTTATCTTGACTATCCATACTGCCAGACACATCTACAAGAAAAACCAAATTGGCTGTTGGCAGTTGATTATAAGCAATATCATTTGCCTTTATTCCAATTCTGATCAGTTTCGCATTCGGTTGCCAAGGTGAATCCACCGTCTCTGTGTTGACAGTAAACGGATGCGCACTATTCACTTGCGGATAGTGGTAATCAAAATAATTAATAAATTCTTCAATTCTTACTGCATCCACAGGCGGCAGTCTGCCTGCATTTAACATTCTGCGAGTATTACTATAGCTTCCTGTATCCACATCAATGCTAAATGTGGATACAGGCTCATCTGCAACACGTTTCACTGGATTGACAGTTGAATTTTGATATTTTTCAGTATTCTGACTTAATCTTGTTGTTTCATTTCGAATAGAACCTGACACACCTGAAAAAGGCGTATATCCACCATAAGCCTGAATGCGAGGCTGTGGTGACTTAGCAGGAGAAAGTTTAGTTGTACGAGATGTCCCCACCCTTTTTTTTACTGAAGAGGCTTCTACAGGTGATGGAGAAATAATAGCTGCAGGCGCTGGAGAAAGAACTGGTACATGTGAAACATCTGTAACCTCAACTTGTTGTTTGACTGGATCAGAACTGCATCCAACCATTCCTGCGACACATAATGAAATAAATAAAGCTGAACACGTCAAAGACGGTTGACGGATGGATGGCATTTTCTAATTTTCCTCTATTTATTTTGTCGGGATGTGTTGATGATTATTCTAAGTATTGTTTTATTTAGATTAACAAAGTTTTTAGCCGAATCAAAGGCAATGATTTCATTACCTTTGAGATTTCATTTGGATTATGCTGCTAAGGTCGCTTGCCACACTTTAATTGCATCAGACATCGCTTTCACATCATGCGCACGCACCATGCATGCACCCTGCTGAATACTCATCAGATGCGCTGTAACAGAGCCGACAACGCGTTGTTGTGCCTCAACACCACCTAAGGCTTCGCCAATAAATCGCTTACGTGAAAGTGCAGACAGAATTGGATAGCCCAACATATTCAACTTATAAAACTCATTTAAAAGCTTAAGATTATGATCAGCATTTTTTGCAAATCCAAACCCTGGATCGATCATAATATTGTTTGGCTTCACTCCTGCCGCAAGCGCATCATCAACGCGCTGTTGCAACTCAACCATGACCTCCGTCGTGACATCATCATATTCAGCCAATTGATTCATGGTGGTCGGCTCGCCACGCATATGCATGATCATTACAGGGATGTCTAACTCCACAGCAGTCTGTAGCGCATGTGGGCGCGTTAAACCACGCACATCATTCCAAATATGTGCACCAGCCTTTACAGCAGAGCGAATGACCTCAGGTTGAGAGGTATCAATCGACATCACCACACCAGAGTGAGCCAATGCCTTAACCACAGGAATCACACGTCGCAGCTCTTCTTCAACAGAAACAGGAGAAGCGCCTGGGCGTGTAGACTCACCGCCAATATCGATAATCGAAGCACCATCTTC
Source organism: Acinetobacter shaoyimingii (assembly GCF_011578045.1). Lineage (NCBI taxonomy): Bacteria > Pseudomonadati > Pseudomonadota > Gammaproteobacteria > Moraxellales > Moraxellaceae > Acinetobacter > Acinetobacter shaoyimingii. Next base: position 2,613,899 of record NZ_CP049801.1, read on the forward strand.
TATCATTTGCAAAGCAAATTTGACCGCATCAGCAACCTGATCATGCTGTCCTCCATCACTAAAAGAATCTGGTGTGACATTCAGAATCCCCATAATATGCGGTTTAGATAAATCCAAACTTAAATCACCACACTTGAGTATTTTTTGCGGTAAAGGCATGAATTGCATGTTCAACTTCCATTTTATTTACATCAACATTCTAGCAAGACCTTACAGAATAATAATGAATTTTTCTCATTACTCATCGCAGACCTATTTCAGCGTGTGTATATTTTAAACAGATTAAAAAAACCACCCGAAGGTGGTTTTTTAAGGAATCATTATTGATTAACCAATCAGGCTTAAGCCTTTGGCAGAGATGGTAAAGGAGGTGGAGTCAATGGACCATCAGTTGCAGCAATGTCGACAACTGGATTTTCTGCGACATACACTTTTGGTGGTTGTGGCTCACGTCCTTCAATAATGTCACGGATTTGGTCACGATCAATGGTTTCCCATTCAAGCAATGCTTTCACCATGGCATGTGCAATATCTTTATTGTTTTCCAAGATATCACGTGCAACATTGTACTGTTCATCTAAAATACGACGAACTTCACGATCTACTTCAAGTTGAGTCGTTTCAGAAATTGTACGACTACCAATGCTACCCATAAATGATTGTTGAGAATCATCTTCGTAGACCATTACACCCATCTTGTCAGACATACCGTACTTGGTGACCATTGCTCGTGCCATTTTAGTTGCACGCTCAAAGTCATTTGACGCACCAGTCGACATCTGATTGATGAAGATCTCTTCCGCAATACGCCCACCAAACAAGATTGAAAGTTCATTCAACATCTTGTCTTTGTAATGACTGGTTTGGTCATGTTCAGGCAGCTGCCAAGTGACACCCAATGCCCAACCACGTGGCATGATCGTTACTTTATGCACAGGGTCTGTACCTGGAAGCAGTTCAGCAACAATCGCATGACCAGCTTCATGGTAAGCCGTTGCACGACGTTCTTCTTCACGAATCACCATCGATTTACGTTCAGGACCCATGTAAAGCTTATCTTTAGCATCTTCAAAGTCATGCATATCGACTGTGTTCTTGTTACGACGCGCAGCAAACAAAGCCGCTTCGTTAATCAAGTTCGCCAATTGTGCACCAGAGAAACCTGGTGTACCACGTGCAAGTACTTGTACATCCACACCTGTCACTGAAGGCAATTTTTTCAAATGTACATTCAGAATTTGTTCACGACCTTTAATGTCTGGAAGACCAACCATCACTTGACGGTCAAAACGGCCTGGACGAAGTAATGCTTTATCAAGAACGTCTGCACGGTTTGTCGCAGCAATCACGATAATACCTTCGTTGCCTTCGAAACCATCCATTTCTACAAGCATCTGGTTCAAGGTTTGTTCACGCTCATCGTGACCACCACCTGTACCCGAACCACGATGACGACCGACCGCATCGATCTCATCAATGAAGATAATACATGGCGCATGACGTTTTGCTTGTTCAAACATGTCACGTACACGAGACGCACCCACACCAACAAACATTTCAACGAAGTCAGAACCAGAAATACTAAAGAATGGTACTTTTGCCTCACCCGCAATGGCTTTAGCAAGTAATGTCTTACCTGTACCAGGAGGACCCACCATAAGCACGCCTTTCGGAATGCTTGCACCAAGGCGTTTAAATTTTGCAGGATCTTTTAAGAAATCAACAATTTCTACAACTTCTTGTTTTGCTTCATCACAGCCAGCAACATCACCAAAAGTGACTTTAATTTGATCTTCTGACAGCATTTTGGCTTTTGATTTACCAAAACTCATCGGACCATTTTTACCACCTGCGCCACCACCCATGTTGCGCATAAAGAACATGAATAACAGAATGATTAAAAGAACTGGGAAACTTGCAATAAGAAGTTGCATCAATAAACCTTGACGCTGAGGTGCAGTACCTTCTACCACAACCTTATTTTTAATCAGGTTTGGCATCAATTCAGGATCTTGAACTGCAGGACGAATACTTTCAAAAGGAGAACCGTTTGTTTTTTCGCCACTTATTCTTTCACCATCAATTGTGACTTGCTTAATTTGCCCAGCATTCACCGCTGCTATAAATTCTGAATAATTTAATGCAGCAGGCTTGTCACGGTCACTGATGTTGCTGAAGATTAGAATCAGCACACCTAAAATAACCAGCCACAAAACGGCATTTTTGAAGAGATCGCTCAAAGCTTTATTCCCATATCAATCTAATTTGATCATGCCCATAACTGGGTGACCTTTAACAAAAAGCGAGTAAATCGTTTCGCAATAATTTTAAATCGTACAAAATGCACAATTTTTGAGTACTTGGCAAGTAAACTTTATTGAGAAACTTTTTTACGGCCCTGTCCAATTAAAAAAACTTCTTTAGAACGCGCACGAGAAGCCGCAGGTTTCGCTGTCTTCAATACACTAAAGCTGTCGACTACTTGCTTTCGGAATTCATCAAAACCAGTGCCTTGGAAAACTTTTACCACAAATTGACCTTTCGGTCCCAGCACTTTATTTGCAAAATCGAGTGCAAGTTCGCACAAATAAATTTGTCTAGGTTGATCAACAGCCTTATTACCACTTGTATTGGGGGCCATATCTGAAATTACAACGTCTACGGTGCGTCCATTTAAAATATTTAACAATTTTTCGAAAACTTCTTCTTCTCGGAAGTCACCTTGCAGAAACGTTACATCTGGAAGTGCATCCATCGGTAAAATATCTGATGCGACAACAATACCTTTATCACCCACTAATTTACCAGCAATTTGTGACCAACTTCCAGGTGCAGCACCCAAGTCAACCACGACCATGCCTGGTTTAATAATTTTATATTTCTCTTGCATTTCAAGGAGTTTATACGCAGCACGTGCACGATAACCTTCTTTCTGCGCTTTTTTTACAAAAGGATCATCCAAGTGCTCTCTCATCCACTCACGACTACTTTTTGATAACTTTTGGTTGGTAATGCGTGTTGCCATAACTCTTTAAATACATCTTAAACTTATAACTTTTTATTGTACGTGAATTTTAATTTCTATGCAGTATCCATCTGTATCTAAATACGTGTTCAGATAAATGATTTTTTTTGATTAAGCTGATCGATTATTTCTACAGAATTTACAGCGTTTAAACGTGGTGTTTGCTATACTAAGTCGTTTTTAAAATTAGGTTATCTTTATGGCGGCTTTATCTATTCAGGAACGCAAACGTTTGCGTCAAATTGGACATGCACTTAACCCTGTGGTTATGTTAGGTGGACAAGGGTTGACTGAAAATGTCATTGAAGAAACAAACCGTGCTTTGAATGATCACGAACTCATTAAAGTGAAAATTGTTGCTGAAGATCGTGAAGCACGTGCTGCACTCATTGCAGAAATTGCTCAAGTAACAGGTTCTGAAATTGTGCAAACCATCGGAAAAATTGTATTGCTTTACAAAAAAGCGCCAAAACAAAATGCCAAACTTTCAAACTTGGTGCGTCACGCTCATTTGAGTAACTAATTCAAACTAGAGCAGATATTTCATGGCAAGTTATGAACTCAGTGCCTTTGATCGTTTTTACGATGTGTCACTTGTCGCAGCAATTGAGCAAGTTGCTCCATGTAATTTGAATGTGGGCTTCTGGTTACGAGATCCGAATCAACTGATTCAGTATCCAGAATTAGTCACGTCTCATCCAAGACAAGATTTTCTTTGGGAAAAAACCTGCTATGAAATTTTCATTGGGGTTAAAAATGAAGATTATTATCGCGAGATCAATCTTTCCCCTTCTCAAGCATGGCAAGCCTATCAGTTTGAAGAATATCGCTATCCTGAAGACATGCCTCCTCAAGCAGCTTACGATATCGAACTTGTTCAACTCAAACGCACTCATTATGGTCTAAATGTCAGCATAGATCTGGGTGAGTTTATGACAGCCAACAACCTTAAATGGTCGGATCTTTTTATTGGGTTAAGTGCTGTTCTTGATACCTCTAAAGGTCTGCACTTTTATGCGATGCAGCATAGTGGTCCACATGCGGATTTCCACAATAAGCGAGATTGGCTACACACCTTTTAAATCTGGATCATGTGATGATGATCATCATATGCACAGATAGGTTACGAAAAAAAGTGAGGCATATGACCTCACTTTTTTTGTATGTAACGTTTTTGTATGTAGATTTTTAACTACACTAAAGCCTCAACAACTGTTTATTGTTTGGTCGACACTTTATGCCAAACTTCCAAGGTATGTTCCTTTGAACGCTTAAGTGTATCCACCAATTGATCTTTATGTTTTACAGAAATTTGACTCACATCAGATTTCAATTCAAGTCCAAGTTTTGACAATTCGCTCACCACACTATTTAACTCAGACTTAATGAAACTTTTAAGCTCAATCAAATCTTGTTGCGTACCAGAGAACTGAGTTTTAATCGTTTCAAGTCGTTTTAACAATTCTTGTTTGAAGCTATTGAATTCTTTCTGAACATTTTCGTTGAGTTGTTTTACTTCAACATCAAGTGCTTCTTTGCTTTCTTCAACAACTTCTAAAGCTTGAGTTTTCGCCGTTTCTGCAATTTTTTCCAGCTTTTCAACACTGTCTACAGCGGTTTTTTTTACAGCTCGAGTAACGCGAGGTTTAGCTGTTGTTGTTTTCTGAGTAGTCGTCATGATTTTTAATCCCCAATTATTATTAAAACATGAGTATAGAAGCACTTGATAAAACTTAACGTTTGAATTGTTAAACAATTATTAATTTCTTACATTTTTATGAAGCATTCAAAAAATAACCTATTAATTAAAAATTGAACAATTATTCTCCGACATTCATTATAATTTAAATGGACTTTGGCAATGTTCATCCGTATAATGCGCTGTTAAGTTCAAGCGAGCAGACATAGGGAGGGTAGGTTTAAAAAATAGCCTTCCTTTTTTTTCGTCTTCTCGCTTTTTTACAGCCTAAATTTCAGGAGCTTTGGTTTGAGCACCCCAGCAATTTTAGCCCTTGCCGACGGAACTATCTTTAAAGGTACTTCTATTGGTGCATCGGGTAGTACGACTGGTGAAGTCGTTTTCAACACTGCCATGACTGGCTATCAAGAAATTTTGACTGATCCTAGTTACGCACAACAATTAGTGACCTTAACTTACCCACATATTGGTAATACAGGGTGCAATGAAGAAGATGCAGAATCAGGTCGAATTCATAAAGTTTGGGCAAACGGTTTAATTATCCGTGATTTGCCTTTATTGCACAGCAACTTCCGCTCAACTCAATCTTTAGGTGACTACCTTAAACAACACAATGTTGTTGCGATTGCTGATATTGATACACGTAAACTCACCCGTATTTTACGTGACAAAGGTGCGCAAAATGGTTGCATCCTTGCTGGCGAAAATATTACAGAAGAACAAGCATTAGAAAAAGCACGCGCATTTGGTGGTTTAAATGGCTTAGACCTTGCTAAAGAATGTTGCGACCCGAATGGTTTCGAATGGACTGAGGGCTCTTGGACACTTGGAAAAGGTTTTTCACAACCTGAACTTAAATTCCATGTTGTTGCATACGATTACGGTGTCAAAACCAACATCTTACGTATGCTTGCAGATCGCGGTTGTAAATTGACTGTTGTTCCTGCACAAACTCCTGCTGCTGATGTACTTGCTTTGAATCCAGATGGCGTGTTCTTGTCAAATGGTCCTGGCGATCCAGCTGCATGTGACTATGCAATTGAAGCTGTAAAAACAATTGTTGAAGATGCTCGAAACCTTCCTGTATTTGGTATTTGCCTAGGTCATCAAATTCTTGCACTTGCAAGTGGTGCGAAGACTGTAAAAATGCCTCATGGTCATCATGGTGCGAACCATCCTGTACAGAACATTGAAACAGGTACAGTGATGATTACTTCACAAAACCACGGTTTCGCAGTAGATGCAGAAACATTACCTGCAAACCTAAAAGCGACGCACAAATCTTTGTTCGACCAAACCCTACAAGGGATTCATCGTACAGATAAACCTGCGTTCAGCTTCCAAGGTCACCCTGAAGCAAGCCCTGGTCCACATGACTGCGCACCATTGTTCGATCACTTCATCGAACTTATCGAAGCATCTAAGAAGTAATTAAGGAAGCATCATGGCTAAACGTACAGACATTAAAAGCATCTTAATTATTGGTGCGGGACCTATTGTGATTGGTCAAGCATGTGAGTTCGACTACTCAGGTGCGCAAGCGTGTAAAGCACTTCGTGAAGAAGGCTACCGTGTTATTTTGGTGAACTCTAACCCAGCGACCATTATGACTGACCCTGCAATGGCAGATGCAACGTATATCGAACCGATTACTTGGCAAACTGTTGCAGCCATCATTGAAAAAGAGCGCCCAGATGCAGTACTTCCTACAATGGGTGGTCAAACTGCATTGAACTGTGCCCTTGCACTTGATGAGCATGGCATTCTTGCAAAATACAATGTTGAATTGATTGGTGCGACCAAAGAAGCGATTGAAAAAGCTGAAGATCGTAAACTCTTCGACCAAGCGATGCGTAAAATTGGTCTTGAATGTCCAAAAGCTGACATTGCAGAGTCAATGGAAGAAGCTTTAGCCATTCAAGCGCGTTTCGGCTTCCCTGTGATTATCCGTCCTTCATTTACGATGGGTGGTTCAGGTGGTGGTATCGCTTACAACCGTGAAGAATTCATTGAAATCTGTGAACGTGGTTTCGATCTTTCTCCAACCAAACAATTATTGATTGATGAATCTTTAATTGGTTGGAAAGAATACGAAATGGAAGTTGTTCGTGACAAAAACGACAACTGTATCATTGTATGTACCATTGAAAACTTTGACCCAATGGGCGTGCACACAGGTGACTCAATCACTGTTGCTCCTGCGCAAACATTGACAGACAAAGAATTCCAACTTTTACGTAATGCATCTTTAGCGGTACTTCGTGAAATTGGTGTAGAAACAGGTGGTTCGAACGTTCAGTTCGGTATTAACCCGAAAGACGGCCGTATGGTCGTGATCGAGATGAATCCACGTGTTTCTCGTTCTTCTGCCCTTGCGTCTAAAGCAACTGGCTTCCCTATTGCAAAAATTGCTGCGAAATTGGCTGTAGGTTATACCCTTGATGAGTTGAAAAACGACATCACTGGCGGTACAACGCCTGCTTCATTCGAGCCTGCAATTGACTATGTTGTTACTAAGATTCCTCGTTTTAACTTCGAGAAATTCCCACAAGCGGATGCAACTTTAACCACTCAGATGAAATCTGTGGGTGAAGTGATGGCGATTGGCCGTAACTTCCAAGAGTCTATGCAAAAAGCCCTTCGTGGTCTTGAAGTGGGCGCATGTGGTTTCGATGAAAAAATCGAAGTGGGTACTGAAGGCGCGAAAGATAAAATTCTTCAAGAGCTTAAAGTGCCAGGTCCTGAGCGTATTTGGTTTGTTGGTGATGCATTCCGTCATGGTTTCACGCTAGATGAAGTGTTTGCAGCAACCAATATCGACAAATGGTTCTTGATCCAAATCGAAGACATCATCAAAACTGAAGAACAAATTAAGACTTTAGGTTTTGGTGATTTGAACGCAGATAATATCCGTGCATTTAAACGTAAAGGTTTATCTGACCTTCGTATTGCAAACTTGATGGGTATTTCACAAAAGCAATTCCGTAAGCACCGTTGGAACTTGGGCGTAACCCCAGTTTACAAACGTGTCGATACTTGTGCGGCTGAGTTCGAATCAGATACAGCGTACATGTACTCAACTTACGATGAAGAATGTGAAGCAAATCCTTCAACACGTGACAAGATCATGGTGATTGGCGGCGGTCCTAACCGTATTGGTCAAGGGATCGAGTTCGATTACTGCTGTGTACATGCAGCGCTTGCAATGCGTGAAGATGGTTATGAAACCATCATGGTGAACTGTAACCCTGAAACGGTGTCTACAGACTATGATACATCTGATCGTTTGTACTTCGAACCTATCACTTTGGAAGATGTACTTGAAATCGTACGTATCGAGAAGCCTAAAGGCATTATCGTTCAGTACGGTGGTCAAACACCATTGAAATTGGCTCGTGCTTTAGAAGAAGCAGGTGCGCCAATCATTGGTACTTCTCCAGATGCAATCGACCGTGCTGAAGACCGTGAACGTTTCCAACAAATGATTCAACGTCTACAACTTCGCCAACCAAACAACAGCATCGTAAAATCTGCTGAAGAAGGTATGGCTGAAGCTGCGAAAGTTGGCTACCCACTTGTGGTACGTCCTTCTTACGTGCTTGGTGGTCGTGCGATGGAAATCGTGTATAACGATGACGAATTGAAACGCTACTTACGTGATGCGGTTCAAGCCTCTAATGAAGCGCCTGTACTTCTTGACCACTTCTTAGATGATGCGATTGAAGTTGACGTAGACTGCGTATCTGACGGTAAAGACGTTGTGATTGGCGGTATCATGCAACACATCGAACAAGCAGGTATTCACTCAGGTGACTCTGCATGTTCTATTCCTCCGTACTCTTTATCTCAAGAAGTACAGGACGAAATGCGCCGTCAAACCATTGCAATGGCAAAAGAACTTGGCGTGATTGGTTTGATGAACGTTCAGTTTGCAGTAAAAGGTACTGACGTATACATCTTAGAAGTGAACCCACGTGCGTCTCGTACTGTGCCATTCGTGTCTAAATGTATCGGTGAATCTTTAGCGAAAGTTGCTGCACGTTGTATGGCGGGTCAATCTTTAGAATCTCAAGGATTCACAACAGAGATTATCCCTGAGCACTTCTCTGTGAAAGAAGCAGTGTTCCCATTCAACAAATTCCCTGGCGTTGACCCAATTCTTGGACCTGAGATGAAATCTACAGGTGAAGTCATGGGTGTGGGTAAAACATTTGGTGAAGCGTTCTATAAAGCTGTGTTAGGCTCAAATGATCGCTTACCTGGTCTTCCAACCGCAGGTGAAGTGAAGCATGCATTCTTGTCTGTACGTCACTCTGACAAGCCTCGCGCTGTGGGTATTGCAAAACAGTTGACTGATCTTGGCTTCAAGGTCTTGGCAACTGGCGGTACTTATGATGTGATTAAGCAAGCTGGTATTGAATGTGAACGTGTGAATAAAGTCACAGAAGGTCGCCCTAATATCGTCGACCGCTTGAAAAATGGTGAAGTTCACCTCATTATCAATACTACAGAAGGTAAACAAGCTCAGCAGGATTCGTTCTCGATCCGTCGCTCTGCACTTCAAGGTAAAGTGTATTACACAACAACCTTGAATGGAGCCGATGCTGTATGCCAAGCTTTAGCAATCAAATTGCCAATGGATGTGTATCGTTTGCAAGATCTTACTAAAGGTTAATTAAGTTTCCGATAAGACCCGTCGCCTTATCGGTGGCGGGCTTTTTTTTATTTATAAACTGTACTTTTTAAGTACTTAACTTGAGGGACAACAATGCAACGTTATCCTATGACTCCTGAAGGCAAAGAAGCCTTGGAGAAAGAATTACATCAACTTAAATCGATTGATCGTCCACGTATTACTGCAGCGATTGCTGAAGCACGTGAGCATGGGGATTTAAAAGAAAATGCAGAATACCATGCTGCGCGTGAGCAACAAGGTTTCTGCGAAGGTCGCATCCAAGACATCGAAGGTAAATTGGGTGCTTGCCAACTTGTGGACGTAAAAACACTTGAGCAAAATGGTCGAGTGGTGTTTGGTGTGACTGTCACCATTGAAAACCTAGATACTGAAGAGCGTAAAACTTACAAAATTGTAGGTGATGATGAAGCAGACTTTAAGATCAATAAGATCTCTGTGAACTCTCCAATTGCGCGTGGTCTTTTGGGTAAAAACGAAGGCGATGAAGCAAAAATCACAACACCTCAAGGTGAAGTGGAATACGAAATTGTGAAAGTTGAATATATCTAATTTTTAGCTATGTTTGACTTTAAAGCCCCTCTTTTGAGGGGTTTTTTTGTTTTTATATTTTACCTTTCAATGGATAAAAGTCCCCATTTGAAAAGGAGATTTAGAGAGATTCTTTAATGACTTGCCCAATATTGAAATTTACCTCTGCCTACCCCTCTCCTATAAGGAGAGGGAACTTCTTTATGTTTCAAATAGCAATAGACCTTAATGGATACTCCCTCTCCCCTTGGGAGAGGGTTGGGGTGAGGGAAATAAACTAGAATCTCTCCAACCCCCTCTTTCCCAAAGAATGGCTTAACTACGTTATAATCCCACCACCCCAGCAACATAACTTCCCCATGTCCGAAAAGCTCATCAACTCACCTGTCAATCATTGGTGCGAATTCGAATTTATTTCGAAAACGGTGAAAAATCCGAATATTCACATCAAGGGCAATTACAGCTACTACTCTGCTTATTGGGATCAGGGTTTTGAGCGTTGTGTGGTGCGCTATTTACACGACAAACCCTCTACCCCAGAAAAACCGATCGATCAGCTGTATATTGGCAATTTTGTCTGTTTTGGTGCTGAGTGTGTGATTATGATGGGAGGCAATCAGTTGCACCGTACAGACTGGATTTCAGCATTTCCTTTTGATACCCGTAGTTTTGTGCCTGCTGGGAATACTGTTATTGGAGATGGTTGTTGGATTGGAAGCCGTGCCATGATTATGCAAGGTGTGACTTTGGGTGAAGGTGCTGTAGTGGCAACAGGTGCTGTGGTGACAAAGGACGTTCCACCTTATGCAGTCGTGGGTGGTGTACCTGCCAAAATAATCAAATACCGCTTTCCTGAAGAAGATATCAAAAAACTACTTTCCCTAAAGCTCTATGACTTAGATGAAAAGCAGTTTTTAAAGATGCGTGAACAATTACAGACGGATGATGTTGAACAATTATCAATATATTTCAATAATTTATAATTAAATACCCCTTAAAATGTATGCTTTCCAATCATTTATAAAATCATTTGGATGATTTAAGTTATATATTGATACTTCTTTTAAGACAGTATTCAATTGATATTCCATATTTTCATCTCCATGAAAAGAGTCATATGCATTCAAAATTATATTTATAAAAATACTCTCAATATTTAAATCAGATTCTAAAATAATCCTATACCATTCAGCATCTCTAATATCATCAATTGTTTTGTCATGATAAATTCTTAAATTATGTCTTCGCAAAAGCTCCATCTTATTTTTACATAGATAATTAACTAACTTTTTCACTACTGAACTAATATAAATATAGTAGTTTGCATAAGGCTCTACCCCCATTATTACACTGAGTAGAACTAAGTTTTTATTCTTATTTTCAGTTCTTAATAGTGCATATTGATTAAGCTTTTTAATTAGCTCCCTGCTATTTAACTGTTTGTCTAATTGTAAACCTAGAGTCCAATACAATAGCTCATTTCTATCATCTAATGAACTTAACTCCCCGATTCTAAATAATTGACTTTTTATAATAGCTTCATAATCATAACCTTCCGAATCAGTTTTTAAATGAATCGTAAAATCTACAAATTTTTCTAAATAATCGCCATTCATTTCTGAATCATAACCATAAAAACTTTTAACAGATTGCAATAATTGTGGTTTATTCATTACCAGAACAAATACAATGTTTTTGATATCAAAAAAGTGTTTTATTCTCTCAATTAAACGAATAGCAAAGTCAGGACGACAGCGGTCAAGTTCATCAATAATAAAAACTAAAGGCTTATCTAACTGTTCAGCCAATTTAGCCAATTCTTGTTTAAAAGCGAATAATGTATTTTTATCTGCTTCATGAGTTTCAATTTTTTCTTCAATACTTTCTTTAATTTTATCGCTAATTTCATCAATAGCAGATTCAATAGCCTTCTCACCTACTTTATGTATTTCTTGAGCAACAGTTCCTAGCACTCCCCCACTGATTAAGTTTAAACCTAGAGTGAGTAAAACTTTAGGCAAGCTTGGTAATAAAGCATGATATGCAGCCGCAGCTTTTTGTTTGAATGTATTGATATGACATTGATCAACATCACAGCCTTTAGATAAACAACTGGTAATCTCCGAAGAAATGACCAAAAAAGGATCTTCCAAATAATCATTAGCAAAAGCATCTAAATAAATCACATTATGGTCAGTATCACTTAAGTGTTTTGCCCAATGCCTTACAAACCAAGTCTTGCCCTCGCCCCATCGAGCATCTAAAGCCAACACAGCCCCGCACTGCAAACGATCAACATACTGGGTAAGTTGTTCCCCTAAACGACGACGATCCCATAGATCACCTTCCCAAGTCGTTTTAATATTCTCAAAATCATCTTTATGCCAATTCAGTTGATTGTTATCCATATTTCAACGTTAAATTTTTCTGTAATTAATTCATTTTAAATAAATTGCATTCAAATTCATATTTAATTTTAACTAAGTCATTGGCGAATCAACAAAAACAATTTATAAATAAGTGCATTAAAAACAAGAATGACAGTAAGGACTATGACAGCAAAAATACATATATCGGGGCTTATCTTTATGGCAATACTGGCAGCGATTATTGCCACAATTTGTGATGCCATCCATGTCTATACCCAAACGCTCAGCTACCCAAATCCATGGTATTTCGGTCAAGCTTGTTGGGTCTTGCCTGGCTTTTTTATTGCTTTTATGTTTATGGGAATATGCTACGCATTCCTCGCATCAAAACTACATACTGTTATCCATCTCAAAGCCAGTACCAGTTTCGGTAGCCAAATAGAACTTATTGAATGCTTAACGACTTTTGCACTGGTGTATATCTTAAGTGGCTTTGGAAACTTTGACCCTACGGTACTCTGCATCATCTTATACAGCACATTCTTGATCAGATGGTTATTTAGTTATGATCGAATGTGGTTGCTGATTTTAGCAATTTTACTGGCTATTGGTGGGATGTTCGCTGAAGGGCTTTTGGCAGACTTTGGGCAAGTAAAATATCGCCATAGTGATATTTTCAATGTGCCCTATTGGCTAGGTGCGGTTTATATGCACGGTGCTTTTGCTTTACGAGCAGGTATGCGTGCGTTGGTTTATCAAACCTATCATCACTAATGGATGACATTTGATTGAGCGTATTGCTTGAAATGAAGTTGAATGATGAATGCTTATGACTCAACTTCATTTAATTTTTTAGAATTGCTCGCCCCCTCTTTTTATCCTTGGAAACAATTATTTTCACAAAATAATCATCAGTAAAAAATACCTATCATCAAAATGCTGTTAATAATGAAACACTTCTAAAATTGCAAACTAACAACAACATTAAATGATTAATATCCCTATGAATTTACTTGGTTTTATTCTACAAACAATGGGTATATGATGAATAAATAAACAGGATTTTAAGCAATGTATATTTATAAAATCATGGTGTAAATAAAGGAGGTATGATCATGTCTTATCAACATATTTTAGTGCCCGTCGATGGTTCTGAGATCTCACTGAGTGTAATTCAACATGCAGTAGAGCTGGCAAAAGCATTTAACAGTAAAGTTATCGTGGCTCAAGTCATGACCCTTGATCCTTATATTGCATCTGAATATCTCACTCAAGGTCAAACCAACGATATGATTGAACGAGCACGTCAATTCATTCGTGAAAACCTAGACAACGCCAAAGCACAATTTGTCGCTCAAGGTGTTTCGGTTGAAGCTCAACTGCTTGAAGGTGAAAGTATTCCTCGTACATTGGTAAAAGCGGTTGATCAATTTAAAATTGATTTGATTGTGCTTAGCTCACATGGACGCAGTGGTTTTAAAAAGTTACTGATGGGAAGTGTCGCACAAAGCCTGATTACAGAATCCCCTGTTCCTGTGTTTGTGGTAAAGGCGCAAGCCTAAACAAACACTTCAATATATGCATATAAACAATCATGCTTAGCTTTGATTCAATTTTGACTCCAAATCCTTTTCATTTTTGATCAGGATTTTTTTTGTTTATCAACAGACCCTATTCTTCAATCCAGCCAAACTGTTTAAAACTTACTTTTCCATGCTTAAACACCACACCTTCAGATAATAGTTTTGCCTGTTGGTCATTGTAGCCATGATCATCAAGGCGATTTAGACTAATACGACCTTGTGCATTGATGACCCTATGCCAAGGAATCTTACTTGAATCATCCATCTGGCTTAACACCCTACCTACCAAACGTGCATGCCGTGGTAATCCCGCCATTGCAGCAATCTGCCCATAGCTTGCAACCTTGCCATAAGGAATCTGAGCCACAACCGCCACAATCATTTGCGCGAGTTCTTGTGTGGCTGATGTTGATTTTAATGTCATAGATTGACTCAAAAAAAATGCTGCGTTGGATTTAAGCAAATGCAATTGTTGATCTGCTCATTTAATCTCAATGTACAACAGGACAACAAAAACAATGAGTATAAAAAATGAAAAGGAATGTCAAAGCATTTGCACTTGCGACGGTCGTAAGCTTCTCAAGTTTATTGACCATCAACACATCAAGTTATGCTGCCTCACCCACAATTAATATAAAGAGTATATTGCAACAAGAGCGTGCTTGGGCAGGCTTGCAAAGTAAAAAAGTTAAAGTCAACGATATTGAATGGGCATACAGCGAAGGTGGTACGGCGGGTAAACCCACACTCATGCTCGTCCATGGTCTTGCAGGCAGTCGTGACAACTGGAACCGCGTAGCACGATATCTAACGCCTTATTTTCACGTGATTATTCCTGATTTACCCGGTCAAGGTGACAGCAAAGTTGGCAATGACTTTGATTATTCCATTCCAAATTTGACCGAAAAATTGCGTCGTTTTGCTGAGGCGATTCATGTCGATAAAGATTTACATGTCGCTGGACATTCCATGGGGGGGGGCGGTCACGCTTTTGTATGCTGCACAGTATCCAATTGATACTAAATCCCTGTTACTGGTAGATTCAGCAGGTGTATTTAAATCTGCAAATACCCCCTACCTTAAAGATCCAAATACCTTAAAAAGCTTTGTGGTGAATAAATCAGGTGATTTTGAACGTATTTTTAAAATAGCCACCAATATCCCCCCCTTCATTCCCAATGAGCTTAAAACTGAACAAGAAAAACTGATGATGGCCAATGCAGCGAACACCTCAAAATTGATCGATCAATTAATTGTCATGTCTAAAAACTTTACACCCGAGACCTTTGCTATTGCCGCAAAGTCGATTGATCAGCCTACATTGATTATATGGGGTGAAAAGGATCAAATTATTAATGTAGAAGCTGCCAGTGAATTAAAAAGCTTACTCAAAAATGCCAAAGAACCGATTATTTTAAAAGGTGTTGGTCACACGCCTATTTTAGAACAAGAACAAATTGTGGTTCAGCACTACTTGAGTTTTTTACAACAAATCAAATAGTCAATTCCAGCCAGTTTTCAATTTAAACACCCTTTAATGCCTATGTATCAATGGGTGTTTAATTGTCTACATTTGAACTGTTCTGAACTTTATTGTGTGTATTTCTTAGAACGTTGATAAAAATAGACGAGCAAAAAGGTGCTGACTTGTACTGCATATGTGAAATGTCAAAAGTATAGTGACGAACCTCGACAAGGGAATCGCCATATTCATCAACACATCCCTCATTTGTGTTGTTTAACCTATAACACAATGCATGGCTGAGAAGACAACAAAGCCCAATGAACTAAACAAAAAAAATATTAAAAATAGTGCATTATTTGGCGTTTAATTACTTGGTTTTTCAAAAGAATAATGCTAATTTTTAACTCAATATAAAAATAATCGATAAAAGTTTAAGCCACTTTTCAACACAGAAGAATCTTGGATTTTTATTTATTAAAATTTTGATAGGTTTCAACAAAACTTAAAAAAACTATACGCGTTATAAAAATATAAATTCGGTTTGGAGATGTACATGGGTAACCAGCCAGGGGATCATGAAGTTTTAACCTGCTTTAAAACTCACCTTTCACCACTATCAAAAAATTTAACTGAAATGCTGAATGAACATTTTAGTCATCAAACAGAACGTCGTGGATGTGGTTACACACAAGCAACACGAGTCATCGCAGAATTTATCAATCAAGAATGTGATGATGTTGATGTCAAAGATTTTCGTATTTTTGATGATTATGATACTAAAAGCTTAAAATCAATTATTTTTGATGCAAATGCCCGTCAAATACCGCTAAAAAGTTGGCGTCATTTAGACTTAAATGAAGATGCTAAACAATATATTCAAGCAAAACCAGATGACACCTTTTCTCACACTTTAACAAAAGAAATCCATTTTCAAGCCACACTTAGAAATATTAAAAATCTGGTTGAATTTGAAGAAAGCAAACTGATTTGTAACTTTTTAGAAGATATTATATTAAGAAAAACCGATATATCTGAACACCTATTAGAACTTAAAAGTCTACCTGAAAAGCCGAAAGTGGGCTCATGTCCAATGGCAGAGAAATTCTTTTTAAAAGTTGCGCATCGTCGTTTACTCAGACAAGGTCTCATCAACATTTTTGTCGATGACAAAGATGAGCCTATCATGATGGAAAAGCTCAATATGGGCGATGATCATTCATGTATTAATCTCGTTCCATTGATTATGAATGGCATTCGCATTCCCGAAGGCAGTTTATTTTCTGTGAAATATGATGATGAAAACATTCAGAAACGTGCCAATAAATTATATAAGGGCTTTGTGATACCGATTGATCAAGTCGAGGGTTTTTGGTTTTTAAGACTAACCACTCTGGCTGTTTCACCACAAAACCGTGCTCGTGCCTTTAATGCACACTTCAAACAACAAATCGATAATGGTTTGTTCAGTCCAGATACGACTGAACTAAGCCAATTGAAAGAAGTTGCTTTGGATCAAATTTAATGAAGGTATGAATATGTTAAAAGCTTGCTATTCAAATCGATATTACGCACAAACTCATACGAATAGCATGGAGAAATTAACTGCGGTTGCTGAAGTACTTGAACGTGATGAACTCGCCGATTTAGTTGATCCTGAAAGTATCGATCCGCGAATACTCTACTCCATTCATGACCCTGCATATGTTCAGGCCTTTGTTGAAGGTCGAAAGCCACTTGCCATGGTACAAGGTTTTAAAAATTGGACGCCCCAATTTAGAGAAGCGATCTTGTCTATACAAGCAGGACAACTTCTCGCCACTGAAATAGCATTTAAAGATGGGATTGCTGCAAATATTGCTCAAGGCTTCCATCATGCTGTTTATGAACGTGGTAATGCCTATTGTACCTTTAATGGTTTAGCACTGATTGCAAAGCAATATCCTCGTAAAAAAATCTTTATTTTAGATTGCGATCAACATGGTGGAAACGGTACAGCTGAATACTCAAAAGAGATTGGCAATTTATTTAATTTTAGTATTTATGGACTGGCTTTTGGATGTACCACCAATGATCGCAGTATGACGCGTCATATCCATCCTAAAAATGGTAATTTTGAAGAATATAAAGCTGCAATCTTAAGTGGCTTTGAAACAGCATTACAGTGGCAGGCAGATATTATCATTTATCAAGCTGGGATGGATTGTCACCAAAAAGATCGTTTTGGATCACAGTGGTTTACCACTGAACTGCTTTATGAACGTGACTTGATGGTCTTCCAACTGGCAAAAAAATATAACTTCCCCATCATGTTTGTGTTGGCAGGTGGCTATCAACCTTTGGTCGATTTAATCCCACTTCACGTCAACACCTTTAAAGCTGCAAATGCAGTTTATTATCCAAAACAAAATATTGAACTGAGTCATGCACAATAAAAAATCCCTAACCGATCTTGATAATAAGACCGATCAGGGATTTTAATTTATACCCTTTAATGTGGTTTTAGAATGGAACGCCCTTTCATGTGACATCCCGTCTCTATGTTAGAAGTTAGCTGGGTTTTCCAAACGCTTCACTTCATCCACTTTATTAGGGTGATGCACTGCAGCAACGCCATCCTCCGACTTTTTATCTAAGATCGCTTCTGGGTTATAAATGGTGATAATTTCATTGCCATTTGCATCTTCGCCCACAATATATTTCACACCAGAACGGTTCATTTTATTACACATGCGTTGATACCAACCTTTAAATCCAGTGGTTTCCTCATGCGGATTGTAATAAAACGCATTCATCACAGGAGGTAAGCCTAATCCACACACAACACCAGATAACAGTACCACAATAAAGGTGTAACCAATTAGAATACTACTGTATGCGGAGAGTTGAGGAACGTTTGCAACGGCCAAAATCAAGGCCAGCGAAATTCCCCCACGTACACCACCCCAAGACAGAATGGCCAAACTACCGTTATAACTTTTCTTTCTAAACGACGGAAAGAACGCAAATGCGAGATAATTTGCTGCAAAGCGTGATAAATGCAAAATAACGAACGCCACTATTCCGCCCAAAATCATACTCGTGCTTAGATCGAGAATGAAGAGCTCTAAACCAATTAAGGTAAACAAGAAAGAGTTGATAATCCCTTCCACCGTATGCCAGAAATGATTCACTTCACGAATTTCGCGCTCTTGTAAAATTTCCTTCCATTTATTCCCTACAATCAAACCACCAATAACACAGGCAATGGGTGCAGAGGCATGAGCAAAGAGTGCAACCAAATAAGAACCACACGCCAATAAAGCTGTGGTGAGAATCAAAGATTCCATCTCATGTTTGCCACGTAAAATGCGTAAAATTGACCAACCAAATGCCCAACCAATAAAGACCGCAACCACGATTTCATAAAGCAAAGTCTGTAAAGTTAGCAGTAAGCTAAAATGCTCACCTTCGAGTACATTGAGTAAAGTCATAAACACCGCAATACACATTGCGTCATTAAATAATGATTCACCTTCGAGTTTCACCATCAAATGATGAGGAGCACGAACAGAGCTCAATACACCCTTAATCCCAATTGGGTCAGTCGCACCTAGTGCAGAACCTAATAACAGAAGTACTAAAATCGGCACTGGATTACCAATGAGATATTGGAACCCAAACAATAAGCCACCGAATAAAACAGCACAAAGCACCAGTGCAATCGTGGCTAAAATACTAATCGGTTTCCAAAAGACTTTTAAATCTGAAACTTTAAATTTTAAAGCGGATGAGGTCAAAATAAAGCAAATTACACCATTGACCAAAAAATCATAAAAGTCGATGTGTCGAACAGCTGATTCGATATTCTGCAAGTTAATGGAAATAAATTGATTTCCACCAAGTAAGTTTGCGCCCCATTGTAAAATAAAGACGAAAATCGCCGATACAATAGGCACACCTATGGCCTGCGGAAAACCTAGAACACGTTTGTTAAAAATTGTCGTGGCAATTGATAAAGCAAAAACTACGGTAAAAACTTGAAGAATTAAATAACTGCCCATGACTTTGCCTGTTTATCTTTTATCGCGCTGAATACATATAATTACAAGAGGATGATGAATATCACATTTTTTGATTTTATATGTTTTTTCAACCTCTAGCTGTTTAAATTGTTTTTTTTAGAAACTTTCGCTTGTATTTTAATCACTTAAAACTTATCTGTAGATCAATGAATAAAATGTCATGTCCACGTCAAACAGATAAGTTTCAAGATGGATCTTTATATTGGGTTTTTAAAAGTATCACATTGATTTATATCGCCAGTGTTTAAGCCTTTATTAAACCATGTCATACGTTGTGCACTGGTACCATGGGTGAAACTATCTGGTACAACATGTCCACGTGCTTTTTTCTGTAGATAATCATCACCAATTTTATGTGCGGCATCCATGGCTTCTTCAACATCGCCCTTTTCTAAAAACTGCGTACGTTGATGATTGTCCTTGGCCCATATTCCAGCAAAACAATCCGCTTGTAATTCTTGGCGGACAGAGAGTTGGTTTCCTTCTGCTTGGCTTAATTGCTGACGTGCCTTGTGAACTTGACTGGAAATCCCTAAAAGATTCTGAACATGATGTCCAACCTCATGAGCAATAACATATGCCTGTGCAAAATCTCCAGCTTGATCTTGTGCAGATAATTCTGATTGATTTTGCTCACCTGAAATACCCATTTGAGTCCGCATATCTTTAAAAAACTCTGTATCGATATACACTTTTTGATCCGCTGGACAATAAAATGGTCCCATGGCTGATTCTGCGGAACCACAAGCTGAAGTATCACGACCGGTAAACATCACCAGCTTTGGTGGTGTATAGGTTGCACCTGCTTGTTTGAAAATTTGCGTCCAAGTATCTTCTGTATCTGCCAGCACTGTACCCACAAACTCATAGGCTTCTTGTTGTTGTGGTGTCGGATTTTGAATTTGATTACCTGTTTGACTTTGCGAACCTGATGTCACTTGCTTGGTCGCTTGATACGCCATTTGCGGATCAACCCCAAAGAATTTCCAAGCAATAAAAGCCACAATCAGACCAATAATACTGATTCCACCAGCTTTTGCACCGCCACCACCGCGGCGATCTTCTACATTCGAACTAACTCGACGACCTTTCCAACGCATAATATTTTCCTTTTTTATTTGATATTATTGATTATTTTATCAAATATCACTCTTAAGCAGTTTTTGATTTGCCGAATATTTTCTTTGCCAAACCAACCAACAGCAATACGATGATCCCTGCTACAAAACCAATAGCAAAGTTAATTAAAGTCGGTGTTAAAGCACCCATTATATGACCCAAATTTGGAATATGCTCTGCAAAATCTACCGAGTTTTCTGTCCAGTGATGAAAGAGTGGCACAGCATGCGCAATGATACCACCACCCACTAAAAACATCGCAATTGTTCCAACGATTGTTAAAGTTTTCATTAACTTGGGTGCAAATGCCAACAAACCACGTCCAATGGTTTTCTTCACATTTGATGCTTGCTGAATTAAATATAAACCTAAGTCATCTATTTTCACAATCATGGCCACAAATCCATATACCCCGATGGTCATGAGCACAGCGATCACACATAAAACAGCGACTTTGACACTAAAGGCAGCCGTTGCAACCGTGCCTAATGCAATCACGATAATTTCAGCAGACAAAATAAAGTCGGTCATGATTGCGCCTTTGATTTTCTGCTTTTCAAGTGTAGCAATGTCGCCATGCAGAGCTTGAAGTTCAACCTCAGCTTCTTCCTCATTGTGACTTTTTTTATGATGAAGTGAGTGTAAAACTTTCTCCACGCCTTCATAACACAAGAACAACCCACCGAGCATGAGTAAAGGATTAATCAGCCAAGGGGCAAAAAAACTAATGACCAGCGCCAAAGGCACCAAAATACATTTATTTAAAAAAGAGCCTTTTGCTACAGCCCAAACCACGGGCAATTCACGATCTGCAGAAACACCACTCACTTGTTGTGCATTCAGCGCAAGGTCATCCCCCAATACACCTGCGGTTTTTTTTGCCGCCATTTTACTCATTAAAGCAACATCATCCAGAATGGTTGCGATATCATCGAGTAAAAGTAATAAACTACCTGCCATTTTTATTGTCCTAAGATTTTTTATTCATTCTAATGTTTTGTTTTAACAAAATTGTATTTATTTAATATTTTTTAGAAGTTTTTTTATTTTTCACTTTCTATTTTATTCCTGCTGACATTAAAAAAAAAATTACCGTACAATAACGCCATTCTTTGTATATAGAAGTAGCGCTGACTACTATTTCGGAATTCATAATGAGTAATCTAGATAATCGCCCAGTAATTTTAACTGGTGACCGCCCTACAGGACAACTTCACCTTGGACATTTTGTCGGTTCTTTACGTTCACGTGTAGGTTTACAAGATTCACATCACCAACATTTGTTATTGGCTGATGCTCAGGCGTTTACAGACAATGCCGATAATTTTGAAAAAGTTCGCCGTAATATTATTGAAGTCGCAACTGATTATTTAGCTGTAGGAATTGACCCTACAAAAACAACAATTTGTATTCAATCAGGTTTACCTGCTTTGAATGAACTGACCATGTTGTATCTTAACTTTGTGACGGTTTCGCGTTTGGAACGTAACCCAACCATTAAATCTGAAATTCAGATGCGTGGCTTTGAACGTGATATTCCTGCTGGCTTCCTTTGCTACCCTGTTGCACAAGCTGCCGACATTACTGCTTTTAAAGCGACTGTCGTTCCTGTTGGCGAAGATCAGATCCCAATGATTGAACAAACCAATGAAATTGTGCGTCGTTTGAACCGTCAAATTGGGCAAGATTTACTGCCTGAATGTAAAGCACTTCTTTCAAATGTGGGACGTTTACCAGGTTTCGATGGCAAGGCAAAAATGTCTAAATCTTTAGGCAATACGATTGTGCTCGATGCTTCTGATAAAGACATTAAAAAAGCGGTCAATGCAATGTACACCGATCCAAATCACTTACGTGTTGAAGATCCAGGTCAAGTTGAAGGTAATGTTGTATTTACATACCTTGATGCTTTTGACCCAGATAAAGAAGCTGTTGCAGAATTAAAAGAGCACTATCGTCGTGGTGGATTAGGTGATGGTACAGTGAAAAAACGCCTTGAAGGTGTTTTAAAAGAGTTGATCACGCCTATTCGTGAACGCCGTTTGGAACTTCAAAAGGATCCAGACTACATCATGGATATTTTAAAAGCGGGTACGGATAAGTGCCGTGATATTACTCAGCAAACTTTAGATGAAGTTAAAGCGGGATTAGGCGTATTTCGTTTTTAAGTCGCCTAGTTCGCTCTAAATATTGCTCAATCTTGCAATATGCAAAAAACCTCTCATTTTGAGAGGTTTTTTTTAAATACACAGAACTTTTATACTTCTTACGAGAACTTACACTATTTAACGCGATTACATATGATCGATTTATCATTATTGATTATTATTTAATAACAGTTATGAACCATCCCCAATGTTCATAACATTTCTCCTTAACCGGAACTGCGAAAGCAGATTCGTTGTTATACGCATTGATCACCCCAATCTTTGCGTATTTTTTTTGACTGAAATTTTATAGCTCAAATTGCTTGTATCGTATAGCATGATCTTGTAAATAAGACCAAAATGCTGTGAAAATACAATTAAAAATTTCAGAAGAATCAATTACTCAAATCAGAAATAGTTTGCTAATTTTTTAATCAAAAGCTAAACTCAAGGTGATCTCATTCTTGCTTAGAAACGTAGATTAAAACACCTTATTGCACTGTATTTATAACAAATTAATTCAATATTCAAAGCGCGAAACAATTAAAAATGTCGGGAAATTATAACAATGTGGGAATTATTTACTGATCCATCTAATCTCATTTTTAGCATTAGTTTGTGCTTAATGTTTTTACTCGGCTTACTTGAGTGCTTAATGTTATTGATGGGTTCTACTACACAAGGCTTTTTAGATCAATTCGTCCCCGACTCGCTGTTTGAGGCAGATCATCCTGATGTAGAGTTAAATCCTGATCAAAGTTTTGTTGTTCAACTCTTAGATTGGCTCTATATCGGGCGAATTCCTGTTCTGGTCTGGCTGATTATTTTCTTGACAGTGTATGCCCTGTTTGGATTTATTTGCCAAGCCATTTTCCATCATTTTACTCAAAGTTATTTACCGCTTTGGATCATTGCCCCTGCAACACTGTTTTTGTGCATGCCCTTGGTAAGATTATGTTCTGCAGTCATTGCAAAAATTTTACCTAAAGATGAAACCACCGCTATTTATAGTGATGAACTGATTGGGCTCACTGCTGAAATTATTCTAGGCGAAGCTAAACTGAATTATCCAGCACAAGCAAAAGTCAAAGATCAGTTTGGGCAAATTCATTACATTTTGGTTGAACCAGAATCAAATCTGATTTTTCAACCTGGTCAATTTGTCGTACTTACTCAAAGAACAAATAACGGTTTTCAAGCCATTCCAACTTAATTAATTTCATATAGAGAACAGAAAATGTTGAACGATTCTTTTATTCAAATTTTGATTTTTGCAGGCATTGCACTTGCTGCACTTATTTTTATTGGGGTGATCATTGCCCGTTTATACAAACGTTCAAGCAAAGAAGTTTCATTTGTAAGAACAGGCTTCGGTGGTGAAAAAGTCATTTTGGGTGGTGGTGCGATTGTTCTACCTGTTTTACATGAAGTTATTCCAGTCAATATGAATACACTTCGTTTAGAAGTAAAACGTGCTGCAGACCAAGCCCTGATTACACGTGACCGTATGCGCGTCGATGTTATGGCTGAATTCTATGTCCGTGTAAAACCAACAGCTGAATCTATTGCGACTGCTGCACAAACACTGGGTCAAAAAACCATGTCTCCTCAAGAATTGAAAGATTTGGTGGAAGGTAAATTTGTTGACTCATTACGTGCTGTTGCGGCTGAAATGGCAATGGAAGAACTGCATGAAAAACGTGTCGACTTTGTGCAAAAAGTTCAGCAAGTGGTCTCAGAGGATTTGTTCAAAAATGGTTTAGAGCTTGAAACCGTGTCATTAACAGGTTTAGATCAAACTAGCTTTAAGTTCTTCAACCCTCAGAATGCCTTTGATGCTGAAGGTTTAACTAAACTGACTGAAACGATCGAAGACCGTCGTAAGAAACGTAATGACATCGAACAAGATGCTGATCTAGCGATTAAAACTAAAAACTTGCAGGCAGAACAAGCACGTTTACAAATCCTTCGTGAAGAAGAATATGCAAAAATGCAGCAAGAGCGTGAGATTTCTATTCGTAAAGCAGAGCAATTGGCAGAAATAGCGACACAAGAAGCGGCGAAAAAGCGTGAAGCTGAAGAAGCTCAAATTGCAGCTCAACGTGAAATTGAACTGAAACGCATTACTGCAGCACGTGATGTTGAAAATCAAAATATTCAAAAATCACAAATTATTGAACAAGCGCAAGTTGAACAGAAGAAAACTATTGAATTGGCTGAACAAGATCGTGCAATTGCTATTGCTGAAAAATCTCGCGCTGAGTCAGAAGCGAAAGCATTGGCTGATCAAGCACGTGCGCAAGCTGTAAAAGCCGAAGAAGAAGTTGTGACTGTTCGTGAAACTCAACGTGCAGAGCGTTTAAAAGCCGTTGAATTGGTTGCGGCTAAACAGGCTGCTGAGACTGATGCGATTGCTATTACTGTTGCTGCCGCTGCATCAAAACAAGCTGCTGCAGATGAAGCTGAAGCTGTTCGTATTAGTGCCGAAGCTGAGGCTGAAAAACAACGCTTAAAAGCCAAAGGTGAATCTGATGCTAAAATTCTTCTTGCACAAGCGCAAGAGAAGCAATATCAAGTTGATGCTGAAGGTACGCGCGCAGTCAATGAAGCAAATAACATCTTGTCTTCTGAACAGGTTGAGATGCAAATTCGCTTGGCATTATTGAAATACTTGCCTGAAATTATCCGTGAAAGCGTCAAACCAATGGAAAACATTGATGATATTAAAATTCTTCAAGTTAATGGTCTTGGTGGATTAGGTGGAAGTGCCGCTTCAGCAGGTGAAGGTGCTGATCAAGGTCAAGTTGCACTCTCTGATCAAGTGGTCAACAGCGCCCTACGCTATCGTTCACAAGCACCATTGATTGATAGCCTGATGAACGAATTAGGTATTCAAGGCGGTGATATCAACGGTTTAACCCAGAGTTTAAAACCGAAGTCTGAATAACATTCCTTCTAAGTAATACCTGTATTGTTAAAGCCCTTATCTAGATAAGGGCTTTTTAATGAGTTGGTGAGAAATTTATCATTCAACCATCAACCATCAAAATCTTAAGATATCCGTTCATTGCCACGTTAGCATCTTTAATCATTGTCTAATCAGTGGCGTAATCACTGTTATTCAATTTCACTCAAAATGAATAAGCTCCAGCATTTTTGAGATAAGTTATGCAAAATTAATGATTTTTATATAATTTTAGTTAACGCTAAACTAGCACAACAATAAACTAACCAAAGCATATACAGAGCCATATCCATGATTCTCGCCCAAGATAGTATGAAGATAAAGATTATGGCCATTTCATTTCAATATTCACTTTATGATCAAAATGCATTTTCTCCAGTATGACTAGCTGGCTCATCTTCATACTCGGTGCAAGTCTTGCAGGCTTTGTGCAAGGTTTAACTGGATTTGCCTTTGCACTCATAGCCATGTCTTTTTGGGTTTGGATTCTCCCACCTCAGTTGTCTGCACCATTAGTGGTATTTGCATCTCTGTGGTGTCATATTATTTCTTTAAGCCACGAGCAGAAACATGAATTTTCGGTTTCACTGGTTGCACCCTATATATTGGCAGGTTTAATTGGCATTCCTTTAGGTACCTATTTACTCGACATTGTACGTGCAGATATTTTTAAGATCATACTCGGCATATTTCTCATCATCTGGTGCCCAATCATGTATTTTGCACCACAGTTCAGTCTACTGAAAAGTGCAGGAAAAACGGCAGATGCTACGATTGGATTTGCCGGAGGGATATTGGGTGGATTGGGTGGTTTTTGCGGTGCACTCCCCTCTGCTTGGGTGATGCTGAAAAATCTGCCCAAAGCACAACAACGCTATATTTTAAGACATTTCAATTTTGCCATTCAGCTTTTTACAATTTTGGTCTATTTATATAAAGGTACGATTAATGCCTCACATTTGACCTATATCGTTATCATTCTTGTTGCAGTAAGTATTCCAGCCATATTAGGCGCACAATATTTTTATAAAATTTCAGAACGTCAATTTAAACATCTGGTACTAAGCTTGCTCTTTGCTTCTGGCTGTGTATTGGTGAGTACACAATTTCTTTAAGCATTTTATTCAGCCACTTGATATGTAAATGAATATAGTGAGTAAAATGTGCCGAATTTAGCAACAAACAGCTCTAAATCTACTCAATTTATGCAAATATCTTTAGCAAAAAAAATGAAAAACTTTAGAATATCGCCAATTATTCATTCACGCTCTTCTAAATGAAAATAGCCTTACTTTTTAGCATGTTATTCATTTTAACTGGATGTAGTCTTACAACTTCAACTGAAATAGAAAATGCGGAAGAAATCTTCACACATTTTGACTGTAAGAATATTGATAATGAGCAATTATCCCATAGTCCACTCACAGCTTTTCATGAACGAACGCTTGCCGTGAGTAAAGATCGCGCGTTGAAATATATTCAAGATTATAAATCAGGCGAGATTACAGATATTCCGATTGAAAACTTTATACAAGAGCAATATATCACCTATAAATCTGCGTGTGAGTTATTGGGCGGAGTTACTTTGCATCCAACTCATCCAACAAAATAGATTTGTGAGTGGCTGAAATAATGGGCCATCTTGCCTAAGTATTTCATTTATTGAATTTTAATTTTTATAACCCTTTGAAATAATAAAATTTAACCATTAAATAAATATAAATTTACAGTTTATATCCACTACACATTCTCATTTCCTACTAGAACTCATATATTAGAGAAAAATAAAACCTTAATCATGTGATAAGAGTAATAAAATGAAATCAAATAGATACTTGAGTTTTATATTCATTATTTTAAGTTCTTTAACACTTGTAGCTTGTAATGATGATGACAAATCCGATAACACATCAAATCCATCTATAAATAATACTCCACCCTCTTCTACGGCACCTAATGTTCCTGAGTATATCATCAGTGAAAATTATCAGCTTGATCAAACCTATCTTTCACCAAACCAAGATGCTCGGCAAATGATGCTGGTATTACACTATACAGCCATTCCGCTTGAGGAAACTTTACGTCGCTTTATGAGTGAAGAATACGCTGTGAGTAGCCATTATTTAATTCCTGAGCAGGCTCAGAATTCTAAGTTTATTGTATACAACCTTGTTCCAGATGATAAACGTGCTTGGCATTCAGGAACTAGTTATTGGCAAGGCAATCGAAATCTAAACCCATCAAGCATTGGTATTGAAATTGTCAATCTGGGCTTTCCTGAAACGGATGAATTGGTTCCGCTGATGCAACGACGCTGGTATCCATACGCATCAAAACAACAAATTGAAGTTCTTGCTGAAGTCATCAAAAAAATTGTTAACAAATATCAAATTACACCATCACGTATTATTGGGCATAGCGATATAGCACCTGGCCGAAAATTCGATCCAGGTCCTTTATTTCCTTGGGAGCAATTGTACCGAGAGCATGGTATAGGTGCTTGGTATGATGATGAAACCGTCAATTTTTACCGACTTTATTTCCCTTGGAAAGACGATGTTCAATCATTGCAAAGCAAACTTGCAGCATATGGCTATGATGTACCACAAAATGGCATTTATGATGATGATACTAAAAACGCTGTATCTGCATTTCAAATGCATTTTTACCCTAAAAAATATGATGGTATAGCCGATGTGGAAACTATTGCTCGTTTAGATGCACTGTTGGAAAAATACCGCGGTCAACAACGTCCAACACTCTAAATGAAAAATTTGAATATTAATTTAAATATGATAGAAGACTTGATCTTATAGTAGGATCAAGTCTTTTGTGCTCAATGACCTTATTTGCTCAAATAACGTGTATCAACACTATATAAGTTTTCAAATTTAGGCGTAATATTGGCATAAAATTGCATTATTTCAGCCATGTCTTTTTGCATATCGCCAGTAGGATAAATAATTTTGCCTACCCCTGTTTTTTTCTTTGCATAATCCATATATGCCAACGCGATCGGAACGTTTGCTTTCAGCGCAATATGGTAAAAACCTGTTTTCCATTGCTCTTGTTTAGCACGAGTTCCTTCTGGAGTAATGAGCATTACCAGTTTCGGATGCGTTTCAAACAATTCAGCCATTACATCCACCATGCTCGGACGCTCTTCACCTGGTTTTTTTGGACGACGATTAATCCCTATTCCACCCAAAGCACGAACAAATGGTCTAAAGGGAAATTTCATATAACTGTCTTTAATGGTCAGACGTACATTTACCCCTAATGCTTTTAGTGCCAATCGTGCATACAGTGCATCCCAATTACTGGTATGAGGCGCTGCCAGCATAACGCATTGATCTAAGTCTAATGGCCAGTGATTATCAATTTCCCACCCCATTAACCCCAAACTTTGTTCAGCTAATTTTTCGAACATTAATGACCCACTCATTCAAAAGGTGCAAAGTTTATCAGCTCTTAAATAAAAATATTAAATAAATGAATATTATAGATGACTCACGAGATTTTTTTTATTTGCAATATCAATTCAAACTACAATTTTTTGAATAGATATCAAACTTCTTTATGAGTTTGAGTGATTCAAAAAAGTAAAATATAAGCGATAAATTTAAAAGCAGAACCACCGTTAGACTGCTTCTTGTCGCATTTAATTACATGATCACGCTGTTTTATTTTTCTAGAACTTTTATTGTATGAGATTAAGCATTTGAGCTTAATCAATGACAATGAATAATTTAGGTGATTTATGAAAAAAACAACACTTACACTCGCACTTTTAGCAATCATATTAAGTGCGTGTAGCAAACCTAAACCAGAAAACTCGACTGAGTCGACTCCACCTAATGAAGTTACTGCAACCCAACCAGCTGCACCAGAAACACCAGCAAGTTCAAGTGCACTCGTTGTTGGTGAAAACACTGAAAATTCACTTGACTGGAATGGTGAATATGAAGGCGTACTGCCATGTGCGGATTGTGAAGGAATTAAGACAGAGCTTGAGTTAAAAAATGATAAAACCTATGAGCTCAGTGAAGAGTATCTCGGTAAAGGCAAAGGAAATGAACATAAGGTTAAAGGTACATTTAAATTTGACAGCGAAAATTCATCTATTATTGTTTTGGACCAAGCTGGAGATAACCGTAAATACTTTATTGGGGAAGGTTTTGCAGAAGCCCGTGCTGTAGAAACAGGTGAAGCAATTACTGGCCCACTTGCTGCGCACTATAAATTAAAGAAACAACCTTAGTTTTAAAAAAGATCTCGACAAGGCAATAGCCCTGATCATCAATTCATAACTGATTTGTGTTGTCTTAACCTATAACACAACCAATGGATGAAATATCAAAAGATCTTAATAAAAAAACCCTGCTTTCGCAGGGTTTTTTGAATCACTTCAGTGCTTAGTGAGCAGAGAATTGGTTCATTGTGTTTTTAGAGTCATCACCAGCTTTCAATGCATTGTCACCAGCGAAGATTTCTTTGTGATCATCACCAATGTCAGAACCAGCCATTGCTTGGTGTTTAACACATGCGATACCACCGCGGATTTCTTTACGTTGTACGCCAGCAACATAAGCCAACATACCTTCAGAACCGAAGTAACCTTGAGCAAGCTCATGAGTAGAAAGCGCAGCTGTGTGGTATGTAGGAAGTGTGATCAAGTGATGGAACACACCCGCTTCACGTGCAGCATCTGCTTGGAATGTACGTACTTTGTCGTCTGCTTCAGCAGCCAATTCAGTGTTGTCGTACTCAGCGCTCATTAATTTAGCACGATCGTAAGCAGACACGTCTTTACCTTCAGCAACCCAACGATCGTAAGCTTGTTGACGGAAGTTTAATGTCCAGTTGAATGATGGCGAGTTGTTGTAAACAAGTTTCGCATTTGGAATAGTTTCACGTACACGGTTAACCATGTGAGCGATTTCAGCAACGTTTGGCGTAGCAGTTTCGATCCAAAGGAGGTCAGCACCGTTTTGTAAGCTGGTTACACAGTCAAGTACAACGCGGTCGATTTGAGTACCTTCACGGAACTGGTACAAACCAGAAGCAAGACGCTTAGGACGGTGTAATTTACCATCACGTTTGATCAGGATTTCATCTTCTTGCGCTTCTGAAATGTCGATTTCAGTTGTGTCTAAGTAGCTGATGTATTGAGAAGCGATGTCGCCTGGCTCTTTAACCACTGGGATTTTTTGAGTCAAGTCAGCGCCTTCAGAGTCAGTACGCGCAACGATGATACCGTCATCAAGACCCATTTCTAAGAATGCATAACGTAATGCATGGATTTTAGCGATGAAGTCTTCGTGTGGAACAGTTACTTTACCTGCTTGGTGACCACATTGTTTCGCATCAGAAACTTGGTTTTCGATTTGAAGTGCACAAGCACCCGCTTCGATCATTTTCTTAGCCAACAAATAAGTTGCTTCTTCGTTACCGAAACCAGCATCGATATCCGCAATAATTGGCACAACGTGAGTTTGGAAGTTGTCGATTTGTGAAGTGATTTCAGCCGCTTTAGCTGTATCGCCAGCTTCTTGAGCTTTTTTAAGCGCACGGAAAAGATCGTTTAGTTCTTTCGCATCAGCTTGACGTAAGAAAGTGTAGATTTCTTCGATCAATGCAGGTACTGAAGTTTTTTCATGCATAGATTGGTCAGGAAGTGGACCAAATTCAGAACGAAGTGCTGCAACCATCCAACCAGATAAGTAGATGTAGCGACGTTCAGTTGTACCGAAGTATTTTTTGTTCGCAATCATTTTTTGTTGTGCGATGAAACCGTGCCAGCAACCTAATGATTGAGTGTATTTGCTAGAGTCAGCATCATATGCTGCCATATCACGACGCATAATTGCAGCTGTGTATTTCGCAATGTCTAAACCAGTTTTGAAACGGTTTTGTAATTGCATACGTGCAGCATCTTCAGGAGAGATGTCCGCCCAAGTGTTACCGAATTTAGCTTTTAATTCGCGGATTGCATCAATCGCTGTTTGGTATGTAGTCATGATATTTTACCCTGTATATAATTTTAGGATTTATCAATCGAAGGTTAAATCAACTCGGAATTAGTTGTTCAGATTTAGAGCACTTCGTTGCTATGAACCTAGCTTAGTTTGAGTCCAATAATTAATCCAATATTCTGCGCTAATTTTCGATATTTATTTAAGAAATATGTAGATCAAAGTCGTATTATATTCCATTTGATTTATTATAAATTATTGTTTTTTATATATTTATTAAATTCACCACTCGGCTGTTTTTTACACATTTTGTATAGAATTAATGCATTAGACTTAAGTCTTGAGTGATTTACAACAGTCATTTTGCATGGTCTAAGCATAAATAAATCCATTCTTTGTACTGGTTTTAGGGTAAATGCTTGATTGTTTGTATGTTTATTTATTCTGCTATATCACATATAGAAATATCCAGCTGTGAAATATTTTTTTTTGAATAGTGTTAGAATCAAATTGAGCTTTTTATACTGCTTTGTAATCGATGACGCGTTGGTTAACGATTACGTAAATTTACCAATTCCAACGCAATTCCGCTGTAATTTGCATCACTTTTTCACACAAAAGCATTTGCTTATGGCATAATCCCTGTTGATTTCAAAAATTTATTCTCGGTATTTTTTTTATGAATCTGGAGAGGGTTGATCTCAACCTATTAATTTACCTTGACGTATTATTACGTGAAAAAAACGTAACTCGTGCCGCAGAACAACTGGGTGTCACCCAACCTGCGATGAGTAACATCCTAAGACGTCTACGTAACTTATTTAATGATCCTCTGCTCATTCGTTCTTCTGAGGGCATGACCCCAACAGAACGCGCTCTGGAATTACAACCTCGAATCCGTGATGCTTTATCTGATCTTTCCATGATCTTAGAGCCACGCACAGAATTTCGACCTTATACGTCTAATCGTGTTTTCCGCATTATGACGTCTGATTATGCTGAAGCAACGTTAGTTCCTCGTTTAGTGAAAGCATTAAGGTCAGAAGCTCCCAACGTCGTACTGGATTTCTTAACACCAAGTGATGTGTCTTATCGAGACATGGAACAAGGTAAAGTCGATCTTGCGATTAACCGCTTCAATGAAATCCCACAAAGTTTTCACCAAGTTTTGGTTTGGCGAGACAGTTTTTCTTGTTTGCTCAATCAAAAACACCCCGCAGTCAATAACCTCAACTTAAAAAGTTATTTAGATGCTCAACATATTTGGGTCTCTAAAACAGGTATGGGTGTCGGTTTTGGTGTGAACCCTGAAAAACAAGCTGGCTTAGGCTGGATTGATCAAGCTTTAGAACGTATTGGGCAAAAACGTAAAATCTCAGTGTTCACTCGTCATTATCAAATGCCTGGATTATTGGCATCGAATGTTGACTTGATTGCTACATTGCCTTCACGTATCGCTCGTTTACAAGCAAAAAGCCAAAACTTAATGATTAAAGACCCACCTTTTTATATTCCTGAATTTGAATTAAAAATGGCTTGGTGTCCTCTGCTTCATCATCATCCTGCACATCGTTGGTTAAGACAATTGATCTTATATGTTGCGCGTCAAATGATTGAAGAAGAAAATCGTGAATTTTTGTCTAATAATAATGCGCAAGTGTCACATTTTTAATCATACTTGACTTATTTTTTTACAATTTTCAGTTTAGCGCTATAATAGAAAGGTAGTGGATTAATTCACTACCTTTCTTGTTTTTATGTTACAACTTTCATAATAATTTCAAACTAAAGGTGTTTTGTGAGTCTCTTTCAGAATATCGTGATTATCATTCTTTTGATTGCTGGTGCTGGCTTTCTCTCATTGAGTGAGATTGCACTTGCGGGATCACGTAAAGTTAAGTTAAAAATTTTAGCTGAATCAGGAGATGACCGCGCACAAAAAGTTTTAGATCTTCAAGAAAATTCAGCTAATTTTTTTGCGGCATCACAAATTGGCTTAAACGCTGTTGCCATTCTCGGTGGTATTTTAGGTGAAGGCGCTTTTCGTCCATACTTTTACAATATGGTCACGAATTTTTATCAAGGACCATGGGCTGAAACCATTAGTTTTACCCTTTCCTTTACCTTAGTAACTTCCCTATTCATTTTATTCGCAGACTTAATGCCAAAACGTTTGGCCATGATTGCACCTGAAAAAATTTCAGTTTCAGTAATCAAACCTATTCATGTGTTTATTGCGATTTGTCGTCCTTTATCGTGGTTTATTAACGCCATTGCAAACTTGCTTTTCCGTCTATTTAAAGTCAATACCACTCGCGATGACAACATCACTTTTGACGATATCTCTGCGGTCATGGATGCAGGTGCTCAAGCAGGCGTATTACAAAAACAAGAACATCATTTTATTGAAAATGTATTTGAGCTTGAAGAACGTAATGTTCCCTCGAGTATGACCACACGTGAAAATGTGGTTTATTTCACCTTGAATGAATCTGAAGAAAGTATTCGTCAAAAACTGGCTGAATACCCTTACTCAAAATTTTTAGTGTGTAGTGAAAACATTGATGATGTCATTGGTTACGTCGATGCCAAGGATATTTTAGTTCGTATTCTCAAAAATCAGTCCTTACTTCAATTGAATGAAAGCACAATTCGTAATGTATTAACCATTCCAGATACATTAACTCTTTCTGAATTGTTGGATCGCTTCCGCTCGAGCAAAGAAAAATTTGCCGTAGTGTTCAACGAATATGCGCTTGTCGTAGGTGTCATTACGCTGTCAGACATCATGATCACCGTGATGGGTGATTGGGTGACTCCTACTGATGAAGATGTTCAAATCATTAAGCGTGATGCCAATTCTTGGTTGATTGATGGGAGTACCCCAATTGAAGACCTAAAGCATGCTTTAGCCATTGATGAAATGCCAGATGATGAAAATTATGAAACTGTTGCCGGTTTTATGATGTATAAGCTCCGAAAAATTCCACGCCCTGCAGATACCGTAATCTTTGGTGGATATAAATTTGAAGTGGTCGATGTGGATCATTTTAAAATTGACCAATTATTGGTGACACGATTGCTTGAACAAAAAGACGAAGTCGACAATCCTGCCGAGTCTTAAGTCGAATTTTGGTACAAAAAAACCCTTCACTCGAAGGGTTTTTTAAACAGTTTTAAAAAGTGATCACGTTAATCACCAAACATTTAATGTCCCAACATTTGATAGCAATTGGAAGCGGATGACTAAATACTCTGTTAAAGCCGTTGAATATTTCATCTTCGATTCAGTTAATAAATTTTGTGCATTTATCAGCTCTAAGATATTACCCACACCTGCCTTATAGCGACCTTGAGATACTGAGTAAGACTGTTCAGCACTAGAACTGAGAACTTTTAAAGCGTTGATATTTTCAATTGAGGCTTGCAACAAGTTATAGTTCTTCCATACGTCTTGTGCAATTTGTTGCTCAATTTTTTCTTTTTCCACATATTTTTGTTGTAACAATTGTCTTGCTTCAACCACTTTATTTTTACGATTAAAACCATCAAAAATTGGGAAGTTTAACTGCAATCCTGTTTGCATTTGTTGTGTGGTGTATGCATAACTGCCCTCACCATCTTGCGTTGAATTATCAAAATTCGATACAAATGAAATGGTCGGATATCGGGTTCTTTCTACCGATTTAACTTTATGTTGCGCAGCATTAATCGCGTATTGCGACTGCTTTAATTGCGGATTTGTTTTACCCGCCGCAGTTAACAGTTCTTGAATGGGTTTTAAATCTATCAGTTCAATCTCTTTTAGCGAGTTAGATTGAACGTTAAAGTTTTGATAAGCCATGTTACCCATGACTGCAGCTAAATTACCCTTAGCAACCTTTAAATCACCATTTAGTTTGATCAAATCTGATTTTGCTTTTACCCAATTGGCATGCATTTGTAATTGATCAGAACGAATACCTGCTCCAGCATTGTAACGTGCTGATGCAATGTCATAATTCTTCTTTGCAAAAGATTCAAGTTGTTTCGCATTATCTATCTGCACTTCAACCTTCAACACTTCATAATAAGCTTGAATGGCTTGCAGCATAACAGTTTGAAGCACATAATCTTGTTGTGCGAATGACATTGCCAACAGATTTTCAGATTCTTTTAAAAGTTGTTTTCGACTACCAAAATCATAGAGTAACCACGTCGCTTGTACCGCAACGCCATATTTTTTGATTTTACTGTCATAAGTCAAAAGGTCGGTATTTTTGTACTGTGTATTACTCTTACCCTTTATATAGTCAGCCGTAGCACTGACTTGTGGATAATATTGAGACTGCACCATTTTCTCTTGTGCCGCGCGAATTTTCGTCTCAATCCATGCATTTTTCGTATCAGGATTATTACAAATCGCTCGCTCAATGGCTGCCATTAATTCTAAGTTATTACCTGAATTTAAAGTCCCACTCGATAAACAGTTAACCTTACCAATTTGATCACGTGTTTCAAGCTTTGGATTTGCTTCCCCCAATATCACATCAGGTACTGTTAATTTAGGATCTGGCTGTGGCGAATTTGATTTTGCTTTAGATTTCTTTTTATTCGCTTGAATTGTTTTAGGCGATTTATTTTGAACACCATTCACCGAATCTAATGTTGCTAAAACAACGGGTTCATCAGATCTAACTTTAGGTGTAGGCTCTAGCAATTGTCGATTTGCAACACGGGTTGAGGTGGTTTTCGGTGGTTGCTGATTTTCAGCATTCAGCGATGAACTTAAATTTGTATTTGAATTGGGAATTGCAATTGTTTGCACTTGTTCTTGCTGAATTTGTGGTGACTTCTCATCCCCCGTAATATTTGCAAAACGGGTGACATTACTGGAAATTTTGGCGTTATCTTTAGATTTAAGGGTATTGTTTAAATCATCTAACTTAGTAACCGACTTTTTCTTTGCCTTAGCTTTGGTCTTGGCTACTTTTGTAGCATTTTGGGAACTAGCGCTCGCTAACGATTGAACTGGTGCTCTTGAAATAGAGATACTCGTAGCAGGAATATCTTTGACGGAGCGAGGTGTGATGATTTGTCCAGATTGATCATCAACAACTTTAAATGCCGATGCCGAATTTAATTGAGCTTGATTAATATAACTCGCATCTCCCGTTGAAGCATTTGCGTTCACATCGTTTTGTGGCTTTGCTATTTTTTTTGCTGCAGCTGACGTTTTTTTGGTTTTTGTGTTTTTTCTGGTTTTGGATGTTTTAGCTGTATGACTTTGAGTCTCAGATTGACTATTTGTACTTTCTGAAATGCCAGGTGTATACGCCCAATTGTCTGCCCGTATTGCTCTTTCAGCAGACATGGTGTCTGCTGATTGAAGATTTCTACTGGTCAGATTTTTATTTTTAGGCAAATTCTTGCTTTCAAGTGAAACACACGCTGTATTCAAACACATACAGACAAGTGGAAATACAATATAACCTTTCTTTACTGGATTCATGATGTTTTAACATCCTTCACAAGTACATCTTGCGCAACCACACCATCTTGCAATGCAATAATACGATCTGCCGATGCAATGGTTTCTGGGCGGTGGGCAATAAGAATTCGTGTAATATTTAATTGCTTAATTTTTTCATTTACTTCATGTTCCTTTTGAACATCTAAATGGCTGGTTGCTTCATCCATGAATAAAATTTTCGGTTTTTTATACAAGGCACGGGCCAATAATATTCGTTGCTTTTGACCACCAGACAACATATTACCAATGTCACCGACCAAAGTCTGATACCCCATTGGCATCATCATAATATCTTGATGGACTGCAGCAATATCTGCACATTTCTCAACCCACTCTTGATCGGGTTTATCATCAAAGAAATTGATATTATCTGCAATTGAGCCTGCAAAGAGCACATCATCTTGTAGGACCGTTGCCACTTGATCACGAATAGCATTTAATCCGAGTTTTTCAATATTTTTCCCCATCACCTCAATTTCGCCTTCATTTTGTGGGAATACCCCAAGAAGCACATGAAGTAAGGTGGTCTTACCGCAACCCGTTGGACCGACAATGGCAACTGATTGGTTGACAGGAATCTGGAAATTCACCCCTTTGAGAACATAAGGATCATTTTCAGAATATTTAAATTTCAGATTCTTCACACTAATAGCAAATTCAGTATTTTCAGCTGCAGCGTGATCGACCTCACCAAACAGTTTTTCTGGTTCCGTCAAAACGATGTCAGATAGACGTTCGACATCGATTTGCAACATTTTC
Organism: Acinetobacter shaoyimingii; assembly: GCF_011578045.1. Lineage (NCBI taxonomy): Bacteria > Pseudomonadati > Pseudomonadota > Gammaproteobacteria > Moraxellales > Moraxellaceae > Acinetobacter > Acinetobacter shaoyimingii. The sequence goes on from NZ_CP049801.1 coordinate 2,651,802, forward strand.
AATTGAACATATTTATCAATTAAGCCTGCAACACGTCCATCGAATTGGTTTTTGTAGGCAATGAATGCCATCAGTGCACCGACTGTGAAATTACCATCAAGGACTAAACTTGCCCCCATCCATACAATGATAATATTTTCAAAACCAAACAATGTGCCATTGGCTAAACGGAAACCCAAACCTAATTTTTGCGTGGTTAAATCTGCATTAATTTGATTGACCAAAAGACTGAGCCATGTTGAACGTCGCACTTCTTGGCGCTGAAACAGTTTAATGGTTTTTGCACCACGTACTGTTTCCATAAAATGACTGCTTTGCTTGGCTGCATGAATAATTTGAGCTTCAGTAGCACGGCGTAAAGGTGAATACCAAATCCAACGAATAATCCCGTATATCACCATCGTTATAATTGCAACTAAAGCCAATTTCGGGCTATAGATGAACATTAGAATTAAGGTAAATACAGTCATCAAACCATCTAAAATGGCTTCTAAGAAGGTCGTGGTTAGGGTCTGTTGAATATTACCAATTGAACCAAAACGAGAAACCACATCACCCAGCGAGCGTCTTTCAAAATAAGATACGGGTACATTAATTAAATGGTTAAATACATTGGCTTGCCATTGCACACTTAAGTGCGTGCTCATATACATCATGATCCATGAGCGTAATAAGCTGATAAACTGTTGTAATAGCATCAGCATACCAAAGCCAATTGCAAGAATCGTCAGCAAGTCCCGATCTGCCGAAACAATCACATGGTCAATCACCCATTGCATGAAAAATGGGCTAACCAATGAAAATACTTCTAAGACCAGTGCAAGGACTAAAACTTGACCTAAAGATTTCCAAAGACCTTTAATACGTCCAAACAACCCTGAGAGTTGTATATGATTTTTTTCTTCTTTTTTCTCAAAATTTGTATTTGGCCAAAGCTCTAGTGCAACACCTGTAAAGTGCTTGGACACTTCCTGCATAGTCATATGGCGTTTACCAAATGCAGGATCTAGAATTACAACTTTATTTCCACTGACACTTTCTAAAACCACAAAATGGTTAAAATCCCAATGCAAAATACAGGGGGTTTTTAACTGATCTAACTCTGTTAAATCTAATTTTAATGGTCGTGTAACCATGTTTAATTGGTTACTGATAGAAATCAGTTGGGCTAAATTACTGCCCTTTTGAGAGATTGAAAAGCGTCGTCTTAAGGTAAGTAAATCTGACTCATAACCATGATAATGCGCAATCATGGTTATACATGCCAGTCCGCATTCCGTAGCTTCTGTCTGTAGTATCGTAGGAATCTTTTTCGTTAAACCAAACGACAACTTATCTGTAAATTTCATTGGTATCCTATATTCTTATATTTTTCCAGAAATGCTATAGAGCGGTTCAAGCACCCATTCATAGAGCTTTCTTTTTTCTTGTAAGATATCAGCTTCAAAAGCCATACCAACTTTAAATGGTCTTGATTCACCATAAACTTTTATATCTTGGCTCGCCAATTTCACTTTAACCAAATAGATCGCATCGTTTTGCTGTGCTTCACCTGCTTGACTCAGTTCACCCATGCTCATCAGCTCTTGTGAATTCATGGTTGTATCTGAGATCGAAATAATTTCGCCATTCACTTGTCCAAATTTTTGATAAGGAAATGCTTGGAAACGCAGTTTTACAGGTTGCCCTTTTTTGATAAAGCCAATTGCGGAACTTGGTACATACAAGTGTGCATATAGCGTAGATTTCTCTGGAACAATATTGAGTAAAGGAACATTTTGTGAAACTTGTTGACCAATTTGAGCATTGATGGAGGCGACTACCCCAGTTCCATTGGCCTTAATCACCAAACTGTTTTTTGCTTTATTTTCAATAAGTTCTTGTCTATTTGTTGCAATTTGACGGTCTAAATTCGACAAATCTGTAGACAATTTACTGGATAAACTTTTTAAAAAGATTCGCTTATTGGCAAGCTCAGATTGCTTCGCAATTTTTTCTCGTTCATAACTTTGTAGCCGAAGTTTTTGATCAAGATAAGCATCTTGTTTTAATTGAAAATCTTCAGTCGATATATAATCTTTATTTCTGAGTTCTTGATAACGATCTACATTTTGTTTTGCCAAGTGCAAACGTTGTTTTTGCTCTTCCAGCAGCATATTGAGCTTATCAATCTCAAGACTTAAAGCTGAAATTTCGCTTTCAGTTTGGCTGTAGGTATTTTGATGCAGATCTAAAGACTTTTGCTTATCTGAATCTAAAGTTCCTTGCTTAATATTTATCTGTTGTTCTAAAGATTGGTTATAGTTTCCTGAATCACTGAATCTTGTCAGCGAAACGGCATAAAGAGGTTGATCTTTTTTGACTGTTTGCCCTTCTTTTACAAATTTTTCAGTCACGATACCGCCTTCCTTGGCGTATACGCGAATCAGCCCCGTGTTGGGCATGAGTTGCCCCATCACGGTACTACGCTTCGTATATGATCCAAAAAATAAAAAAAGGAGCAGAATAATTGCAAAAAAAGCGGCGAAACCAGTCAAAACAGTAAACGAAAATGGACGCAAAAGTATAACGTTGCCGATCCAATTCGATTTTTGTGCTTCTAATGCATCATCTCTAAATAATTTTTTTGTCATATATAGTTGTATAAAATTTATTTTAATCTATGAGATAAAATAATAATTTTGAATTTCCCTTCATAATTAAGCGAGTATTTTCTTCAAAATAGTTGAAGTATAGATATCCAAGGCATCATATTTTTTTAACGTTTTTGCAGCTTCTGCAATCGTCAAATGATTGGGTTGACCTTGAGCATGAACCTTCGGTAATTCAGTCGTGAAGTAATCCACATTATCCCAAGGCTTAGTCCGACTATAGCCCCAACCTTTTGACCATTCAGGACGCACCAATGAATCACCTTGGTAACGATTACAAATCCATGTTTCCATTTCATTATAAAATTCGTGTGCATACGAAGTTCCTGGCAAAGTCAAAATATCAAGCCACACCGCACAATCCCATTCAGGATGATCTGGACAAGGCTTAATTGCAGACAATGCAGGAATTTGTGCATCTTTGACAATTGAGTCTTTAGGATCATCTAAACCAGTCACACGAATTTCAACCGGACCATTCATTGGGTAGCGCCCAAGTGCTTCATATTGTTCAACAAGTTTCGAATAAGCATCACAAAAATCTGCAATCACTTTTTGAACATTGTCTCGACTTGTTAAAATCGCATATCCATTTGCAGTAACGCGTAAGGTGGATGGCTTGACGTAGAGAATAAGGTTTTTTGAGGGTCCCCATAAATCGTAACTTTGTAAAGATAAATTACCGGCTGTAACGAGGGTTGTAAAAGGTGCAATAGGACTGCCATTTAAGCCCAAGGTAGAAATGGACAGTTGTAACTTACCGAATGCTGGTGTGATATAAACAGAACCTGTAGCGATTTGCTTGATCATGTCAAGCATTTGTTTGGGTAAGTTTTCAGCAAATTTATAATTAAAGGGTTCATTTACAATTTTAGCTGTGAGTGGTCTTTTCTCTTTTACAGACCACACTTTTACCCATGGATAATTGGTAAATGGGAACCAAATAGCTTCAATTCGTCCTGCTTCATCTAAAAAGTGATTGAATGTTCGACCTGCATTTTTATCTTGAGAAAATAGCTCTTTATAATGAATACTGGTAATACTCTGGCAGCGTAAATAGTGATTCTTTGATGTTTGCAGTTCAACTGACAAGATTAAGGCTTTACCTAAATTCACTAAAAAAGCACTGATCTCTGGATCATTTCTGTAGAATTTTTTTGGAGCATATTGTCCCGTATTTTCATCAAATACCAATGCTGTTAACGACACCACAAGGTTACTCACAGAACCATAGGTTTGCGCATATTCCTTTTCTTCATTTTTTGCAGGAATAGATGTGCCATGACCATCAATGGCCAGCACACCACCCAAAGTTAAATCCCCGGGTGCTGGGTAAGATGTGAATCCTCGACCATGCTCTTCCATTTTTTTAACCAAATCTTGCATTTGGATCCCAGCTTCAGCGGTCACGATACCATTTGGATCTATTGATACTTGATTTATATGCGAAGCCATATCAATTAAAACAACCTTGAGATCTTTATCCTGATCATCAAGCATCAAAGGTGACCAGTTATGAGACATACCTTTTGCACGTACTTTATAACCATTCTTAGCAGCCCAGTTTACGGTCTGAATAATTTGCTGCTGAGAAGTGGGTACTACTGTCCAAGCATCTTCATATCTCGATTCGCCAGACCAGTTTTCATATAGTCTTTTTACAATTTGAAGATCGAGTGGAAAATCTGGTAAACGCTCAGTAGGTACGGCTTGCATTGCTTTTACTGTTTGTGTCGGAATCCAAGCTGAAACCACACCTAAAGCAGCCAAACCACCCATAGTTTTTAAGAAATCACGTTTTTCTACATCGACAATTTCTTCAATCTTTTCTTTTTCTAGAGTATTGTGTTGATTAGCCATAAGAACCTGTTTTATTTAAATTTGTTTTTGGATTGGTTTTATTTAGGGACAGTTTAATTACCACAGTTGGCTGGATAGTTCATAGGATGACATAGGTTGGTTTTTGCTGTTCAGTGCTACCCAAACAATCATAAAAAACCATGAACAACATTAAAATGTACATCGAACAACGTTTTACCGAAGTGCTCACAGCCCCTAATAGCTATAAAAAATAAGAGCAACCGAAGTTGCTCCATAAAAATTGACGATTATTTAGGATTACGACCAAAAAGATAAGTTGGTAGTAACACGTAGTAGCCTTCACTCGATTCTTTTTCGTAATGGTTTTGTGATTCTGGTAAGTCCCCACCTAAAAGTCGACCTAAGCCTACTAATGTTTTTGAAGCAACAAGACCAGTTGTATCAGCAACTTGATGCACAAGACCTAAGCCTACGCCACTAAAAACTTCACCTACTGATGAAATGAGCTTGGTATTAAGCACTTGGTTAAATACATTTACGGTACCAATAAGGGTATTACCTACGAGACTCGCACCTGTAACTTGAGAGATTTCATCTTGATTTAATTCATGTAAACTCATAATTCTTTACCTTTACTTTAATTTGAATATGAAACAGCATGATAAAATTTACTTAACATTTATTTAATTTTTATTAAGCAATGCATAATATACCTGTAAATTTTCTTTCATTGAATGTTAACTAAATCACTTTTTATTGTTTTTTTGTTATTCTTATCACTATTTTTGATAAAATTATACCTAATTCAAATAATAAATACATAAATAATGCAGCAATTCCCATGGATAAGATATCAGGTGGAGTAATAAACATAGCTACAAAAAAACAACCTACAAATATATATTTACGTTGATTAGTAAGTGTTTCAATTGGAATAATATGGAAGTAGACCAAAATTAGAATAAGTAAGGGTAATTGAAAAACCAACCCCAAAATCAGAAAAAATTTAATACAAAACATTAAATATTCATTGATATCTGTCATTGGAATAACAGCTTCTGGCGCCATACCAATAAAAAAATTCAGCACGGTTGGTAAAATCGTAAAATAACCTAACCCAACGCCCGAATAGAATAAGAAGATGCTCAATGGAAAAAACAAAAAAAATACTTTCTTTTCATTTATAAACAAAGCAGATTTTATAAAACTATAAAGTTTGAAAAAAATAAAAGGCACAAGCAATGCCAAAACAACAAAGAAGACCAACTTAAATGGCGCAATAAAGGTTGATGTAATATCCGTGGCAATCATATGCGCATGAGCTGGTAACTTATGCTGAAGAGGTAAAGTAAGGAAAGTATAGATTTTTTTTGCAAAAGGCGTTAAGCATAAAAATAGTGCAAAGAAAGTCACCAATATCTGAATGAGTATTTTTCTAAACTCAGTGAAATAAACACTAAAATTCGATTTTTTTTCACCTATTGATACTTCACTCTTATTTTCAATCATTGCTTCTCTTACTATGCTCATGACATTTATTCATCATGTATTAACGACTCAATAAAAAAATTTATTCAATCATAAAATGTGATACGAATACCTTAAAAAAATATCTCTGTTGATCACTTTAAAATGAGGTATCAAATTTTTAAACATGGATACAGCATCAAGTGTTGAATAATAAATCCATTTAAAAATGGAATTTTAGGGCTAAAATCTTCAACTGGAAAATACAATTTTTCATTCAGATTTGAATTGAGCTGAGTTGTATTTCGATCCATTTTCGCAAGATATTGATCTAATTTTCTTTCTAATTCAGAAACGTATGTAATTTCCTTGCTTAGTTCACTTTTCAACTGATTTAATTCAAATTCTTTTTCTAAAGTCTGATTTAGATCTTTCTTTAAAATATCAAATTTTGCTTTAATTTTAGCAATATAGCGAATAACCTCAGGTAACTTGTCTGGACCTAGAAATACAATTGCAATAATACCTAAAAAAATAATCTCACTAAAACCAACTTCGAACATAATTAACGCTCAAGCTATTCTTTTTTATCGTTATTTTTATCATCATTCAATGCATTTTTAAAATCTTTGACGGCGCCGCCTACATCTTTACCGAAGTTTTTTAACTTGGCTGTACCAAAGATCAGTAGAATAACCACCGCGAATAGAACGATATGACCAATCGATAAACCCATCATTTTCTTTTCCTATTTATTGACTTGAATTTATTAGAAATTTCACAATTTTAGCAAGATTTTATAGCAACCATTATTAAGTTGAACTTACTAATAATCAACTATATCACATACTTTTTTGCATGTTCAAAAATTACAGAGCAAATAATCATCATTCACTCACTCATATTTTTATCCTATATATAACATTCTAATTTAATTTATTAAATTTACTATCCTATACACAACACAGAATATGTGTCTCAGTTTACATTTTAATTTATTTATTTTATAGAAATGAGTTTACTTGTAAGACAAGATCAAAACTGCAACTTAACTTTTTATTTTTAAATAATATTTTCTGAGTACATCTATGTAGATTGATCATTTTATAGCGATTATTTAGTAATTTTTCAAAACACATTAGACTGTGGACTGCAATCAATTTGCAAAAAAATATTAATTTCTCAAGGGATTGAAACATGCTCACCGTATTAGGTTTAGGCATGATTTTATGCTTTATGTATTTAATCATGACTCGTCGTTTAAGTGCTCTCGTTGCACTCACTTTAATTCCCGTCCTCTTTGCCTTAATTGCTTACGGTCTCGGTTTCTTTATAGAAGATTTAAATCACATTCAGCTCCATGAACTCGGCGAAATGATGCTAGATGGCGTTAAAAAACTCGCACCGACAGGTGTGATGCTGTTATTTGCCATACTGTATTTTGCCATCATGATCGACACTGGCCTCTTCGATCCATCCGTTAAATGGATTTTAAAAATGGTCAAAGGTGATCCACTGAAAGTCACTATTGGCACAATCACACTGACCCTCATTGTGTCTTTAGATGGTGATGGATCGACAACCTATATGATCTGTGTTGCAGCCATGCTCCCCCTCTATAAACGTTTGGGTATGAGTCCGCTCACTATGGCATTACCCCAGTTGAAATGGCGCGTGCTTCCATTGTAGGACAGCCAGTTCATTTGCTTTCACCTTTGGTGCCATCCACTTATTTATTGTGTGGTTTAGCCGCTATTGAATTGGGCCAACATAAAATTTCACCATAAAATGGGCCATTATGACCTGCCTGGTCATGATAGTTGCTGCACTTATTTTTGGTATTTTTCCTTTTTACTCCACCCTAGCTTAGCCACATCAAGATCATGATGTAAAAAAGCACCCTATTGGGTGCTTTTTTGGATATACGACATCAATGACTAAAACTTAATTGATATAACTTTAATTGCTAAAAATTAGCGACCGTACAACTCAAGTAATTTGTCTAAAGTTGCTTGATAGTGAATGCTAATGTCATCAGATAAAATTTGATAAGCATTATCAAACTGCACCATTGGCCAACCTTCTTTCCAAAATGGGAAAATATTATGCAAATCTTTAGTCACTATTGCATCTTCACGAGTAATCGCTTGAGAAATTTGCGATAACACTTGCGCTGTCTCTGCACCATCAATCGCTAGATAATCGATACCACGTGCTTTTAAAATACGAACTCGGTCTTTTTTATAGCGAATTTTTTTGGTTTGCCCTTCATTCAGACCTAATGCCAAACTCACTGCTTCAACAAATTTTTCTTCAAAAGACGTATTCAAAGCCACTAAAGCATTTTTATGTGCTTCTTGACGTCCCGCTTTGCCACCATTGCGGATAATCTCTTTCGCTTCAACATCGAGTACATCGTCTTTCATCGACTGTAAAATGTCTAAAATTTCGATATCACTTAAAGATTCAAGAGAGTGATCAGTCATGGGAGTCCTTAAAGGCAAATATAAAAGTGTATTTTCTCACAATTTCGAATTTAATTCAGAAATTAAATCTAAATTTATAACGGTTCACATTTCGACTAGACATAATCAATTCGGTTTTTCTACGACCTGAGCTGCATAATCAACTCAATACTTTATATAAATTTAATGATTTAAAGCACGAAACTTAATACAACTGGCAGGGTAAATGCAGAACACAAAATTTGTAAACTAATGACGCCAGCCATAAGTTGACTATCACCACCTAAAACTTTGGTCAAAATATAAGATGCCGATGCTGTCGGCAATGCAAAATATACGACAAAAATTTGTGTTTCTAATGCTGATAAATCCATCCAGTGACATAGCGCAAATGCGAGTGTAGGCATAATCAGGAGCTTCGAAAAGGTATTCACAATCAGTGGAAATATATCTTTTTTTAATGCCATAAATTGTAATGCTGCCCCAACGCACAATAAACCTAGTGGCAAACTACATAGCGCCAGTTGTTTCAAGAATGAATCAAACCCTACCCACAAATGAATACCCGACCCATTGAACAACGCACCAATCACACATCCTAAAATCAGCGGATTTTTAGCCAGTGAAAAAACTATACTTTTCACATCCATATTGTCCTGATTTGTGAGTGCCAGTACAGCTAAAACATTCACAACAGGTATACTCATCGCCAAAATAATAGCAAAGATAGTCATCCCTTGTTGATGAAATAATGCTGCAACAATGGCAAGCCCCATAAATGTATTAAAACGGGTATTACTCTGCATATATACGCCAAATTTTGCAGATGGAGTTCCACACACTTTCCGAATGATATAGAGCGTAATACAGGCAAGTGACAACACCAAGCCCACAACAACAAAAATGGTCTTCATTAACCCTAAATCAAGTTTTGCTGTGGCAAGGTTAGCAAATAACATGATTGGAAAAAGAATGTAATAATTCAGTTTTTCAGCACCTTGCCAAAAATCATCTGATAGAAATTCTTTTTGCTTTAAAACATAACCACTAATAATTAAGGCGATGAGTGGAAATAATGACAGTAAAATACTCTGCATAACCTTGACCTATATCACCGCAAAAATGTTGTTGTGATAATTGTTATATAAAAACATGTTCTGTGAAAAAGTCTTGTGTTGAGCTTAGTCTCTCAAGGGCTAAATTTAAGTTTTTAATATTTTAGAACAAAACCAAAACCGTTGAGAAAATACAAGATCATACACATTGAGCATAACGAATGACTGAAAAGAATACACCTTATAATATGATTTTAATCGAATGAATATTCAACATAATTCATGCTAGAAAAAATATGTATCCATTAAATTCCTGGGTACTATTTATCAAACTGATCCACACAATTGATAACCCAACGCTTTGTAACGATTATCCACATATAAATAACTATTGCGAAAGTCCTGAATAAATTAATATGTGATTCAAGTCTAATTATAATCAACGGATATTGAAATGAATCACTTAAAATACATAATTCCATTCTTTTTTTTAAGTTTTTCATATAGTTCCGTTGAGGCACAAACGCCTATTAATGAAAAAGCGAAAGCCCTTATTTTTAAAGCAGCAGGTTTTAAAAACCATTTAGGAACATGGCAAAGTAAATGCAGTTTTGGTGCACTCACTTTATATCAAGATTTAAATGGTGACCGAATTCCAGATGCATTAATTAAAGATGGTGGTTCTACATGTTATCCCAAAGTGGGGGTTGGTTTTTATCTGCTTCGTCAAGATACCGACCATAATTGGCATTTAATGCTACATAAAGCTGGTACAGCAAAATTCTTAAAAACCAAAGGCGTTAATAGTTGGCCAGACGTACAAAGCGTGACACAAGATAAATGTCAAAGTATTTACCGTTGGAATGGTCGCCAATATGTGCTGAATCGTCGTGTGGCAGACGGCATGCCATGTCAGACCAATCAAAAAGCGATGAATACAAAAGCATCAAAAGCTCTGTCTCATTCTTCAGCGCAAAAAAACACTCAGCACAACAAACAGATGTTGAAAAACATTAACCATTTGAATCAATCGATTACTGAAGAAAGTAAAAATTTGGAACGTATGGCAACAGCAGATAAAATCTCTTCTGACAAATCAATGGTTGATCAGACACCAGCCAATCAACCCATGCCGTCGGTTAAACCCAAATATCAACCACCTGCAATAGAAGTGAAAACCTTCCAACAATTTGAAGAACCCAAAAAGTCCAATAAATCTCTTGAAGATGAAATTAAGATTTATAAAGCCTTTGAGCATTTAGAATAAAAGATTTTTTTATAAAAACTAATCATTTTTTTCCTGCATCAGTAATTTTGAAATGATTAAATTACAGCTTCTATGGAAAGCTTAAAAATAAATTTATTATAAATCATATATTTAAATTAAAATAGGTGTAATACAAACGCCCAAATTCAGTGCAATATGTCCATTTGAGTGCACGCTTATGCTTTATATCGAGTCTTTTCATTTTTAAACAAAACTTGATCAATATTTTCTAAAGTTTCCCCCCTTCACGTCTCAAAATGTATTGTTATACTGGATCAAACTGTGACATATAGCACTATAAAGAATCATTATGCAAAATATAGATTTATTATTTCTTCTTTTAGGGGCAATACTGGTGCTTGCAATGCACGCTGGTTTTGCTTTTTTAGAATTAGGCACTGTTCGCCATAAAAACCAAGTGAATGCTTTAAGTAAAATTTTGACTGATTTTTCAATATCAGCAATCGCTTACTTTTTTATCGGATATTACATTTCGTACGGGCAACATTTTTTTCACAGTAGCCAAGAACTCTCCGCTGAACATGGTTATAACCTAATGCGTTGTTTTTTCTTACTGACTTTCGCAGCTGCCATTCCTGCTATTGTGTCTGGCGGTATTGCGGAACGTGCCAAAATGCGCTCACAAGCCATTGCTACATTATTTATTGTTGCTTTGGTTTATCCTTTTTTTGAAGGTATGGCATGGAATGGTAATTTGGGATTGCAAGATTGGCTCGCAAAAACCTTCGGTGCAAGCTTTCATGACTTTGCTGGTTCTGTGGTGGTTCATGCAATGGGTGGCTGGATTGCGTTAAGTGCAGTCATTTTATTAGGTGCTCGTCATGGACGCTATAAAAAAGATGGCCGCGTCAGTGCCCACCCACCCTCTTCCATTCCATTTTTAGCACTAGGGTCTTGGATTCTAATTGTCGGTTGGTTCGGTTTTAATGTCATGAGTGCGCAACGCCTTGATGCCATTTCAGGTTTGGTGGCGATGAATTCCCTGATGGCAATGGTCGGTGGAACAATTGCAGCCAATTTCTTTGGTAAAGAAGACCCTGGATTTTTACATAATGGACCGTTGGCAGGACTGGTTGCGATCTGTGCAGGATCTGACATTGTTCATCCTGTGGGTGCGCTGATCATAGGTGCAATTGCTGGTTTCTTATTTGTAAAGCTATTTACCTATACACAGAACAAACTTAAAGTGGATGATGTGCTTGGGGTCTGGCCACTCCACGGCGTTTGTGGTGCTTTTGGTGGCATAGCCGTTGGACTTTTTGGACAAAAAGCTTTAGGTGGATTAGGTGGTGTCTCAATGATGTCACAATGCATTGGAACGCTACTCGCCATTGTGATAGCACTGGTTGGTGGATGTCTGGTGTATGGCATTTTAAAAATCACCATCGGCATACGCTTAAGCCAAGAAGATGAATATCGCGGTGCTGATTTATCGATTCATCGCATTACAGCCAATTCTGAAGATGCAATGTTTTAATCTTTCATCTAAATACTTAAAAATCCTGAGTTGACTCAGGATTTTTTATTATCGATTTCCATCATCCATGTAGTCATGGTTTTACAAAATAGAAACTGACTCATCCCCCAAATGTGTCCAGATTTCATCTAATTGATGAATCGTTTTCTCCTTTGGTATATGTTCAACCTGTTCATGAAAGCCTAAAATCAGTAAAGCATTCAGACCTGCATCTGTTGCACCTTGAAAATCATTTATCGGATGGTCTCCAATATATAAACTGTACTTTGGTTCTACCTGAAGTTTTGCACAGCTATATAGAAAAATTTCAGCTTTTGGTTTTGAAATGCCAACCAATTCAGAACTCAAAATTTCATCAAAATAATCCGCAAAACCTAAGCCTTGTAAAATTCTTAGACGAGTTGCATGTCCGCCATTAGAAATCACAGCCAATTTAAATCCTCGTTGTTTGAGTTGTTTTAATAATGCTTCTGCACCAGTCATAGCAACGGCAGATAGACCAAATTCAGAAAACCAAAATTCAGTCAATTCATCTAATTCTGGCGCTTGCTTCCAGTCTAATTCCTGAAGTAATGCAAAACCTACAGATGCGGCAATACTTGGATGAGTCAGCAGTTCTTTCTTGGGATAACCACCATGATCAATACGGCGGATAATGTCTATAATTGTGTTTAAATCAGATTGTTTTTGTTCGGTGTTTTTTAAATTTAACCGATTAGAATAATGTTCAAGAAAATGCCGACTATAAGCCTGAACACTTAAATCTCGATGCGTCAAGGTATTGTCTAAATCAAAGAGCACCGCTTCTATGCGCATAACGTACAATCCACATCATTTTTTATCATCAGCCATATATTATCGATTGCTTGGCTTAATCTATATTCCGATTTGTACTGATTAAATCTTCAAAATGGCATAAGTCATCTTGAATATTTACGATTTCAAATCACCATGATCAATCTGTATGTGCTTTTAGACTCTGATTTTTCCAATACCAAATTGGCATAATCAAAATGAGACCAATGACACTGATACTCATCAAATATTTTTGATAGCCTAACGCATCTCCTGCAATACCACTCACCGTATATAAAACACCACTCACCATCGCCATTAAAGACACTTGAAAAGTAAAATCGGTTCCCGCATGTTCCTTACGGCTATACTGCATGACTAGGGTTAAAATAATCACCAAAAGCATTGATGCGAACATATCTTCTAAAGCATTAATCAAATATATCCACCATGTTGCAATATGCAGATGATGTGCATGTAAATAAGCAAGCCATGTAAAACCAAGCAAACTTAGCAATTTTAAAATTGAAAATAGAATTAAGGCATTTGATCGAGATACATATTTTAAGCTCAAACCAGCAAGTCCAGCTCCAATGAGTGCAGCAAATGCGCCTAGCATCGTAATATAAACACCGATCTCAGAAAGTGTTAAACCTAAATCAACCAATAATGGCTTAATAATTGGCCCTGATAATCCATCTGTAATTTTCAGTACACAAAGTACGACAAACCAACTCAACATGAGTTGAGAATGCATAAAATACTGTAAATATTGCATCAGTGACTTAAAGAATGAGAGCTGATCTTTTTGTATAGACTCTATAGATGTAGAAGCTCCTAAGGGTGCTAATTCTTTTGATGAATGATCTGTCTTAAATCCGTGGTGTTTAGGCTCTCGGTACAAAAAAATTGGGATCGTATTTAATGCAACCAATCCCGCTAAAATTAAGAAGGTACTTTGCCAATTAAGCCAGTCTAAGGCCCATAGGATGGCCCCACCACCCACGATAAAGCCAAGTCTAGAACCTACAACTTGGAACATATTTCCAATGTGTTGTTGCTCCCCTTTAAGTATAGATACAGCTAGACCATCGGTCGCAATATCTTGAGTCGCTCCAACTGTATTCATAAACAATAAAGCGATAAAAAATGCCAATAGGTAGACGGGTTGGTTGAGTGCTTGAATAGGTAAAAATGACAAAATAATCAGTATCGCGACAGTGAATATCTGTGTAGGGATAATCCAACTTCTATAGTGCCCAAATGCCGAACTCCCATAACGATCTACCCAGGGTGCCCATAGTACCTTCAATGCCCACGGCGCCATGAGTAAACCAAAACCACCAATATGTGTCAGCGATACGCCTTGAGCCCGAAGAATCACAGGCAATGCATGAGTCATAAACCCTACAGGTAAGCCTTGCGCCCAATATAGTGAAAAAAGCAGCAGATAAACGTGAGACATTTTCAACATATCAAGACACTCAATTCAAGTAAAAATAGGCATAGACACAATATGAACCCCAACTCAATTTTATCTAATTTTCAATTTTTCATTGATCAATTTAAACATTTAATTATTTGCGTTAATGTTAGATAATCATACTGTTAAATTTGGCGATACTCCAAAGTATTCAAGTAAATAATATTTCCCTTTACATTGAAAGTTCAAAAGATGAAACAGTCCTTCCCTCAATTGCCAGCCCAAGTTCCTGTACGAGGAACGCCGTTCAGCCGTAGTATTTTTAAAAAACTCTATTTAGCGCAAGGCTGGCAGTTTGATGGTGATTTTCCAGATCTACCCAAAGCTGTTGCGATCATTTCACCACATACTTCAAATTATGATGGACTTTATGGCTTCTTGGCGATGCTTGGACTTGGAATTAGTGTGACAGTTTTTGGCAAAGACAGTTTATTTAACACCCCACTCAAAGGCTTACTGAAATGGATGGGGGTGATTCCTGTCAAAAGAGATACACCTCAAGGACTGACCAAACAGATTATCGACGTGATTCAATCTAAAGATAAAATTTGGATTGCACTGGCGCCTGAAGGCACACGAAAAAGCCCCGAGCATATTCGTAGCGGATTTTGGCATATTGCTAAAGGTGCAAATATTCCCATTGTCATGTTTGCATTGGACTACAAAAACAAAGCCATTCACTGTTTGGGTGTTGTCCATCCAACAGATAACTATGAACATGATCTTGAAATGATCTTGAGACATTATCAAGGTAAGTTTTATCCTAAAAACATGCAGCGCTTAGCCAAACCATTGAAGAAACTTTTGTAATTCATTTTTAAATGTGCTGGAAAAATTGCTGACAATCTGTTCAGATATACATCAATTACAATGATGATATTTAAAGATTGTCACTTATGTTTATTCCCTCTTTTTATAAAAAAATTACACTGATTGGCTTACTTACCCTCAGCTTTGTCGGTTGTGATAAAGCCACTCAAACACCAACAACAACGACTCCAATTAAAGCACGCGAACCTGTCATTGCCATTGCATTGGGTGGCGGTGGGGCTAAAGGCTTTGCTCACATTGGCGTTCTGAAAGTTTTAGAGTCTCATGGTATTAAACCCAAAATTGTTACAGGTACCAGTGCAGGAAGTTTCGTCGGCAGTATCTATGCCAGTGGCAAATCCCCTTATCAACTCCAACAAATTGCGCAGACCTTAAAAGAGTCAGATATTCGAGATTTGACCTTGAGTAGCCAAGGTGTGGTATTGGGTCAAAAATTACAAGACTATGTTAACCGTCAAGTGACCAATAAACCGATTGAACAATTTCCGATACGTTTTGCCGCTGTGGCAACAAGACTCGACTCAGGTAAACGTGCCGATTTTATTAAAGGTAATACAGGTCAAGCTGTACGTGCTTCTTGCAGTATTCCAAATGTCTTTGTCCCAGCCACCATTGGTCAGCATAAATATGTCGATGGTGGATTGGTAAGCCCTATACCAGTACAAACTGCCAAAGATATGGGCGCAGATATTGTTATTGCGGTTGATATCTCTGCACGTCCAGTCGGTGATAAACCTTTAAGCATGTGGGGACTCTTGGATCAAACCATCAATATTATGGGACAACAGAGTATAAATAATGAACTGAATCAAGCCCAAGTGGTGATTCAACCCAAAGTTGGACATTTAGGAACACTCGATTTGAAGTCTAGCAATCAAGCGATTCTTGAAGGTGAAAAAGCCGCACAGTTAAAAATTAAATCGATCGAAACTGCAATTCACAATTTTAAAAAATCCCCTGCTGCATTTAAACCTGCACCACGAGGAAAAATTTAAATACATTTACTTCAATCATTTATGACATTTTGATGTGCAGAAATGCATTTCTCTGTTACAGTGGGCACAACACTTAGCTAGCTAAGTCAATGAAATTACAAAGAATCATAATGATTAGAGAGCGTAATGATGAATTTAGTGATTGAACCTTGGCATTGGTTCGTTTTAGGTACTGTGCTTATTATCTCTGAGTTATTTATACCCGCTTTCGCTGCACTGTGGTTTGGTCTTGCTGCACTGGTCGTTGGTATTTTATTGTGGGTTTTCCCAGAGATGAACCTTGGTTTACAGTTGATAATCTGGGGAATATTATCCATTGTATGTACTTTACTTTGGTTTAAATATATTAAGCCTCGTGCAAATCGAGATACACAATCACAAATTGAGCGTGAAAATACCATTGGTAAAACAGGTATGGTCATACTTACGCATCTTGAACAAGATCATATTCGCGTGCGCTTTACGACCGCTGTTTTAGGGGCAGATGAATGGAACTGTCGCACGGTTTCCCCTGTACAAGTGGGTGATCGTGTACGCGTTATTGATATTCTTGACAATGAGTTACTTGTTCAACCTTACTCTACAACCACCACACCGTTGTAAAGTGAGTTTTCAGTTTAAAGATTATAAAAAGAGGGATTAACCATGTCTGGTTTCGCAGTGGGTTTGGTGTTTTTTGCTTTTGTGGTATTTACCATTTTTAAAGGTGTCCGAATTGTACCTCAAGGCTATAAATGGATCGTACAACGCTGGGGCAAATATCAAGAAGTCTTGGATCCAGGACTGAATTTTATTATTCCTTATATTGATGAAGTTGCATATAAAGTCACCACCAAAGATATTGTTTTAGATATTCCATCTCAAGAAGTCATTACGCGTGATAATGCAGTATTGGTAATGAATGCTGTGGCTTATATTAATATTGCGGCTCCTGCAAAAGCGGTTTATGGAATTGAAAATTATTCTTGGGCAATTCAAAACTTAGTCCAAACATCATTACGTTCAATTGTGGGCGAAATGGATCTAGATGATGCTTTGTCATCACGTGACCATATTAAAGCCAAACTCAAAATTGCCATTTCAGATGATATATCTGATTGGGGTATTACTTTAAAAACAGTTGAAATTCAGGACATTCAACCTTCATCTACCATGCAATCTGCCATGGAAGCTCAGGCTGCTGCTGAACGTCAACGTCGTGCAACAGTTACGCGTGCAGATGGTGAAAAGCAAGCTGCGATTTTAGAAGCTGAAGGTCGCCTTGAAGCGTCACGTCGTGATGCAGAAGCACAAGTCGTACTGGCTGAAGCATCTGAAAAAGCCATTCAAATGGTGACCAATGCTGTGGGCGATAAAGAAATTCCTGTGGCGTATTTATTGGGTGAACAATATGTCAAAGCCATGCAAGAAATGGCGAAATCCAACAATGCGAAAACTGTGGTTCTACCCGCTGACATTATGAACACCATCCGTGGTGTGATGGGGCGTACACCTCCAAATAGCTAATTTCAGCAATGAATAAAACAATTGAAAAGACAGCAAATGTGCTGTCTTTTTCTTTTTAACATGATCAAGCTTTTGAAATTGTCAGCATTTTTTTTTAAATTATGTTTAAATTTCGCATTAAATTTTAGATTTGTTCTTTCAATCTACTATCCACCTGTATATGGATCACGTATGAGCTCCCTAAATCCCACACTAATCACCTTTCTATTTTATATAGTCGCCATGGTTATCATTGGTTTAATAGCCTATCGTGCGACAACCAATTTTTCAGATTATATTTTAGGGGGACGACGTTTAGGCAGTTTCGTGACAGCACTTTCAGCAGGTGCTTCAGACATGAGTGGCTGGTTACTCATGGGACTCCCTGGAGCCATTTATCTGTCTGGCTTGTCTGAAATGTGGATCGCGATTGGTCTTATTTTAGGTGCATGGTTGAACTGGCTTTTGGTGGCTGGACGCTTACGTGTACATACTGAAGTACAGCACAATGCCCTCACCTTACCCGATTATTTTTCAAATCGATTCAATGATCAAAAGAAAGTTTTACGTATCGTATCTGCTTGTATTATTCTAATTTTCTTTGCAATTTACTGTGCTTCTGGCATGGTGGCTGGTGCTCGTCTCTTTGAGAGCATGTTCCATTTTTCCTACACCACTGCCCTTTGGATTAGTGCAATTGCGACTATTAGCTACGTATTTGTAGGTGGATTCCTTGCTGTATCATGGACCGATACCATCCAAGCAGGCTTGATGATTTTTGCTTTGTTACTCACACCTGTTGTGACCATTCTCAGCTTCTCAGATTTGACTGAAGTCACTTTGGCACTCGAAGCTGCTCGTCCACAGGCCATGAATATTTTTGGTGACTTAAGTGTCGTTGCGATTTTGTCATTACTGGCATGGGGCTTAGGTTACTTCGGTCAACCGCATATCTTAGTACGTTTCATGGCCGCAGACTCGGTTAAATCTATTCCAAATGCACGTCGTATTGGTATGACTTGGATGATTTTGTGTCTAGGTGGTGCTGTGGCTGCTGGATTCTTTGGTATTGCATTTTTTCACGCCAACCCTGATCTCGCTGCAACTGTAAATGCCAATCCAGAAACCGTGTTTATGGAACTCACAAAGATTCTTTTTAATCCGTGGATTGCCGGTATTGTATTGGCAGCGATTTTAGCGGCAGTCATGAGTACGCTCAGTTGCCAACTTTTAGTCTGTTCGAGCACTTTGACAGAAGACTTTTACAAAGCCTTTATTCGTAAAAATGCTTCACAAAAAGAATTGGTGTGGATAGGTCGTTTAATGGTGCTATTGATTGCGATTTTAGCCATTGTTCTTGCAGCGAATCCTGAATCGAAAGTACTGGGGCTTGTCGCATATGCATGGGCTGGTTTTGGCGCAGCATTTGGTCCACTGATTATTTTGTCATTATTCTGGAAACGCATGACTTTAAATGGTGCGCTTGCAGGTATGATCATTGGTGCTGTTATCGTCATTGTTTGGAAAAATTTCTTTGGTTATACAGGTCTATACGAAATTATTCCTGGCTTTATTTGCTCACTCATTGCCATCATTGTGGTAAGTCTTGCAGACAAAGTACCCAATACAGATGTCACTGCCCGCTTTGATGAAGCAGATCGTTTATACAAAGATGCGTTTAAATAATTGACTGCTAAAATAACAGTACGATTCAAAGCGAATAGCGATAAAAAAAGAGAACCTTAAGGTTCTCTTTTTACTTTATAACATTTTCATTTAATCAATATTTCAAGTTGATATGGTCTTGAAATTAATTTTTACGGGACAATAAAAATGTTGAAATTTCATTCAGCTCACGAGCTTGATCACCAAAATATGCCAAAGCTTGAAACGCTTGATCATGCAATTGCTGTGCATAATTCTTCGCACCTTGCAAACCCATTAGCGCTGGATAAGTAGATTTATCCACTTGTTCGTCTTTACCGGCTGTTTTCCCTAACGTTTCAGTATCTGAAATCACATCCAAAATATCATCTTGTACCTGAAAAGCTAAACCAATGGCCTGCCCAAACTCACGTAACTTTGGAATGGCTTGATCTGTACCTTCAAACACGGTGACAGCTGCCATCATAATGGCTGCCTGCATCAGTGCACCTGTCTTATTGCGATGGATATTTTCAAGTGCAGCTTGATCGACATGTTTGCCTTCAGCTTGAATATCGAGGACTTGTCCTGCCACCATTTTAGAACTTGAAGTGGCTAATATTTGCATTTGTTTTAAAACAATTTTGGCATCCACAGCCACTTGGGTATCAAACAGCCGACTACCCAATACTTCAAATGCCATAGACTGTAAAACATCACCTGCAAGCAATGCTGTATCTTCACCAAATGCAGCATGGCATGTGGGCTGACCACGTCGAATTAAATCATTATCCATACAGGGTAAATCATCATGGGCCAACGAATAGCAGTGAATCAACTCAACTGCAACCGCAGCACGTCTAACCGCTGCATAGTGAGGATGATTTGGCTTCAAATGAGATGTTGCATAACACAAAGCTGGACGGACACGTTTTCCGCCTAACATCACTGCATGATAAACGGCACTTTTTAGAGGCTCAGGTAAAGAAAAAGCATCTAAAGCAAATTTCAAATCTTGTCTGATTTGTTCTTGAGCTTGCTTTAAAATTTCAGTATTTACTTGCAGAATTGATGTCACTATGGCCTCGAAATTTTATATTGATCCGCTATCAATAAAACGAATACGACATGGAGTGTCTATATTCTACATCGAATAGCAAAAACACTCATCTCATTAATGACTGTTTCGCGTTTAATCCAAAACAAAAATCGAATTTTTACCCTGTGACTTGGCTTGTTGTACCGCAATATCTATTTGTTCAATAATATCGAGCTCATTAAAATTGTTGTGTGCTTGAGGGTGATAAATCCCAATTGAAATCGTGAGTATTTCCTCAGAATCTGCTTCAAAACGAATATTTTCTTTCATCATTTTATGGCGCAGTCGCTCTGCCACTGTTAATGCTGACCAAGGGGTGCATTTTTCTAAAACAACGACAAAACTGGCAGAATTTAGACGATACAAAATTGCATTATCTTGTGCAATTTCGTCATGAAACAGTTGCGCAATAGAAGTGAGTAATTCATCTCCATAGGTATAACTATTGAGTTGATTAAACTTTTTAAAATCATCCAAATCAATTTTCAAGAAAGAATAATTTTCCCGTTTTGTACCGACAAAGTTTTGCTTTAAAAATCGCTCTAGAGCCCTTCTATTATTCACACCAGTCGTTTGGTCAATATACAAATGATCATGTAATTTTTGATTATTTTGGATCAACACACGTTCACGACGCTTTAATCGTGTGACATCTGTACACACCACAATCACTGCAATTAATTTACGATCGACATCTCTTAAGGATTTAAAATTTAAAATATAAAAGTGACCCTTAGAATAAAACTCATTTTCGACCAGCTGCAGATGGCTCTGACTCTTAAAATCATTCAAAGCCTCAATATAATAAGCATGCACGACCGTTGATACAGAACTGAGTTTTTTACCCATTAAGTACAATGCATCACTTTCATAAATGTCAGCAAAATTTTGGTTAATTCCTAGAAATATACCTTCATTTTCGATGATCGCGATGGGAATAGGCAATTTAGAAATGAAAGAGACGAGTTCTAACTTTTCAGCACCTTGTAGGACGTCTAAAAACTTTTGGTCATCAAATAAATCATCAAATTTGTGTTGTGATTTTTCCATTCAACCACCTCAATAGCTATCATTTTTTTGCTGATGAATGAGCACTCAATTTTCCCTAATCATTGATATTTTATTCGACCAACACGACACATTTCACTTAGTTGAAATATAACATGAACCAATAAGCAATAATATGCACAAAATTACAATTTTATCTTATATTTATTTAATTTTTTGCCATTAATTTTTAGCAAAAATAACCCTTTTTTTTGTGTAAAAACCTCCATATGAAATAGAGGTTTATTTTTAAAACATTTTTATTTAGAAACAATCGGCAGGTACACGAACCCAACCTTCCATCAGTACACGTGCACTTCGACTCATGATGGCTTTTTGTACCACCCACTGCCCATTTTCAATGGTCGCTTGCGCTCCAACTCTTAAAGTTCCAGATGGATGTCCAAAACGTACCGCTTCACGATCTTGCCCTCCCGCAGCAAGATTGACCAATGTTCCTGGAATGGCAGCAGCCGTTCCAATTGCAACCGCCGCTGTTCCCATCATGGCGTGATGCAATTTGCCCATAGATAATGCACGAACCAATAAATCGACATCAGTTTCATGGACATCTTTACCACTTGAAGATTGATAAGACTTTGGTGGCGATACAAAGGCAACTTTAGGCGTATGTTGGCGGCTTTTGGCTTCTGAAATATCTGAGATTAAACCCATTTTCAGTGCACCATAAGCACGAATGGTTTCAAAACGCTTTAATGCAGCATCGTCATTATTAATCTGATCTTGTAACTCAGTTCCTGTGTAGCCAATATCTTCTGCATTTAAAAAAATAGTTGGAATACCAGCATTAATCATGGTCACTTTAAAAGTACCAATGTCTGGGACAGTCAGTTCATCAAACACATTGCCTGTAGGAAACATAGATCCACCCTCTTCACCATCATCGGCTGGATCTAAAAATTCAATCTGAACTTCAGCTGCTGGGAATGTCACACCATCCAGCTCAAAATTACCTGTTTCTTGGACCTCGCCATTGGTCACAGGTACATGCGCAATAATGGTTTTTTGAATATTGGCTTGCCAAATACGCACCGTACACAAGCCATTTTCAGGAATACGTGCTGAATCAATCAAGCCATTACTGATGGCAAAAGAACCCACAGCAGCTGTTAAATTTCCGCAATTACCACTCCAATCGACAAATGCTTTATCAATCGAAACTTGACCAAATAAATAGTCAACATCATGATCAGGTTGTGAACTTTTAGACAAAATGACTGTTTTACTGGTACTTGAGGTTGCTCCACCCATACCATCAATTTGTTTGCCATAAGGATCTGGACTGCCAATTACACGTAATAACAAATCATCTCGTGCTTGACCTGCAACTTGTGCTCGCTCAGGAAGATCATCTAACTTAAAAAAAACACCTTTACTTGTTCCACCGCGCATATATGTTGCAGGGATTTTAATTTGTGCAGCAAAGCTCATTGTTATTTCATTCCTTTAGACTTCTTTGTTCAGTTCAACTTTTTTGATATTGCCATCATATCTTGTGCTTATACAAAAGTATTGACCACAGGACTTAAGTATAAAAAATATTCTAAAAAACGCTTTTATAAAAATTAATTTTTCACTTCTTTGTCTGAAATATAATTAAGTTGATGTTTCTTTAATAAAAAACTGATAAAAAATATTTTTCAAATGATTTTGTATGCGGATCACTCATCAGATTCTCTAGGCTAATGGTTTTCTATACATTACAATCTCAAAAATTAATTCATTGTCGGGCAACGTAATTTGAACAACGAACCTTCTAAACTACAGCGTGGCTTAAAAAATCGTCATATCCAATTGATTGCTATGGGTGGTGCAATTGGTACTGGCTTATTTTTAGGTTCAGCCCAAGTCATCCAATCCGCAGGACCTTCCATCATTTTAGGTTATGCCATTGGTGGTTTGATCGCTTTCCTCATCATGCGTCAATTGGGGGAAATGATTGTTCATGAACCTGTTGCAGGTTCGTTTAGTCATTTTGCTTATAAATATTGGGGTAAATTCCCTGGATTTTTAACAGGTTGGAATTATTGGATTTTATATATCCTCGTTGCCATGACCGAATTGACCGCTGTTGCCAAATATATTAACTACTGGTGGCCACAAATACCTGCTTGGTCATCTGTACTGTTCTTTTTCATTATCATTACTTTAGTCAATTTAGGTAATGTGAAATTTTACGGTGAATCAGAATTCTGGTTATCGATTGTTAAAGTTGCTGCAATCATTTCGATGATCATTTTTGGGCTATATTTACTTTTGACAGCTGATTCCAATTCTACAGCTTCTTTTAGTAATTTATGGCAACACAACGGCTTCTTTCCAAATGGCTTTGAAGGTTTGTTCTTTATGCTCGCCTTTCTGATGTTTGCCTTCGGAGGAATCGAGTTGATTGGTATGGCAGCAGCAGAAGCTGAAGATCCTGAAAAAACCATTCCTAAAGCCATTAATCAAATTATTCCTCGAATTTTAATTTTTTATATTGGTTCAATTATCATTTTATTATCTCTAGTGCCATGGAATAATTTTACAGGTGGGAGTTTAGAAACCAGTCCATTTGTTAAAGTATTCAGCCTCATTGGAATTGAATGGGCTGCTAGTTTAGTCAACTTTATTATTCTCACTGCTGCACTTTCTGTATATAACAGTGGTATGTATGCAAATAGTCGTATGCTCTATAGCCTTGCACAACAAGGCAATGCGCCAAAAGTTTTTGCAAAAACCAATAAACAAGGTGTGCCTATTCCTGCTGTATTGTTATCTGCATTGCTGATTTTTGGATGCGTGCTTTTAAACTATTTCATTCCAGAAAAAGCATTAGGGCATTTGATGTACATTGTGGTTGGTGCTTTAGTTCTCAACTGGGCAATGATTACTTTGACGCACTTACAATTTAAACGTGCGAAACGTATTTTAAAATTTGAAACCTCGTATCCAGCACTATGGTCACCTATCAGTAACTATATTGTGCTTATCTTCATTGGTTTAGTGCTTTATATTATGTGGAATCAAGGCTTTAAAGAGTCCGTGATGATGATTCCAATTTGGATTACCATCATGTTGCTTTTATTTAGTTATCTGAATCCGAAAGATTTAAACAAACTTGATTAAACACAGCATAATTTCTAAAAAGTTATTGTTTAGGCAATAACTTTTTTCTTTTTATATTAGAATAAAACTTCCCTGCCTTGCGCTCTTAGCTTAACTGGATAGAGCAGTTGCCTCCTAAGCGACCGACGTGGGTTCGAGTCCCGCAGAGCGCACCATCTTTTTTGAGCGTTAACAGCTACTATTATTTGATACTGTTCATATAATTTTTTCATTCGTTGATGCAGTCCCGAACTATTGACCATTTTCTACATTTTACTGGTCATTTTTGTCATAAAACATCTTGCATACCTGTAACTTTATGTTATTTTGTTTCTAGAGTAAAAAATAACCAAAACAACAAACATGATTGTTTTTTACTCATATACACAAATGAAAAGAAATCGACCAAAAACGAAAAGATTAACAATTTCAAGGACTGAATACATGAAATTAAAGGCTCTAAGCTCGTCTATCATAATTGCACTTTTACCAGCTACTGGCGCTTTTGCAGCAGCGTTGGATCGCTCAGGCCAATCAATTAGTGCATTTCTTCAACCAAATAACTATTTTGAAGCAGGGATATCTGTGCTAGATCCTGATGTATCTGGTACAAGTATCGCGACAGCTCCAAAAGTCAGCGATATGGCTGATGACTATACAATGGTAAATGCCGCACTAAAACTGCAGTTAACCGATCATTTTTCTTTTGGTCTTATTTACGATCAACCCTTTGGTGCTAAGGCAACTTATAAAACAAATGATGGTGACTTATTAAGTGGCACGGAAGTTGATGTACAATCCCAAAACTTAAGCCTGATTTTTGGTTTCCAACCGACTGAAAACTGGAATATTTACGGCGGTGGTGTTTATCAAACAGTAAAAGGTAGTTTATTACTTCGAGGTAATCCGTTGCCAACTGCGGACTTGGCTCCATTTTACGATGCACGTTATAAAGAAGATGGAAGTGCAGGTTGGTTAGCAGGTATTGCCTTCCAAATTCCAGACATTGCCTTAAAAGCATCGTTAACCTACCGTTCTGAAATTGATCATGAACTAGCTACACAAGATGTAATTGGTGGTGGTACAACGTTAACTCCTTCTTTAGATACAGTAATCACAACGCCTCAGTCAGTAAATCTTGATTTCCAAACAGGCATCATGGCAAATACAGTTGCTTTTGCCAATGTACGCTGGGTAAATTGGAAAGAGTTAGACATTAGCCCTGCTAGATTCATTGGTGCTACGAATGCTCCACTCTTACAATATTCAGATGATCAATGGTCAGCGAACGTTGGTGTAGGTCGTAAACTTAATGACCAATGGGCAGGTAATGTCTCTGTCGGTTGGGATTCAGGTGCGGGTAACCCTGTAACTGCACTTGGACCAACAGAAGGTTACTGGAATGTCGGTTTAGGCGTTCAATTTAGTCCTGCGCCAAATTACTTTATTGCTGGTGGGGTGAAATACTTCTGGTTAGGTGATGCTAAAGGTCAATTAGCTACTCAAGCAGGTACACCAGCTTATGTTGCTGAATTTAAAGACAACAATGCAATCGCATATGGCCTAAAAATTGGTTATAAATTCTAATCAGCTCATTACATGTTACACAAAAAAGGAGAATCATTTGATTCTCCTTTTTCTATTTTACGCTACACCCTATTCTGCCTTATTCAAATAAATCGAACAGCTTGTGAATATTCAAATTAAAATTGCTTAAATTTCATACAATCAAATACATTAATAACTTTTTTGACTTAACCGTTCATTTTTTATACTTATATTTTTTAATAAAAAATTCCATTTTTTTATATTTTTTTCATATAAATTGTCTTCATTTGATAATTTTAAAATTTTATTTTCATTTTTCAAAAATTTAGAAAAACTTCACTGTTCTAGAGTATTTACTCTTATTTTTAATGTGTTATTTTGTGTTCAGAAGTAACAATAGATGAATTAATGTATCTATGTGTTTACTCTACATTCTAAAACGAGAACTTGGAACATTCATTTATAATTTTAGGGAATAATTAAAGTGAAATTAAAAACGTTATCAACATCAATTTTACTTGCAACTCTACCAACAAGTGGTGTTTTCGCTGCTGCATTAGATCGTTCAGGTCAATCTATTTCTGCTTTCTTACAACCTGGAAATTATTTTGAAGCTGGGATTTCTGTTTTAGATCCTAACGTGTCAGGTAAAACGACAGCGAATGAAAAGACTGGTGATATGGCTGGGGACTACTATTTCCCTGCTGCAGCACTTAAATTACAAGTCGCAGATCAATTCTCTGTAGGTCTTCTATACGACCAGCCTTTTGGTGCAGACGCTGAATATACTAAATCTACTGCTTTTACTAATGCTCAAGGCAATACTGCAGTTGAAGTAGATACACAGAATTTATCATTAATTTTGGGATTCCAACCAACTGAAAACTGGAATATATATGGCGGTGCTGTTTATCAAACTGTAAAGGGTAATGTTTCTTTACGTGGTTCAACTTATAGCGCGCTTGGAGGTATACCTGCATATGGTATTGGTGGATATGACGCTAAAATTAAAGAAACTGATGGTTACGGTTGGTTAGCAGGGGTTGCCTATCAGATTCCTGAAATTGCTTTAAAGGCAGCAGTGACTTACCGTTCTGAAATCGACCACGATGTAAATATCAAAGAAAATATTCCTAGCCCTGCTCAAATGGGTGCAATTGGTCAAACTGGTTTTGAATTATTATTGCCTAATGGATATGCCGAAGCTGAAACAACAATTACAACTCCACAATCTGTGAATCTTGATTTACAAACAGGCATTATGGAAAACACTGTTGCATTTGCAAATGTGCGTTGGGTCAACTGGAAAGATTTTGCAATTCGTCCAAATAAATTTGGTCAATTTGCTGGTGTCGCAACCTATCCAGCTGGCGGTAAAGGATTTGATTTAGTCGCATATACAGATGATCAATGGTCGGCTACTGTTGGTTTAGGTCGTAAGTTTGATGAAAAATGGGCAGGTAATGTATCAGTAGGTTGGGATTCAGGTGCAGGGAACCCTGTAACTACCCTTGGTCCTACTGAAGGTTACTGGAATGTAGGTCTAGGCTTACAATATAGCCCAGCGCCAAATTACTTTATTGCTGGTGGTGTGAAATACTTCTGGTTAGGTGATGCTAAAGCGCAATCTGGTGCTGATTTTGGTACAAACAATTTTGCAGCCGAATTTAAAGATAGCCATGCTTTAGCTTACGGTTTAAAAATCGGCTATAAGTTCTAATCTGATTTTCATCGAAAAAAGACCATTTTCATCATGGTCTTTTTTTGTTTTGAATATCCCCTAAATTCCTTATTTAATAAAATTTAATCATCAGATCAATAATTCAACAAATAGAATATTTTTTAATTGCACCTTATTTTTAATACAAATTTATTTTTCTAATTACAAATCATTAACATAAAAAAAATGGGAATATTATTTTTAGTTCATTTGCTCGAATTTGTTTATTTTTCAAACACATCTGAGTATTTACTCTTTTCTTTATTGTGATATTTTTCACCTACTTTTTTTTGCCACCTTGGATTATAGGGAAGTTTATCAATATGAAATATACTGCACTTGCAGCTGCCATTTTTACAATTTCTATAACTTCTAATATCGCAAGTGCAGCTGGACTTGATCGTACAGGTCAACCCATCAATGCTTTTTTACAAGATGGCAACTACGTTGAAGTTGGTTTCAATGCCCTATCTCCAAATGTCGATGGAAATGACAACGGCGGTAGAACCGTTGGCAACATGGCAGATAATTATTACTTCCCTACTGCTGCCATTAAAGTTCAAGCAACAGATCATCTTTCAGTGGGTATTTTATATGATCAACCATACGGTGCAGATGCGACATATGGTTTAAATGGATCGGATTTTTCATCTGAAACCCTAGGACAAGGTACGCAAGTTAAAGTTCGTACGCATAACATTACGACTTTAATTGGGTATCAACCGACTAAAAATTGGAACCTATATGCTGGTCCAGTGTGGCAAACAGTTGAAGCTGACATTTCACTGCGAGGTGCAGCTTATGGTCCTTTAAGTGGCTATAACATTAAAGTTGACCAAAAAGAAGCATGGGGTTGGGCTGCTGGTTTTGCTTACCAAATTCCAGAGATTGCGTTAAAGGCTGCTTTGACTTACCGTTCTGAAATTGATCACCATGCAAAAGCATCAGAATCAATGTCTATTGTCAGTCCAATCTCAATGGATGTACCACTGAGCATCGATGGAGTGACCGCAACTACACCACAGTCTGTCAACTTTGATTTCCAAACAGGGGTTTCAAAAAATACTTTGGCATTTGCCAATGTTCGTTGGGTACATTGGGATCAATTTGTTGTGAGTCCAAAGTTTCTAAAAAGTTATAAGCAAGATTTAATTTCATACTATGATGATCAATGGTCATTAAATGTCGGTTTAGGTCATAAGTTTTCAGATCAGTGGTCTGGCTCTGTAAGTGCAGGTTGGGATTCGGGTGCGGGCAATCCTGTAACTACGCTTGGCCCAACAAATGGATACTGGAGTGTGGGGCTTGGTGGTCAATATAGCCCAACCAAACATATGTTTATTCAAGGCGGTGTAAAATACTTTGGTTTAGGTGATGCAACCGCACAAACTGGTGGAGCACCTAAAGGAAAATTTGAAGGCAACCATGCGATTGGTTATGGTCTAAAAGTCGGCTATAAATTCTAAACGATCACGATCATATTAAAGGCGCTTAAAGCGCCTTTAATTTTGCCAATATAAAACCACAAAAAATGAATTTATTCCTTTTAGCTTGTGTATATAAACTTAATTCATGTTTAATTTAATTAATATATTCATTCACTTATAACATTTTTCACATAAGTTATCAATGGCTCAAAATATACCAAACATTAAAATTAGAGCATTTACTCTTATTTTTAATATGCTATTTTTCACATGAGATATGAACATAAGAACATTACATATCTTTTTTATGCATAAACACATTGATTCGTGTTTTTTAAAATTTTCTAGGACAGATCGAGTATGAATTTAAAAACTCTTAGTATTTCTATCATATTAGCAAGCTTACCTACTTCAGCTGTATTCGCAGCTGCTTTAGATCGCTCGGGGCAATCAATACAGGCGTTTTTACAACCTGGGAATTACTTTGAAGCAGGTATTTCTGTTTTAGATGCAGATGTATCTGGTAAAGTTAAAGATGGTTGGACACCTGCAAATCAAAGTCGTGGTCAAATCGGCGGCACAGATATTTCAGATATGGCTGAAAGTTATCAGTTTTATAATGCTGCTTTAAAAGTACAAATGACAGAAAACGTGTCATTTGGTTTAATCTACGATCAACCTTTTGGTGCAAAAGCTCAGTACTCCACTAATGATAAAACCCACACAAATGGTCCGAGTAATGCTAGCCCAAACCCAACCAGCTCTGCACATAATTTAATTAAAAATTCTGGCGCATTCCATAATGGAACTGAAGGAACGAATGTCGACGTTGAAACACAAAACCTGTCTATGATTTTTGGTTTCCAACCTATTGAGAACTTCAATATATATGCTGGTGGTGTCTACCAAACAATTAAAGGTAACGTGAGCTTACGTGGTACTGCATATGGTCCATTTGGCTCAGGTTTATGTGCAAATGAAGTAGCTTGCGGTCAACCAAAAGATAAAGATGGAAAAATTACTCCATATGATGCCAAAATTAGTGAAGACTCAGCAGTGGGCTGGTTAGCTGGCTTTGCTTATCAAATTCCTGAAATTGCTCTTAAAGCATCATTAACTTATCGTTCTGAAATCAAACATAAAGTTAATGTGGATGAAAATATTGGTGGTATAAAAATTCTTACCACGACTGTTTTCGATCCTAAGGAATTTACAGAAGGTGTAACTGACATTACAACACCACAATCTGTAAACTTAGATTTGCAAAGTGGTATTATGGAAAATACTGTAGCCTTTGCACAATTACGATGGGTAGATTGGTCAAACTTCTCTATCAAACCACATAAATTTGGTCAACTTGGCGATCGTCTAGCAAAAGCAAATCTTGTACCAAACCAATTTGGATTAGTTGCCTATGACAAAGATCAAATCTCTGCAAACGTAGGTGTAGGTCGTAAATTTAACGATCAATGGGCTGGTTCAGTTATGGTGGGCTGGGACTCTGGTGCAGGTAATCCTATTTCAACACTTGGACCAACTGAAGGCTACTGGAGTACAGGTTTAGGTGTCCAATTTAGTCCAACGAAAGACTCATTCATTCAAGCAGGTGCAAAATACTTCTGGTTAGGCGATGCTAAATCTCAAGTAGCCTCAGATTTTGGTACAAAAAATTATGCAGCTGATTTTAAAGACAACCATGCCATTGGTTACAGCTTAAAAATCGGTCATCGTTTCTAAGATTTAGTTCATTAAAAAAGGCGCTTCAAGCGCCTTTTTTATTTATTCTTTACAACTTTAGGCTGGAATATCACGTACAGAAGCGTTGCGAATCGCTTCTTTTAATGCTTCATAACCATGAATTGGCGGGAACTGAGGAAACTCTGCAATCACATTTTCTGGTGCATCAAACAAGAAACCAGCATCTGCTTCACCCAGCATCGTTGTATCATTATATGAATCCCCTGCCGCAATCACGCGGAAATTCAAACCATGAAGAGCTTTTACAGCTTCACGCTTTTGATCTGGCTGACGAAGTTTATAGTTGGTAATGAGACCATTTTCATCTGTCTCTAACTTATGACAGAAAATTGTTGGCCAACCAAGCTGTTTCATCAACGGATGAGCAAACTCGTAGAAAGTATCCGATAAAATAATCAGTTGAAAATGCGTACGCACCCATTCAACAAATTCTTTAGCTCCTGGAAATGGCCCCATATCTGCAATCACAGCTTGAATGTCATTTAAACCTAAACCATGCTGTTTCAGAATATTAAGGCGCTGTGTCATCAGTACATCGTAATCTGGGATGTCACGTGTGGTTGCTTCTAGTTCTTTAATCCCTGTCTTCTTCGCAAAATTAATCCAAATTTCAGGAACCAAGACACCCTCTAAATCAAGACATACGATTTCCATATGCGCTCCATGTTATTGCTGTTAAAATTTTCCGCGCTATCATAGCACTAAGCCTGTTCAATATAGTTTAATGTTTTATTTCTGTTTTTTTCATAAGCTTTGTATATTATCTGCTAAGTAATTTTTTTGCATTTACTTTAAAATATTGCAACATCGAGAATATAGATAGCTTCAAGCTAGTCGCCAGGAGCAGACATGACTGCCATTCCATCTGTAGATATGATTGATGCGCTAGCATCTGAATATGCAGACAAATCTCCCTCTGAAATTTTAGAGCTTGCACTGAGTCAAGAAGGTGAAATTGCCATTTCATTTTCAGGTGCTGAAGACGTTGTCCTTATTGATATGGCAGCCAATTTAGGCAAGCCATTTCGTGTGTTTAGCCTAGATACTGGGCGTTTACACGCAGAAACCTATCAATTTATAGAGACTGTTCGTAAACATTATAATATTCAAATTGAAATTTGTTTCCCAGAATCAGCAGCTGTGCAAAATCTTGTCAATGAAAAAGGTTTATTCAGTTTTTATCAAGATGATCACAAAGAATGCTGTGGTATTCGAAAGGTTCAGCCATTACGTAAAAAACTGGCAACCTTGGATGGCTGGATTACAGGTCAACGCAAAGATCAAAGTCCAGGTACACGTAATGAAATTCCAGTGATTCAAGCAGATCCTGGTTTTTCTGGTGAAGGCAAACAACTGATCAAGTATAACCCACTGGCAAACTGGTCAAGTGCTGAGGTGTGGAGTTATATTCGTATGATGGAAGTTCCTTATAATCCATTGCATGAAAAAGGCTTTATTTCCATTGGTTGTGAACCTTGCACCCGCCCTGTCCTACCAAATCAGCATGAACGTGAAGGTCGCTGGTGGTGGGAAGAAGCTACGCACAAAGAATGTGGCCTACATGCAGGTAATCTAAAATAATGAAACAGAAAAACCACTTTTTATAAAGTGGTTTTTTTATACGATTAATTCTTCTAATTCATCTGAGTTAATGATAAAAAGGATTTATACTCTATGAATGATCTATAATTCTAAGAAATGACCCTCGAAATGAGAGGTCAATATTGCAGGGAGGCAATCAACATATGCGACCATTACATCCGATTGACTTTATTTTTCTATCTTTAGAAAAACGTCAACAACCTATGCATGTTGGTGGATTATTTTTATTTCAAATTCCAGATAATGCCCCTGAAACCTTTATTCAAGACCTTGTTGCAGATATACGTGAATCTAAACTCAAACCTATTCCGCCATTCAATAACCGTTTAGACGGATTATTTTGGGAAGAAGACAGCGAATTTGATTTAGATCATCATTTTAGACACATTGCACTCCCAAATCCTGGTCGTATTCGTGAACTTTTGGTTTATATTTCGCAAGAACACAGTACTTTAATTGATCGTGCAAAACCCCTATGGACTTGTCATATCATTGAAGGGATTGAAGGCAATCGTTTTGCGATGTATTTCAAAATTCACCATGCAATGGTCGATGGTGTTGCAGGCATGCGATTGGTGCAAAAGTCTTTATCCAATGATCCAAACGCAAAAAGTATTGTGCCCCTTTGGTGTGTGGAAGGAAAACGCCATAAACGTTTAACCGAACCCAAATCAAATAAAATTAAAAAAATTGTGTCTACTATTGCAGGGCAACTTTCTGCAACACCTCGTGTTACTCAAGAACTATGCAAAACTGTTTTTACAGAAATGGGCAAAAACCCAGATTATGTTTCAAGTTTTCAAGCCCCTCCGAGTTTATTCAATCAACGTGTCAGTGCTTCACGACGTTTTGCAGCACAATCATTTGATTTTGAACGTTTTAGATCGATTTCAAAAACTTTAAATGTCACCATTAACGACATTATTTTGGCGGTCTGTTCTGGGGCGTTACGTGAGTATCTTATTTCACAAAATGCCCTGCCTAAAAAGCCTTTAATTGCGATGGTTCCAGCATCTGTACGTAATGATGATTCAGATTTCAGTAATCGAATTACCATGATTTTGGCCAATTTAGGCACGCATCAAGCAGATCCACTGGATCGACTAGACATTATTGTCCGTAGCGTACGCAATGCAAAACGTCGCTTTGGTCGTATGACACCAAACCAAATTTTAAATTACAGTGCGTTCGTATACGGTGCTGCAGGATTTAATATCGTGTCTGGTCTTATGCCAAAACGCCAAGCCTTTAATATTGTGATTTCAAATGTCCCAGGGCCGACTGAAGCGCTGTATTGGAATGGTGCTAAATTAGAAGCACTCTACCCTGCCTCCATTGTATTAGATGGACAAGCCTTGAATATCACCATGACCAGCTATTTAGATAAACTTGAAGTCGGTCTACTCGGTTGTCGCAATGCTTTACCGAAGATGCAGAATTTACTCACACACTTAGAAGATGAAATTCAACGCTTCGAAACCATTGTAAAATCCATTGAAAGTAAGCAAAACAACGTGATTACAATTAAATCTAAAAAACCTGCTTAAAGCAGGTTTTTTTAATACAAGATGTTAGGGTCTAATGACATTTCACAGATGGTTGCGACGATAAACATTTTAGGTAAAAGTTTTAGTCGCACGTTAAGATAAAATTTATATGCAAATAGAAATACATCATTCTGGTCAATAAAAATTAAGCATCATCACTCATTAAATATTTTTTAAATGTTGTTGTGAATATGCCTTTAGACTGACTCTTTGGAATCTAAACTCACTTTTGAATCTACAATTCTTTTTTCAGTTCTTTTGAAACAACAATTCACTTTTAAGATTATGTCATTTGGTTTTTATCAAAGTTAAATCTAGCTTTACTATTATGAACTTACATCTATTATTTATATTTAAACCATTTGTATATTTAAATGCATGGTTAAAAAAAGGAGCAGTGTGATGCTCCTTAGTTTTTAACATTACGACATTGATTGAGTAGTTGTTGGCAAACAGTAACGACCATTGCCTTGGTGATATGAACTTCTTGACCATGTTCATTGACCATCACACATGCATTTTTCTTCTGAGTGTCTACAACGTGTTTGATACCTGACGTTAAAATTTGTTCACCGATATTCATGCTTGTCCTCACTTGCTAAGACCTTGGGAGAGAGTCTTTGGCTACTTGTTATTTAATGCCCCTAGTATTGTAAATCCAAGCATGCTTGTAAACTTTCAGATGTAACAACTGTTTAACGATATTCTGTTACACTTTAATTCAGAATGATATCATATTGCTCTTGCGTGTATAAATTTTCGACTTGAAATTTGATTACGCGTTTCACAAAATGCTCTAAATCTGAGACAGATGCAGCTTCTGCGGTAAGCAAGCGATCAATCACGGATGGATGCGCGACGACAGTAAAGTCAGTCTGAGATTCAAATTCTCGTGCATATCGCAATATCTCTCGAAAGATTTCGTAACACACTGTCTCTGCAGATTTAACGTACCCACGCCCCTGACAGGTCGGACATGATTCACAAAGTAAGTGTTCAAGCGACTCTCTGGTACGTTTTCTGGTCATTTCCACTAAACCAAGCTCAGAAACCTGCGTAATCTTGGTTTTGGCATGGTCTTTTTCTAAGACTCGTTCAAACTGTTGTAGCACTTCATCACGATGCGTGGCTTCTTGCATATCAATGAAATCAATAATGATAATGCCACCCAAGTTACGTAAACGAAGCTGACGAACAATCACTTGTGTTGCTTCCATATTGGTTTTGAACACTGTGTCCTCAAGTGATCTTCCGCCAACGTAGGAGCCTGTATTTACATCAATTGTCGTCATTGCTTCTGTCTGATCGATCATCAAATAACCACCAGACTTTAATGCAACACGGGTTTGTAAGGCTTTTTGAATATCATCTTCAACATTATACAGGTCAAAAAT
Source organism: Acinetobacter shaoyimingii (assembly GCF_011578045.1). Lineage (NCBI taxonomy): Bacteria > Pseudomonadati > Pseudomonadota > Gammaproteobacteria > Moraxellales > Moraxellaceae > Acinetobacter > Acinetobacter shaoyimingii. The sequence continues at coordinate 2,687,509 of NZ_CP049801.1, forward strand.
AGGACGCTCGCCCGGATAATGCTTTAATCGATCGTGCATACTCGGCACAAATTCTTCAACAAACTCTTCAAGCTTTGAAAAAATTTCACGTGAGTCGATATGAATTTTTGCTGTATTTTCATTGGCTAAATCACGAATGACTCGCTGAGGCAAAGGCAGTTCTTCAAAAATTAAGGACGGCACCACCACGCTCTTTTGCTTACGCTGAATAAACTCCCAGAGCTTCGCCAAGTAAGCCATATCTTGAGCAATCGCTTCTTCTTCAATACCTTCAGCAGCAGTTCGGACAATCACAGAACCGGGTAAATCATGTTCTTTCTGAATACGTTCAATCATCGAGCGCAGACGATCACGCTCTTCTTCAGATTCGATACGTTGCGATACACCAATATGATGCCCATATGGCATCAATACAAGGTAACGTGAGGGAATAGAAAGATCTGTACTTAGACGAGCACCTTTGGTGCCCAACATGTCTTTCATCACTTGCACTGTCAAAATCTGACCGGGCTGTAAGAGCTCAAAAACGTTGGGCGTAGGCTGACTACGTGGCCAAATCATATCATTGATATGTAAAAATGCCGTACGTGACAAGCCTATATCCACAAATGCAGCTTGCATGCCAGGTAAAACACGCACCACTTTTGCTTTATAAATATTACCGACTAAGCCACGTTTTGCTGTTCGTTCAACGAACAACTCATTGACCGTCCCATTTTCGATTAACGCAACACGACACTCCATGGGCGTGACGTTAATCAACAACTCGTCAGACATAAAAACACTCAATACATTATAAAAATTCTTTTTTAAAGGGTTAATTTAGTGCCTTAACCGCTTTTCATCACTGTATTTAATAATTGCATTGTTTCATGCAAAGGTAAGCCAACCACATTGCTATAGCTCCCTACAATACGCGGAATATACTGTGCAGCATAACCTTGTATTGCATATGCCCCTGCTTTACCTATAGGTTCGCCTGTGTCCCAATATTGTTCCATATCTTCGGGACTCAAATGCTGAATTTCAACTTGTGTGTGTACTGCAATCGTTTGAATCTTATTTTTACTTGCTACACACACACCTGTAATCACCCGATGCTCACGGCCTGACAATGCTGACCAAATTTCAAAAGCATGCTGTTTTGACTCAGGTTTACCAATAATGTATTGGTTTAAACTTAAACTGGTATCTGCTGCAATCACAATCGCTTCTGGGAACTGCTCCAAAACCACTTTCGCCTTTGTTTCGGCTAATCGGAGCACATACGATTGAGCCGTTTCTCCATTTAAAACAGACTCATCAATGTCTGGGCTAAAAGTGTCAAACACCAAACCGACTTGTTCAAGCAACTGTTTGCGACGAGGTGAACTCGACGCAAGAATTATATTCGCCATGGTTTTAAAAAGTAATATAACACTGGCCAAAGTACAATACTGGTGGCTAAAGATTGCCAATGACGCCCAATACTAAAATCAAAACCTGATATTAATTGAGCCATCATGATAAAGATCAGATGTGCAACAAACACGATGGTCGCAATCACCCACGTATTCCCAAAGGTCATGATACGCCTTTCTCGGATAAAGTAACGCGTAACAAAGCTTACAAAGACGTAACTGAGTGCATTTAAGCCTAATGGTGCATCAAGAAGAAGATCTGTAAAAATACCAATGGCAAATGCAAACCACACACCACACCATGTTGGCTGACAAATCACCCAAAATAAGGTGACCATCAGCATAAACAATGGTCTCCATCCTGCCCAAGCATAGGACAATGGATACACGGTCAATACAGAGCAAATGATGATGGAGATCACGATGATGAATAATGGATCTTTACGTCCACGATTTCGAGATAAGGCCTTAACGCTGAGCATTCGGTTGCTCCATCGCAAGTGAGTCAGAGAATAAGACCACCACGTGATGTCCACCAGCGAGTTGAGCTGCTGGTTTTACATCAATCTGAGCAAACTCACCCGTATTGTCACGTTTCACTTTTGAGATTGTTCCGACTAAGTAACCTGCTGGAAAATGCTGTCCTAAACCAGAGCTATAGACTTTGTCACCGACTTTTAAGTTTGCACTGGTCGGTACATATTCCATTTTTAAACGTCCAAGATCCCCCGTACCACTTACAATGGCACGCATACCTGAATTATCTAAACGAACTGACAACGAATGTTCTTTATCGGACAGCAACATGACTCGACTGCTATGCGGATAAACATTAATAATTTGACCCATAATGCCATTATCATCGAGTACAGTGAGTCCGACTCGTAAATTATTTTTAGCACCACGGTTAATAATAATCACATGACGTAAAGGATCTGCATCTGTCCCGATTACTTCTGCAATTTCCATACGCCCATCAATAATAAGAGGTGTATTGAGTAGACCTCTTAGACGGGTATTTTCAGCAGAGAGTTCCGAGAGTTTTTGCAGACGCACTTTCGCCTGAAGCAGTTCAGCCTGCATCGCTGTATTTTCTCGACGCAGCTGAAGTTCAGACTTGGTATGTTGATTGAGCCATTCTTTCGATAAAACTGGATAACTTGCAATGGCATAAATGGGGTTATATGCCGCGTACAAAACATCCCTTGCGGGTTGAACCACTTGCGGCATGCGCCAATTAAAAATAAGCACAACAAAACAAGTGATGACCGCAATAATGAAAGAGCGAAAAGATGGCGGTTGTCTTGAAAAAAGATTCGGTTGCACCCGCCTGACCCTTTACTTAACCAACAAACAACATGTCGTGATTTGGGCTGTCAAAGAACTCTAAGACTTTACCGCCACCACGTGTTACACATGACAATGGATCTTCCGCAACCACCACAGGTAAACCTGTTTCTTGAGACAAGAGTTTGTCTAGGTTACGTAACAATGCACCACCGCCTGTTAAAACAATGCCACGCTCAGCGATGTCTGATGACAACTCTGGTGGCGTTTGTTCTAAAGCAGATTTTACTGCTGCAACAATACTTTGTAATGGATCGGCAATCGCTTGCGTAATTTCGTCCGAGGTAATGGTAATTGCACGAGGTACACCCTCAGCTAAGTTACGACCACGCACTTCAATCTCTAAGGGTTTAGCACCAGGTTCTGCTAAAGCCATACCCACTTCTTTCTTAATATTTTCAGCAGTGGTTTCACCAATCACGCAGCCATGTGCTTTGCGTACGTAGTAAATGATTTGTTCATCGAACACATCACCACCAATACGTAAAGAATCTGAATACACACAGCCTTGCAAAGAGATAATTGCAATTTCAGTTGTACCACCACCCACGTCAACCACCATTGAACCACATGCTTGCTCTACTGGCATTCCTGCGCCAATTGCAGCAGCCATAGGCTCTTCAATTAAGCGAACGTCACGCGCACCTGCATTAAATACCGCTTCACGAATGGCACGGCGTTCAACCAAAGTCGACTTACATGGTACACACACCACAACACGTGGTGCAGGTGGGAATAAACGTTTTTCATGCACTTTACCAATAAATTGGTTTAACATGGTTTCGGTTACTTCAAAATCTGCAATTACACCATCTTTCATTGGACGGATTGCAGAAATGTTTGCAGGTGTACGACCAAGCATTTGCTTAGCATCCAAACCTACAGCTGCAACAATTTTTTGTGAACCACTGTGACGAATCGCCACAACTGTCGGTTCATTTAATATAATGCCCCGTCCTGGAGCATAAATTAGTGTATTTGCAGTGCCTAAATCAATGGCTAGATCCGGCGAAAACAAGCCAATTAGTCGTTTTAGAATCACGGGTCGTTCTCAGTTAAACGTTATATGGACGTAAGATTGCAACTTTAACTAAATGTGATGCTTTGAACAAGTCAATCGCTTATTATAACGCATTATATTTTGAATATTTTTTAATACTGGTTAGGTGAGACATCATGTCAACATCAGATACTCAGCAATCTGCAGATTTAAATGCACAAATTGTTTCAAATATTGCCAATCTTGCACGGTTGTCTTTAGATGAATCGCAATCTGCTGACTATGCACAAAGTCTAAATAAAATTTTAGCAATGATGGAAAGCTTGAAAGGCATCAATACCGACGGTATAGAGCCACTTAAGAGCCCATTTGACAATCCGCAGCCTTTACGTGAAGACGTAGTTTCTGAAGAAAATCATAGAGTTGAGTACCAAGCTGTTGCACCTGCAACACAAGATGGTCTCTATCTTGTTCCACGTGTAATTGAATGATTTCACGTCAGTACATCTTAATTTTTTTAAATTTGAACTAAAGAATTGAACTCATGACAGATTTACATCGCCTATCAATTCGCGAGTTGGCTGAAGGATTAAAAACCGCTCAGTTCTCTTCTCGTGAATTGACTCAACATTATTTAAATCGAATTGCAAAAATTGACTCCCAGGTTCATTCTTTTGTAACAATTTCCCCAGAATTGGCACTTGCAGAAGCAGATGCGGCAGATGGACTGCTTAAATCGGGTATGGCTGGTTTAATGACAGGTATTCCATTGGCGCATAAAGATATTTTTTGTACCAAAGGCATTAAAACCACTGCAGGTTCTAAAATGCTGGACAAATTTATCTCTCCTTACGATGCAACCGTTGTAGCGAAAGGTAAAGAAGCAGGTCTGGTTACTTTAGGTAAAGTGAACATGGACGAATTCGCTATGGGTTCGACCTCAGAAAGTTCATATTATGAGACCACACTCAACCCTTGGGCACTCGATCATGTACCAGGTGGTTCATCTGGTGGTTCTGCTGCGGCTGTTGCGGCTGACTTAGCGCCGATTGCGACAGGGACAGATACTGGTGGCTCAATTCGCCAACCTGCATCATTCTGTGGTTTAACTGGTCTTAAACCAACTTACGGTCGTGTATCACGCTTCGGTATGATTGCTTATGCATCATCATTGGATCAAGGTGGTCCGATTGCACGTTCTGCGGAAGACTGTGCTTACCTGATGAATGTGATTGCAGGTCACGATGCGAAAGACTCGACATCTGTAAATAAAGAAGCAGATGACTATGTTGCAAACTTAAACGGCACATCAGTTAAAGGCTTACGCATTGGTATTCCAAAACAGTACTTTAACGTTGCTGGCTTAGATGCTGACGTTAAAGCACGTGTTGAAGAGTCATTAAAGAAATTGGAAGAAATGGGTGCGATCTTGGTTGAGATTGATCTCAACATGACCGAAGCTTATGTTCCAACTTATTACCTGATTGCGCCTGCTGAAGCATCTTCTAACTTATCTCGTTTTGATGGCGTACGTTATGGCTACCGCTGTGAAAACCCAGTCGACTTGATGGATTTGTACAAACGTTCTCGTTCAGAAGGTTTTGGTCCTGAAGTACAACGTCGTATCTTGATTGGTACCTATGCACTGTCTGCAGGTTATTACGATGCTTATTATGTGAAAGCACAAAAAGTACGTCGTCTCATCCAACAAGATTTCTTAAAAGCATTCGAATCTGTGGATGTCATTGCTGCACCATCTGCACCGACCACTGCCTATAAAATTGGTGCATCGCTTGACCCAGTTGAAATGTACTTAGGCGATATTTACACCATTGCCGTGAACTTGGCAGGTTTACCTGCAATTAACGCCCCTGTTGGTTTTGACAAAGACAATTTACCTGTTGGCTTACAGCTCATTGGTAACTACTGGTCAGAATCTCAATTGTTGTCTGTGGTGCATCAGTATCAACAAGCAACGGATTGGCATAGCAAACGTGCGGCAATTGCTGAGGAGAATGCATAATGGCGAACAACAATGCAAAACCGAAGTCAAACTTGATTGACGGTTGGGAAGTCGTTATCGGGATTGAGATTCATACTCAGCTTGCGACAAATTCTAAAATTTTCTCAGGTTCGTCGACTGTATTCGGTAATGATCCAAACACTCAAGCAAGCCTTGTTGACCTTGCAATGCCGGGTGTATTGCCTGTACTGAACAAAGAAGTGGTTGATCTTGCGATTCGCTTTGGTTTGGGTATCGATGCGTACATCGACCAAGCTTCTGTGTTTGCACGTAAAAACTATTTCTACCCTGACTCACCTAAAGGCTACCAAATCAGCCAAATGGATAACCCGATTGTGGGCTTGGGTCATATCGACATTCAACTTGAAGATGGCACAGTCAAACGCATTGGCGTTACACGTGCACACCTTGAGGAAGATGCGGGTAAATCGATTCATGACCAATTTGAAGGCATGTCAGGCATCGACTTAAACCGTGCAGGCACACCTTTACTTGAGATTGTCTCTGAACCCGATATGCGTTCTGTTGAAGAGGCAGTTGCTTATATTAAAGCGATTCACACCTTGGTGCGTTGGTTAGGTATTTCTGACGGTAACATGGCTGAAGGTTCGTTCCGCTGTGACTGTAACGTGTCTTTACGTCGTCCGGGACAGCCTTTTGGTACACGTTGCGAGTTGAAAAACTTGAACTCATTTCGTTTCATTGAACAAGCGATCAATGTTGAAATTGAACGTCAAATGGAAATCTTGGAATGGGATGGCACGATTGATCAAGAAACCCGTTTGTTCGACCCTGTGAAGATGGAAACGCGTTCGATGCGTTCGAAAGAAGAAGCGAACGATTACCGCTACTTCCCTGACCCAGACTTGTTGCCTGTCATCATTGCAGATGAGCAAATCGAAGCGATTAAAGCGCAAATGCCTGAGTTGCCTAAAGCACGTCGTGAGCGTTTCGTGACAGACTTCGGTGTGACTGAATACGATGCTCACGTGCTTACACTGACTCGTGAAATGTCAGAGTTTTATGAAGTTGTGGTGAAAGCTGCTGGTGGCGCTGCACAAGGTAAGATTGCTGCAAACTGGGTGATGGGTGAATTCTCTGGTGCTTTAAACAAAGCTGGTTTAGATTTGGCTGACTCTCCTGTATCTGCGGAAAAACTTGGCGGCATGATTGCACGTATTGTGGACAACACAATTAGCGGTAAGATTGCGAAGCAAGTGTTCGGCTTTATGTGGGAAGAAGGCAAAACTGCGGATGAAATTATTGCGGAAAAAGGCTTGAAACAGGAAACTGATACAGGTGCAATTGAAGCGATTATCAAAGACGTGCTTGCTGCCAATGAGAAGATGGTTGAAGAGTATAAATCTGGTAAAGAGAAAGCTTTCAATGGTCTTGTGGGTCAAGTAATGAAAGCGTCTAAGGGCAAAGCCAATCCAGCTCAAGTGAATGAATTGATGAAGAAATTGATTGGTTGATCTAATCTATTTTGAAAAAGAAAACCCGCTTTAGAGCGGGTTTTCTTCATGGAGAAAAGCATGTCTAAATTAATGGCTAAAGTATCAAAAGGCACATATAAAGATACACCCCTTTATGCTCATAAAAATGAGGCAGGTAGATATATTGCAAGTCCATCAAGATTTGAGGTAGATTATATCTATGTAGATAATGAAGACGAACTAGAGGCATTAGTATTAAGCGGTCTTAAAGCTAGAATGTCTAATTCTGAAATTCCTAATGCTCCATCCCTCATTACGCCTAAAAGTATTCAAAAAGTTGATGGCTCAAAATTATCAAGTGATCCTAAAAACTTCTTACCAAAATTTTCTGATGAAGTTGATTTAGATTATGATTCAAAGTCGAAATCAAGAAAGGAGCAAGCCTTATTACGATTGCATCTTACTCAAGGTAAAGATGAAGCTAAATGCACAATCTGTGGAGATGTTTATCCAACAGATTTTTTAATCGCTGCTCATATAAAACCAAGATTATTATGTGAGAAATCTGAAAAACTAGATTTTGATAACATTGCTGCTTTGATGTGTAAAACCGGTAGTGATGACCTCTTTGAAAAAGGATATATCATCATTTGCGATGGAATTGTTATAGATAATTCTAAACAAAAAAAGACTACTCCAAAGCTTAAAAACCTCATTGATCAACTTGCAGGTAAAAAAGTAAGTAATTGGGTAGGTAGTTTCAAATATTATATTGCTCATAAAGAGTATCACAACGGTAAATCTAAAAAATCTGCTAAATAATTAGCAGATTTTTTCCAATTCAAATATTAGCTCTTTTTTGTTCCGGAAATAGTGCATTTATCTCATCAATTTCCTTTGGCTTCGTGATTGCGTAATCAACTATTAAATTAATATAAGTAAAAATAGCTGGATTGATATCTTCTAGAACCTCATCCCCAATAATCCCCGAATGAACATTCGCATTTCCAATCAACCTGATATTATCTGCAGCTTGTGCAACTCTTAATGGAATAATTTGTTTTTTTGCCAGCTCTTCAATCGATTCTTTAATATTCTTCTTTCTAACACCTAAATGCTCGCATAATCTTTCTAAAGCTAAGCGTATAAGAGCAGCTCCAGAACGTGGTGACAATTCAAAAATTAAGGCTGCTTCTTTATACAACTCCTGTACATCATGTGGCATATCAGGTAAGTATTCCGGTATATCTGTGTTACTAATTTCATTTATTGGAAACAGTCTTAATAATTCAGAATCATTACTAGGTCTTGGTATTCCGTGAAGCGCCAACCATCCTGAAACTTCCCGATTGTTATACCATATATTTTCTTTCTCACATGACGCACATCGTGCTTGATGAACTCTTGTTTGAATATTATGTTCATTACCTTGCTCATCATGAATAGTAAAAAATAGATTTTCCCATTTCATATGCGCAAAAGCGCCACAATGGGGACATTTAAAACTCTTTTGATCAAGAATTGTTTTTGGTAATTCAGGTATTTTCATAGCGTATGATTAACTTTAGTTTTTTTACTTCATAATTTTACCTACAAATCAATAACTTTTAAAACTATTATCAAGTTAATCAAAATTATTAATTTATTTTCAATTTTAACCATTTAAACAAAAATGAACATCAAAAAAGTATTCTTAATCGCCAAACTTAAAGACTTAGGACTTATCCAACTTTCAAAGTCTTTCTTTATGTGTGACTTCTGAATCCCTCTAAATCTCCCTTTTAAAAGGGAGACTTTGACACGTGATTAATTTGATACGCAGAGTTCCCTCTCCTGAGCAAGTTTTAAAACACTGCTTTAAGACGAGAAGCACTGCTTCACAAGAGATAGATAACAATTTACTTTTTTAATTTACAATAATCTAACTCATTATTTGCTGATAATAATCTAATGGGTTTCACTTCTTTTCGAGTTCCATCTTTCATAATTTGATTAATGGTAAACTTGCAATCATCAGAACCAGTGTTATCTAACAACTCATAATTTTTCTTTGATTTGAAAGTATAAATTCCATAATGACTACATGATTTATATACTCTTTGATCGATAGAATATTTTTTTACTCTAAATATCAATTCTGTTTTTGCAGGCAATTTATACTCTAAATAGTCAACACCTAGAGGTTGGAAAGGCATACCAATGCTTTTAGTGTCAAATGTCCACACATCATCAAAAGGATCATTATCCATAGCAATTTTGGGTGATAGCCTATTATGCAAAACTTCTCGTTTTAAACAACGACCGTCTTCAAAAGTCAATTCATAGAAAACTTTGTTCTGAACTCTTAAATTACTAAAAGTTTTCCCCTCAAAATCTTTGTAATCTTTCGAGAAAGGTTTTCTTGGTGCAGACCAACTGCTTGCTGTTATGAATAATAGTATTAAGGTTAAAATTAAACTTATTTTCATGATTTTATGACTTCTCTTTTACTTTTATTTTAACCAACTTTTACTATCTGACAAAGTAGCTTAATTACTCAAGAAAACACTGTCCTATTTTTAGCCCTTCAAAGCCACAACTCTGCCACCCTATAATCAAAACAGAACATAAAACTAGGCAAAGAAAATGAAAACTACAGTCTTAATCGCTCACGAATACGGACAACCTGAGGTCTTAAATCTCGAAAGTCATTCCCTACCAACCCTCGCATCAGGCATGGCACGCATCCAAGTCAAAGCCGCCGGCATCAACCCTATTGACGCACGTCGTATGACAGGCGAATTCAAACATGCGCAACTACCGCAAACCTTCGGAACAGAGTTTGCAGGTGTCATTGTCGAACTTGCAGATGCCAACACAACATGGAAAATTGGCGATGAAGTTCTCGGCTCAGGTGGCTCATTTACCCATGCAACAGTCATTGATGTACCGCTCGAAAACCTCATTCGAAAACCACAAAACATCGAATGGAACATCGCAGGAAGTCTGGCAGGTGCAGCACAAACCGCAATGACCATTTTAGATGAAATGGGGCCAGCCCAATCTTTACTCGTACATGGTGGTTCTGGTGGTGTGGGTTCCATCCTCATTCAACTTGCGATTGAAAAAGGCATGAACGTGGTTGCAACTGCATCCGAAAAAAATCAGCAGCACCTTCAAGCTTTGGGTGCTACCCCTGTTGTGTACGGTGAAGGCTTAATTCAACGCTTGCACAGCATTCATCCTGAAAAATTCGATGCGTCTATTGATATGAGTGGTAATGAAGATGCAACCCAAGCCTCTTTAGCTACTGTAAAATCAGGTGGTTTTATGGGTTCAATTGCAGGTCGTAAATTGTCTTCAAGTCAAATACGTCCAGTTTGGGTGAAACGCAACATTAACAATTTACAGCATGTGGTGGATGGTGTGGCAGACGGACGTTTCGATTGGTCTGTCAGTCGTGAATATCCTTTTGAGAATGCTCAAGAAGCCTATACCGATGTTTTAACTGGTCATACCAAAGGTAAAAGTGTTTTGGTGTTTCAATAAATTGATAATTTAGATCCAGATGGATGAGCGTATCGATGCTCATCCTGCATCGTAAACAATGATTTCTCTAAAGCCTTCATCCAAACTTGGCATTTCAATCGCATTAAAAACATTTCTTAGCGCAGACTCATCTACACGTGTATCTAACGCTCTTGTTTCATTTCGTTTTAAGCACAGTGCTAAAGATGTATGAAAAACGATCGCAATGATGGCGATTTTTTTATTATGAATTAAGTTGATTATGCTTTTTCTTTCTTGTTTTTTAACCAAAATCGCATCAAAAATAATATTGTCAGGCTCTGAATTATTTTTCTCTTTCGCCCAAGTCGATTTACCCGAAGCTTGCGCACCAATCAGTAGATATACACGCTGAATATTTGCATTTCCGTCTAACTCTTCTTCCAAGTCAGCAAAACATCTTTCCCACGCCAGTTGATTACCTTCATCCGTAAACACTCGACCATGTTCTGTCTCTAAATAGTGATCTGGATTAATATGCATTGAACACACTCTATCGGATGAAATTCATCAAATATCAAAATGAAATACTGTATATTTGATTTATAAAAAATCATGAAACAATACCATTTAATAAAAAATGACACTTCTCAATTTTATATTCACTGTAATCGGCATACTTTTTATTGTCTGGCTATATGCACTCATCTATGCCGAAAACCTACCGATCATCCATTTAAATCAACTACAAGAAAAATGGAAAAAGTTAAAAGACTATCCAATTTCCAATGTGCTCAATAAAATCTACCAAACCATTGTCGAAATTTTGAGATTCATTGGAAGAGTCATTTTTAAAATATTCAAATTCATCTTAGAAGTATTAGCTGAAATCATTTTCAATATTCTGTTAAGAGGAATTTGGTTTTTGATTAAAGCTTTTTTCTCTTTAATCTTGCGATTTTTTGATGCTTAATGCCATTTAAAAAAAAGACTGCTCATGGTGGCCATCAGCAGTCTTCTCATTTGGAATGCAATTATTTGCTTAAACCCAATTTCGACATAATGTCAGGCGTTAAGAAAGTCGTCACCAATTTGTTCAAATCGACATAACGAATCACACCCTTCAACTGCGCTTTCACTTCAGGATTTTTCAAAATTTCTTCACCCGAAATACGACCTAATTCTTGGAAACTGTTACCCACAGCTTGAATACCTTCAGCCTTAATCACAGCCTTGGTTTGCGTTGCACATTGCTCAACTAAAATGCGTTGTAAGACAGTCGCTAAATTTTGATCTAACTGTGTCTTTTGTGCTTCTGTCACATTACTAAAACTTTTAAGATCTGGATGACTCGCCAAAGCCACAAAAGTCCATTGTAAAACAGCAGTTTTATCTGTTGCTGTGGTCGATTTCACCAAACATTCACTCAGTTGATCCACGGTTGGACCCGCTGATGCAACTTGCGTCATGCCCAGCAAACCCATTGCTAGAACAGAAGCACTTGCGATACGTGAAAATTTTGAGCCGAAGGTGTTAGATAAACGACGAGACATACAATGACTCCAAACCAAGATTAAATTTAACAACTATCATAATCCTATTCATGCGCTTAAGTCCCTTTCTGTAACTCAAATACTGAGAAAATTGGCAGATCAAGGAGATATCCCTCCATATTTTGAGCATGATCTTATAAAAATGTTATTCTATGCTTACTTGAGGAATGTTAAAAAATACTAAAAATGAAAATATTATTACTGAGTCTTTTATGTTTACTGAATACGCTTACTTTTGCCAAAGTTGAAACTTTTAATCCAAAGTTCTCTAAATTTTCAGACAATGCCATCCAACGTAAAAAGTGGAATCAGTTTTATTCCATAGGATATGCAACCTTTAACAATAATGTGCAAGTACCCATTTATGGTGTAACGGTAGAGAACCCTTACGATGATGGTATTTTAAAAGAATCTAAACCTTGCACAAAAAACACATGTACCTTTAACTTTAAATTAGATCCTCAACAAGCCAGTCAAATTAAAGTAATTGTGTTACCAAATATTGGTGCAGTGATGATTCCTCGTGCATGGACAGATATTTCTGCTAGTGCAGGAGCAAATGGTAGTGGTTCAGCACTGATTATGAGTGCAGATCAAAAAGAACAGATAAACCTATATAATTCTGCATTCTGTGTTGGTTGTGGAATGCCCTATGCCAGTTTATATTTTCCACATTTATTAAAACAAAGTGTCGAAAATGAGTTTGGTGGCTATGTCGATAAAAATAAAAAATTAAACGTGGTCTATCCGAGTAAGAACGTTGCTTTTTTTAGCTATCAAATTCCAAACTTGAATAATAAGACGCATGGCATAGCAAAATATGATGATGAAGATACGTTTAACTTTCAAGAAATCAGCACTACTTTAGATCAATCAAATCAAAATTTAGCCCGACCGATCTTAAATTTTTATCATGCGATGCATTAATTATTTACTTTTATAACAATGCAACTATTGTGAAATTTGATTGAATAAAACTCAGTAACATTACAATAACAGCTATAATAAATCACTTAATGAAAAGACTTCATCCTGACTTATGATGACCAAAAACTTAGCAACACTAATCGGCTTTAGTGCCGTATTACAATGGTCATCAATCGTCGGTTTGTTAAAAAGAATTAGCTTGAGTATTGGTGCAGATTTAGCTGTCTTGTTTATGTATAGCTTAAGTGCTGTGATTTTAGTTTTAGTGTTTCGTATTCCAAATTTAAAACAGATTCCTCGGACTTATTTAATTTGTGCCACGCTTTTATTTGTCATTTATGAGTTGTGTTTTTCCTATGCCATTGCTTTAGCCCAAACCGCACAGCAAGCCATAGAAGTGAGTTTAGTCAATTATCTCTGGCCAAGCTTAACCATCGTAATGCTTATTGTCTTTAAAGAACTAAAATTCAACCTGTGGGTTATGGTTGGTTTGGCTATAAGTTTATCGGGCGTCATCTATATCCAATCTGGCAATGGCGCATTTAATTGGCACACAGTGTTTCATCATATTCAAAGCAATCCTATTAGTTATGCTTTAGCCTTTTTAGGTGCTTGTCTTTGGGCAATTTATTGCGTAATCACTAAAAAATATAGCGGTGGTCATAATCCTATTGCACTGTTCTTTCTCGCCATTACCGCTGTACTTTAGCTAAAAATGTGGTTGATACACCCAGAAAAATTACAACATATGCCTCATATTGATTTTCATACTTTGGGCTATATGGTTTTGGTGTCTATCGTCACAGGTTTAGGCTATGCGATGTGGAATATTGGGATTAACCAAGGCAACATTACCTTATTGGTTACCCTGTCCTATTTCAGCCCGATTTTTTCATCATTGATTTCGATGTGGATTTTACAATCGCCACTCTCCATTACATTTTGGCATGGTGCAATCATGGTGACTTTAGGTTCTTTTATTTGTTGGATTTCTACCAACTGGGCCTTTATCAAATTAAAATTGCAGCGAAAAACAATACAATCCAGCTAAATAGAGTCTCTCGACAATAAAAAAATTGAGCTGATTGGCTCAGCTCAATTGATCATAGTTTTGATCTTCACTTTTAACGAATATCTGATTCAATTTTTTCCAACGACCACATGCCCCCTGTAACGCCTTTACATGCGCCAGACCAGCGGTCACTGGTTTGTATAAAGCGAGCGCCATTCCAAATCCATTGTTGATGCGACCAACAATCACCGACACCGCGACCTTTATGTGCTGCCACTAATTCGCCAGAAAGTACATCCGATACACTTTCACTGACAAACTCAGCTTTACCTTTGAGTGACTGATCAACCACCCAAGCCCCATAGCCTTGGTTATAAGCACCACTCCAACAGAGTGTAGTTGCCAGTATTTTATTGTTGGTCAATTTGTATAGTTCAATATTTCCAAAGCGATACCCCTCTTTTTCACCCTCAAAACTGCCTTGGCAGATATCTTCGTCTGGATCTTTGACTTTAGGTTTCGCCGCCATCAGTGTAGAGAATAAGGTTTTGTACTGTGCAGTGCTTGGCTTTAAGGTCAAATAAGGTTTATCTGATGTTTTAACTTTTTTTACTTCAAGTTTCGGTGCTGGTTGTAACAGCGCAGACTCATTTTGACTGCCTTTACGAATTAAGGCGTTGGTCGTACCCACACGTTTTTGAAAATCATCCATTTTCAAAAGTGTTGCGGTCATGCCTGCATCTGAGACAATCCAATGATATTTTTTATTTTTAAACTCTATACGCACTTTTTGTTTAAGTAATGCGCTTAAAGCTTGAGTTTGAACTTTGTTTAACTGTCCTGTAATCGAAAAATCACCGGAAACAGGTTGAATCATTCCTAAATCTTTTCCGTTTAAATAAAAACGAATTGGATCCTTTGCTGTATATCTCAATTCTTGATCTTGATCTGACAAGGTATATTCAACGCTAATACCTTGATTCGCTCCAGCTTTACGTGTAATTAAAATTGATGCAGGTAATTGATCATCTTCAATTTGATAACCCGCAGCACGACATGTCCCAATATTACTGCAATACATTTCCCACTGATCTTTTTCGAATACAATCGGTTTAATGTTTTGAGCAAAACTTAGAGATGAAATTAAACCGAGACTAAAACTCGATAAAGTCAAAATTGTTGTACGCATTTTTATTATCCGAATGAATGATTACACTTTATTTTAACTGAATTTAAAGCTTTATTAATTTTAACTGTCATTAATATGTGCAATCCATTGAAATTATTGCCAATGATAATCTTCGACTAAAGAACATCTTCCCGCTCTTATCAGCTTCATAGTGCTATGCTAAAGTGGAATTAAAACCAACATTCATAACATCGATAAAAGGAAATTCTCATGGCAAAACAACTTTTAATGCTTGTGGGTGACTACGCTGAAGATTATGAAACCATGGTACCTTTTCAGTTCCTCACTGGCTTAGGTTATACCGTTCATGCAGTTTGCCCAGATAAAAAAAATGGCGATACCGTTGCTACAGCGATTCATGATTTTGAAGGCGATCAAACCTATAGTGAAAAACGTGGTCATAACTTTGCAATTAATTATGATTTTGATCAGGTCAATACACAAGACTATGTCGGTTTAGTGATTCCAGGGGGACGCGCACCAGAGTACTTACGTATGAATGCACGTATTATTGAAATTGTACGTGAGTTTGATGCTGCACAAAAACCAATTGCTGCTGTATGTCACGGCGCTCAAATTCTTGCAGCAGCCGATGTATTGAAAGGTCGTTTATGTTCTGCCTACCCTGCTTGTGCTGCTGAGGTGAAACTGGCTGGTGGAAACTATGCAGATATTGCAGTGACTGAAGCAGTAACAGACGGTCATTTGGTGACTGCACCTGCTTGGCCTGCACATCCTGCATGGTTAGCGCAGTATATTAAAGCTTTAGGTGCTACTGTCAGCATCTAATAAAGTTCACATTAAAAAAGCCCATCGAATGGGCTTTTTTCAACTCATCTAAAACTTACTGATCGTCAAGAATCGATTCAAATGCTTTTAGACGTTTACGAATAGACAGTAACTCGATAATGGTTTTCCATGAACTGACTAAATATTGGAAAGATTCACGGACTTTACCGAAAACACCTGCAATTTGGTTGATCAATCCGAGTGTCAAGAATCCTGCTGCAAGTGCTGGGAAAAGTACGAAAAGATTATACAAAATATCGAGTTGTCCATACCAACGTGCAACAACGTTAAAATAAGCATAATGGAAATAAAGTTTAAAATAATTCTTCCGAATATTGCTAAACAATTCTTTTAACGTTGCAGGCTGTGCACGCTCAGCATGATCTTCTCCATACACGAGCTCTTTACGATAAGCAGCTTCAACTTTTTGGTTATTAAATTCCAGTCCTGGCAGTTTAATCCCAACCACCATCAGTAAGAATGTTCCAAATACAGCCCAACCAATGGCTGCCCAAACCAGTGAATATTTAATTTCACCAATAAAAGGTAAAATAGGTACTTTTGCAGACAAGGTAAACAATAACGGTAAAAATGCAATCAGGACCAAAATTGCCTTAATCAACTCGACACCTAGATCTTCCATAATCGTGGCAAAACGCATGGTGTCTTCCTGAACACGTTGAGATGCACCTTCCACATGTCTTAATTTTTCCCAATGCTCAACATAGTATTCAGTCATTGCTGTGCGCCAACGAAAAATATAGTGACTGGTAAAGAAGGTCATTACCACACCTGTGGTCACTGATACTGCAGCAATATATAAAAATGTCAGTGATTCTTTATAAAGCATCGATAAATCACCACCACCTTTGGTGAGAATTTGCTGAATCAAATCCCAAAAAGGAACATACCACGCATTGACAGCAACACTGACTTGTACAATCAGCCAGATATTAAAAATGATGAATGAAGTTCCCCACACCGACCAACCTTGCCAAGGATTATTCGATCTCCATTTCCAAAATAGTGCAAAAAGTGCTGTAGACACAAAATACCAGAGATAGAACCATAAAAATGATGGACTCCAAAATCGACTGACATCAATTGCTAAGGCGTTAGATCTGTACCCCTCAGGGAAACCGAGAATAGTTCCCCACTCACTTCCACCCGAATACCATAAGGCTAAATTAATAACGAACCACAGTACTGCAGATATGAAAAACCACTTTGGATTTGGAAAAAATGACTTAAACATTCAGCGTTGATATCCTTAATATTTTTTTGAATTGATGCCTTGAATATTAATCCTAAATTCTACAATTAACTTCATTTTTTAGAAAATTTTTGTTATGTCTCGTACGCTTATTATGCGCATTATGTGTGATCTCAAACATTCGAATACCGATCAAACTCATCATCCTCATTGTGATCAATCAAACAAGAATGATGAGTGATGTTTTCTATAATTTGAAAACTATTTTAATTGCGAATTTTAAATCGTAAGTCTCAACAAGCGCAAAAATCCGATGAGTACGCTTCGAAAATCATTTATTTAACAATACGATTTGCCAAACCATTACTGATTTTAATCGCAAATTGGTCAACCCATCGACTATAAAATTCAGCCACAAACAAAGTCAGCCCTATAAAAATTAACGACGCTGTCAGTGCTGACACCACATAATTGACACCGTGATCGGATAAATAATTAAACAGAGGTAAAGCAATAAGATAAATCAGCATCAGATGAAGCAGATAAATTGAAAATGATAACTTACCTAACCACACTAAAAAGCGTTGATCCAAATGTTTCGACAAATTCACACTCATCAGCACCGCATAGACAATACAAACACCTGCAAAAAAATTGCAGTAATCATAAGTACGCTCACCCATCCATGCATATATCCATTGATAAGACCAACTACTATTATGTGCACCTGCCAAATACAAGCCAAATAAAAACAGTAAAACTGCGGGTACAAGCTTCAACTGTTTGCCGTATAGATAGTAATAAATTCCAATGACAAAGCTCAGGATGCCCAATAAGAAGCCTTCGCCCTTCCACCACCAGGCCAACAGTGGAAAAACGATTGAACCAACGAAAAATAGTGTTTGATTGATTTGTCTAAGATATAGCAACACAAATAAAACCAATGAACCTATCAATTCGATGTTCATGGTCCATAGCACCCAGTTGGTATCACTTTCAGCAAAGAAAAATGAACCAATCAATCCTTCATAAATCGCATGTTTTAAGGTGATATATTGGCTGACAAATTCATGAAACCAGCTATATACACGACTACTGTCGATATGGAAAAACTTGAATGTCGCCCACGCAATTAAACACGAACCCAGCACAGGTATTGCAAGGCGTGGATAACGTTTAACCAACATGGTTTTAATCTTATACTCAACTAGCTCAGGCTTTCTCAAAATCGCATAAGACAGCACAAAACCACTCAGTACAAAAAAAACAAAGACCGCAGCCGTGCCTGAATACCAAAAAGCAAATGGAGAATGATGAATAAAGGACTGAATCGGCGACTTAGCGACTGATTCCATATCAGCAGAATGCAAATAAGGAAAGAAGGTTAAGCTTAAATGCGAAAATACAACTGCTAAACAAGCTAAACCACGAATACTTTCTGCCGAATTTAATTTAACCACATCATCCTCAATTTCCATTTTTCTCGTGCTAGTCAACATGAGTCAAACTTTTGGTACAAGTTTCAAATCGTAATCATTCACAAAATTAATGCTTTAGATTAAAAATTAGATAATAAACATGAACAGCGCACTGAATTTGGCACTTATAATGTGCTATTCAACACGCTGAATTTTTCCAGACTCATCATGGTAAACAGTCACGATTTTTTGCTGACGTGCACGATGAATGCTTTGAACATCAATTTGATAATGTTCCGCATAATCTTGCATGCTTTTTGCTTGGGTATGTTTTACAGCTTTTGAAGGAAGACAATGCGTCCAAAGCCATAAAACCACTGCAAAGATTGCGATGCTGATGAGCCCATGCTCAACGACTGTAAAAAAAGCATCTAATACTTGATCGACAAAACGCTGATGTCGGACCTCAATTAAACCCAATGCCATGGCAATAGGCTGCCATAACAAGATCCAAAAGAACCAAAGCATCAATGTCCCTGTATTGGACAAATAACGCTTGTGCCAAGGAATTTGATCACGTAGATCAATAATAATCGAATCAGTTTTCAACACATTAACTCTTTCACTCAACTGTCGTGACGGATTCCACGGTCGGGACTAACCCAACGCGCACGTTTTCCATCATTTCGTGACAGTACTTTTGGTAGCGCCGCAATGGTTCCTGAAACTGTAATAATCCAGAAAACAAAGGGATACCAGATCATCCAAAAATAGTTTTTGGCAAGACCTCTTTCATACCGACTGTCCATCCACATGCTAATAGCGAATTGGAATAGACATGTCGCCCCGATAAAAATACCTGTGCCATACGGCAAAAAGGGTGAACTTATATTTGGGAAGCCTACAAAGGGTAAAATGACATGCAAAATCCACATCACCACCATAAATAACATCAGATAAGACCATACCAATGTCAAACTCAGTTCCAAAATAAGTGGCCAAAGAAAATTGAGTTTAGGTTTAAACAAGACATCAAAATTTTTCAGCAAGACTTGAGCACCACCCATTGCCCAACGTAATCGCTGTTTCCATAAACCGGTGAAGGTTTCTGGCATAAGCACCCAGACCATTGCATTGGGTTCAAACTCAATATCCCATCCCGCGCGCTGCAATTTCCAAGAAATATCGATATCTTCAGTCAACATATCAGGTGACCAATAGCCGACTTCATGCACAGCACTTTTACGAAAAGCAGTCACTGCACCAGACACCGTAAAAATACGTCCAAAAGTACGTTGCGCACGTTTAATCATGCCAATAATAGATGAAAACTCACCAACTTGCACACGTCCGAGCAGTGTTGAACGATTTCGAATACGCGGATTCCCTGTCACTGCTGCAATGCGAGGATTGTTCTGAAAATGTCGAATCATCCATTGTGCAGCATGCGGATCAAGCAAAGCATCACCGTCGATACCCAGTAAAAACTCTGCCTCAGTAACCAAACTTCCTGCTTGCAAAGCCATGGCTTTACCTTGGTTTTCCGCCAAATGTACCACACGTAAATGTGGGTACTTTTCAGCTAAGTGATTAAGCACTTCACCTGTATTGTCCGAGCTACCATCATTAATTGCAATCACTTCAAAATTCGGATATTGCAATTTAAGTGCTTGAACCAAAGTCTCTTCAGCATTATCCCCCTCATTGAAACAGGGAATCAGTACAGCCAATAACGGATAATCATCAAGTTTTGGTGGATGATTAAATGCGGGCTCTTGGCGCTCACGAAAGCAAAAAATGAGTGCCCCCATCATCCATAAATAAGACATGAATAATGGGTAATAAAAAATAAAATTAAGGATAGACTGCCAAAGCGTCTGAAAAGTGGTCATTGCCCAACCTTAAGGTTCTAAACGATTCGATTTAGTATCGAAGACTTCTCGTAAAACTTTAGGATCTGGATGCCCTTCAATCGGATCATCAGGATAATACCCAACATGGATCACACCATGTTTATACAAATCACGAATGGTGTCAGCCATTTCTTGATTTGGTACTTTGGTATTGTTACGCCAATTCACTGACTGTAACTCAAAAATGGTTTTACGCATTCCATCTGGATATTTCTCAACACGGTTAATGATATCTCGATAGAACTTTTTCGGGTCTTCAACTTGTTCCATATATGGCATGGCCATAATGGCGGTAAAATCATAATGTTTCAGTGATTCTTCCAAAGACTGTGCATACCAATTTTCAGCATAAGCTGAAAGTGCCACTTGCGCATATAAATTACGTGCGGTTAACAAGAATGGATGGTAATAACGCAACTCGTCAGCCAACTCCATAGCAAAAGCATCGATGCTGCGTGTTTTAAGCGCCGTCCACTTTTGCATGTGTTTTTCATCTTTACGGATATCTGCCAGTTTCTTTGGTAAGCCAGCCTTTTGATACACTTTTAACGCATGTGTACTGGCATCTTCATAATCAGACAAGGTCGCATCATCATGGAAAATAATCCCATCAAATGCAGAAGACTTGGCTAAATCTTGATAAATACCTTTAATCGTTTTTCTGGCTTTAGGTGAGAACGGACTTAAACGGTGATACCCCATATTGAGGTGTTCGCCTTTATGCGCTTGTTCTGTTACCACCAGTTCTTTAGACACGGCGTTATGTTGTGGTAATTCCCAAGCGAAAATAGGCATCCAAGCGTAAATACGACTGACTTGAGTACGCGTTTGTATTTGCCAACTGACACGATTAAATAAATCCGCTCGCATTGGAATATACCGGTTAGGGAAATATACCAAATCGGCTGAACCATTCCCGTCTGGATCAGAAAAAGCTTGTAAATAAACGGTATTAACATTCATCGCAACAATGCGATCAATAAGTAAGCCTAAATTTTTCTCTTGCTGTTTCTCATCTGGATCATAAATATAATCCAAGTCGACATGCATCACTTTTTGTGCACGATATTGATCACCCAAATGCATTTCACGGTTGCGAATTTCAACCGCCAATTCTTCAGGTTTCATACCATCTTCAATCAAGATCCGATTAAATTGGCTTTCTTTGGCTTTTCGATTATAAACAGTAGCTGTATCGTCCAAACTTAAGGTGATCGGCATCCCTGCTTGTTTCGCAATATCAACAATTTGCTGATTATAACGACCATATGGCCAAGCCATAATACGTGGATGCTTAATACCATGCTGGGTCAATAATTTATTATTGGCTTTTAAGTCTTTTGCAATACGTTTAGCGTAGGCTTGATCAGACTCATAGCTCTTGGTCGCAGGTTGGTAGATGCGAGTTACTGCAGCAGGTTCATTATTGCCTTGCGGATTGCCCAGTACACCTCGATGCAAGTTATAGCTATGGCTACCAATTTCAACCAAACCACTCTCTTGCATTTCTTTTAACTGTTGCCATGACAACAATTGATTGCGTGCAACACGTATATCGCCAAATTGAACCTGTTGATTGGCTTGTGGCTCTAACCAAGAACCAACAACCGAAAGGACGACTGGTATATTTTGCTTTTTAATGATCGGATATACATCTTTATAAAAAGACTGATAACCATCATCAAAAGTGATCAAGACTGATTTTGGAGCCAAAGGTGTTAGACCTCGTTCAGCTCGAATCACTTGATCAACATTGACAAATGTATAACCATTTTTCTTTAACCAATTGATATGAGACTCAAAAAGTTGAGCATTCACAGCATATTGAGGAATAAGTGAATTTTTATTGGAAGTAACTTCGTGGTATGCCAATACAATGAGTTTTTTTGTATTTATTTGATGTGGTTTTTGTGGAAGCTTATCCATTGACGATGCAAAACCAGAAAAAGTTGAACACGTCAGTGCTAAACTCAACATTGCGGTAAATGGAAAATAACGTGGCTTCATAACTTAGTCTCAGTTGCCATTTATTGTTAATCAGATATAACTCTTTAAGACCACTAAAGAATTGGACATTCATTATTGAGTTCAATGCGCATGGATATAAAACAACACCCGTGCGTCATTGAACGAAGCAATATTAGAACATTTGTCGGATTAATCTACTGTTTACAATTGTTTATATATTGCGTATTTAGCGCACAATCGATACACAATGATATAACTTTCATGGCGATGAAAAAAAATACCTTCAGCTTATCGCGTCGAATTATACATGCTCATTCTACATCTAAAACACATTTTATGAAGAGAATCTCAGCCTTGATTAATCGCTTAAATCTATTAATAAACTTGAAAACACAATCATTTAAGCGCTACAGAAACTTAAAAAGCTTTCCGAGGAAAGCTTTAGGATTCAACCAAAGCCTGATCATCACAGGCTTTGACGATTCACTCAATTACAAGAAGAGCAATATCACCTGAAACCACCTTGAGTGTTTCATCGAGAAGTTGATTAATCACGCGTTTTTACATCAAATAATTCAATCTCAAAAATCAAGTTTGAATTGGCAGGAATAATTTTACCCATTTTACGTTCGCCATAAGCCAAATGCGATGGAACGATCAATTTACGTTTTCCACCAACTTTCATGCCCATAATGCCTTGGTCCCAGCCTTTAATTACACGGCCAGTGCCAATCACAGTTTCAAAGTAGTTACCACGGTCAATTGAAGAATCAAATTTAGTTCCATCTTCTAACCAACCCGTGTAATGCGTGGTAATCAGCGCCCCTTTGACAGCTTCTTTACCTTCACCCACTTTTAAATCAATAATTTCTAATTCAGCTGACATGGTCATTTTCCTACACTGTTACGCAATTAATCTGATGCTTATTATAAACGGGATTTGATCTGAATAATGTAAAACTCATACATCTACTGTTATATGTGTGATTTAAAAACTGAGCTCTTGAATATTGGAGTCATTGAGTAAATATTTCGTCAATTTTTTATGATTCTCTGCTGAACCAATGAGTATCCAACGTCCGCTGATTCGCTCTGAGTTTTTGTGCTGAACACTTCGAATTACCTTCATATCGAAGGTCGTAAAAAGCTCTTCGTATTGATCCAAGGTTTTCTTTTTGTATTGGCACACTATACGGTAAGCTCGTGCTTGATTACGCTGTTCAATCCATTCTTGAATATAAACCAGAAAAATTAAAACGACCATCACGATAAAAGTTGCAAAGATGCTGAGCCATGCATAACCTGCCCCCACAGCCATACCCAGTGCTGCGGTCATCCATATGGTGGTGGCAGTGGTAATGCCAGAAATACGATTTTCATCTTTAAAAATAACCCCAGCACCCAAGAAGCCCAATCCTGTCAAAATATTTGCAGCAATCCGATCATGGCTATCTAAACCAATACGAATGGATAAAATCGTAAAGAGGCAAGAACTAACACTTACCATAATCATGGTTCTTAAGCCCGCAGACTTACTTCGATACTCGCGTTCAGCACCAATCAATCCACCTATACCCAAAGCAATGAGCAAATGGATAATATCAGGGTTCATCATTATTCCCTCTTTATCATTGTTGTTTTACAAGGTATACGAAACTTTCAGGTTGAGATGCAAGCCAAAACTTGCATCTCGCTTACATCAATAAAGCAATGCTATATGGAAAAATGAGATTTAAATTAAGGGCTATTGTAATTGTGTCCATTCAACCACAGCTTGTGCTTTATCTCCAATCAATGTCCATTCACCATCCATGACGTTAAGTTGGAGTTGCATGGTACGTTCACAGAGTTGTTGAATGTCCTGCGTCGTTTGTTCTGAAAGCTGCCAAACTTGGACATTTTTTAAAGTTTTGAGTTTGCTATTTCGTTTATACCACTCTACAACACTTGAACCATAAGCAATAACCACAACTTCTTTACAACGTGCACTGGCTTTTTTGACTTTATCTTCATCTGGCAAGCCGACTTCAATCCATTTTTCAAGCTGACCTGTTAAGTCCTTTTGCCACAAAGCAGGCTCATCCGTTTCAAACAAATCTTTGGTGAATTCTAATCGTTCATCGGCAAAACGAGCATATGCCAATACACGAACCATCAAACGTTCAATCGTTTCGGATGGATGCATTGCAATCGTCAATTGATAATCACCATATTGATGAACATCCATATTGGCAATATTTAAATCTGCTTTATAAATGGTTGCTTTTAACGCCATGAAAAAATCCTCAAATTTGGCGCTTAGGATACCTGATTTTTCATTTGCTCATTAGATTTTTCGACTGGCTTTCAATTGGCTAGATTATTGCTAATAAACTGCAACGTGATCATTCTTGGTTGTACGATGTTCAACAGCATAAAAAGCAGTTTATTCTTGCAAGTCGTCATTGCCCTCATACTTGGCATCATCATTGGGGTGTTTTTTCATGATTTTTCTTTAAATCTAAAACCTTTAGGCGACGGCTTTATCTCACTCATTAAAATGCTGATTGCCCCAATTGTGTTCTGTGTGGTGGTACTTGGCATTTTTGGTGCAAATGACATTAAGAAAATGGGTAAAGTTGGGGCAAAAACCATTTTATATTTTGAAATTGTCACCACCATTGCCCTGCTCATTGGGATTGCTGTGGCTTATATATTTAAGCCTGGTGTCGGCATGAATATTGATGTGTCTAAGCTAGACAGCAAAGACATGAGCACTTATGTTGAGCGTGCCGAACACCTCAGCTCAGGTTCTGATTTCATCTTAAACATCATTCCCAAAACCTTTGTCTCAGCTTTTAGCCAAGGCGATATTTTACAGGTGCTCCTGATTGCCATCTTATTTGGCGTGAGCTTATTGCTCATCCCTCGCCCTCTGGCAAATGTGGTCTCTCACGGAATTGAAGCCGTTTCCGAAGTCTTTTTTAAAATGATGGGGCTCATCATTCGTCTTGCTCCACTTGGTGTTCTAGGGTCAGTCGCCTATACCACAGCAAAGTTTGGCTTAGACTCCCTGATTCAACTGGGTTATTTGGTGATGTTGTTTTATGTCACTTGCATCATCTTCGTTGTGATGATTTTAGGCGGTATTTTAAAATTCTGTGGTTTCAATATTTTCCATTTTTTAAGCTATTTTAAAGCTGAGTTGCTGATTGTTTTAGGCACGGCGTCTTCAGACTCTGTATTGCCTCAGATCATGAAAAAGTTGAAAGCTTTAGGCATCAAAGATTCAACTGTCGGTTTGGTGATTCCTACAGGTTATTCCTTTAATTTAGATGGATTTTCCATTTACTTAACTTTGGGAGTTATTTTTATTGCACAGGCCTGCGATATCGAACTTTCATTTGCACAGTTGATCAGCATTCTGTTGGTATCATTAATTACATCCAAAGGTGCTCACGGTATACCAGGTTCAGCACTGGTGATTTTGGCAGCAACCTTATCGGTTATTCCAAGTTTACCGGCCATTGGCTTGGTGCTATTGCTTTCGGTGGATTGGTTTATCGGTATTGTCCGTGCATGTACTAACTTGATAGGTAACTGTGTAGCAACTGTTGCCATTGCCCATTGGGAAAAAGACATTGACCATCGTCAGGCGAAAACAGTGCTTTCAGGTCAGCGTGAGACGTCAATGGATCGATGAAATCCATTTGTGAAATGACTTAGATAAATCATGACCAACCGATGAAAAATGAAATCATGCTATCAGGTTGGTCGTTATGTAGGGTCTATTTCAATGGCGCGAACGTATTGTCGTCATTTACTCAGCCAAAAATTATGCTTCATTGATACGACATTTTAAAATTTGCGTTTCTAAAGTGTACCAATCGTGCTCATGTTGGGTAATGACTTCAATTCGATTATCAATGTTTTCATCCCCTGACTTATAATTAAATTGATCAGGATTGAAGTTAAACGTCATCCAGCCTTGATTGGTATTAAAAATACCTTTAATTCGAACCCAATTCTGAAGTTCGCACAACACATCTAGCAGTTCGTAAAAATCAAACTGCCAGCGTTTAGAAAATTTCCAACCAGCAACCGTATACCCCTGTGCAGTTTCGACATAATGATATGGAAGTTGTTTTACTTCAGGCATTGGCTCTTGCTGATTTAAGCTTTTTTGTACCGTAATCAAGGGCTGAATATTGCGTTTTATTCCATGATAGTCCAGGTCAATCTCTTGTAAATCTAAAAGCCCATGTTCGGATTTCAGCCATTTTTGAACATAAGCAATATATTCATTTTTCAGTGTTGATAATGCTAATTCATCTGCGTCCTGCATTTGATCTGCATGAGAAATGACAGCAATCTGCGCAGCTTTGATTTGGTCTTGATATAAGTTTTGCGCTGTCCATTCATGATCATGTAAACGTGAACCATCAATCACCGTAATCAACGCACGCATATTAATCTGACTTTGCCAATGTGGCTCTGTCAGTTGTTCAAGTAACTGAGCGGGATGCCCCAAGCCTGTAGGTTCGATAAAGAGTCGATCTGGTTGCGTGTCTTGAATGAGTCGAGATAATGCAATTTGCATCGGTAACTGACTGGTGCAGCACAAACACCCGCCTAACAATTCTTTGACCTCATAACCTTGTTGTTGAGGCAGCATTTGCTGATCGACACCAATTTGACCAAATTCATTCATCAGCACAGCCCAAGTTTCATGTTCAGGTTTTTGAGCCAATAGATGTTGTAATAGTGTGGTTTTACCAGCGCCCAAAAAGCCTGAAATAATATGTGTTTTTACAGCTTGCTTCGGTGCAAAAAGTTTCAAAATAATTCTCTAAATGGAGTTCAATACAAGTCAACACTCAATCAAATCGATGAGGATCATTTACGATGAAGATCATTTACATTGTTTGTTGAGATCAGATGCAATGCAAGTACTTTGTATACCTGATTCATGAAAATTTAAAATGAGCAATAAAAATATATCATCCTAGCAACCACGGCATTTTGAATAAGCAAAATACGATTCAAAAGGATTATCAAATTCAAAAATGATAACCAGTTCACAATACCTTTGAAATAATTCATCTTTTTTAAGATAAATAAAAAATAATTTCTGATTTAGCGTCAAACTGAGCAGGTAATGTTCAATCTCAGTAATTTTATAGATTATTTTTTAACCTATATTTCATATTTACATACATTTTATTCGATCAAAAAAAGAGCTTATTGACAAATTTGGAACATAAAGCGCCCCTTTGTTTTGAAAACGTAAATCAGAATGTTTCGCTTTGTTGGTTCGGTTGCCCTAATCACAAATTGGGCTTAGCATAATTTTCGTTGCCCCTGATTGCACGTTATCAATGCTACTAACTTCTTCTTCGTGCAATCAGGAATATTAAGCTTAAACATTCATTTCTATTATTTTGGAAATGATGTCATTTAAATATATAGGATGCCAACTATGAAATTAGTAAAGATCTTACTTGCAACAACTTTAGCTGTATCAGCAGTTTCAACATTTGCAGCTTCTTCTAAAGAAGAGAAAAAAGAGACCAAGAAAACAGTTGTTACGACTCAAGAACAACCAACGACTGCACAAGACAAATCTTTGAGCACTGAATCAAATGCAGCTGCAGGTCAGCCTTCATCAGTTCAACCAGCAACTGAAAGTGGTGCAACTGAAGGTTCTTCAACAACATCACCAGTTTCAGAACAACCTGCTCAATAATTAACACGGAATTTCCTCCTCATATATCCGTTGTTGATTATTTAAAAAGCGTGTTTAAAAAAAGCTAAGTCTTTGACTTAGCTTTTTTTATTGTTATATTTAATCACTTCACCCATAAACTTTATTGACTTATTTTCGTCCTGATTCATCAAAAATGTTTTGCTTTAAAATTCTTTTCAGTATAAAAATAACGCTATAAACATGTTTTAAATCACAATTTGAATAAAAAAAGTGACTTAAATAAATAAGAGAGAAATTCAATGAAATTCACACACACAAAATTAAAACCCTTTTTAATGTGTTGTATTTTGGCTGTGGTATTGCTTGGTTGTGCAAAACCCATTCCAGAAAATAAATTAGATTATGTCGGATCATGGGCAAGTGCCGATAATCGTGTCAACTTAGTCATTAGTGCCGATGGTCGACTTGAATACAGCAATAATCAACCGCAAAAGAGTTCTACATTGTCAGTACCAATCAAAAGTTTCGAGGGCAACAATTTTCAAGCTGGTGTAGGTCCTTTCTCAACTGAATTCACTGTTTCTCAACCACCAAAGAAAGATGAACAAGGTAACTGGTTCATGGTGGTCGATGACTATTTACTTGCTAAAAGAGCGAAATAAAAATTAAAGAAAAAACGAAAAAAAGATCTCCTATAGAGATCTTTTTTTCAACCTATCAATATTTTCACTTAAGATGATTTTTTATAAATACTGCACGATGGATGATGGCTTTCTTGCAGACGCGCAATTTTACGTTGCTCAGCAGCTTCAAAACGGCAACGTTTCCAATCATTATCTAGGTTAAGACGAGGGATTTGTTTAGGTTGCCCATTGTCATCCACTGCCACCATTGTAAAGTAACAGCTGTTGGTATGTCGCACAGTACGTTTTTGAATATTTTGCGCTTCTACACGAATACCAATTTCCATAGAGGTTCGACCCACATGGTTCACACTTGCCAAGAATGTGACTAATTCACCTACATGAATCGGCTCTTTAAAATTTACCTTGTCTACAGATAGCGTCACCACATAAGAGCCTGAATAACGGCTCGCACAAGCATATGCAACTTGATCGAGTAATTTTAAAATTGTACCGCCATGTACATTTCCTGAAAAATTGGCCATGTCTGGTGTCATTAATACAGACATAGTTAATTCTGATTGATCATCAGCAAGCACTTGATCTAATTGGGACATAAATGTATAGACTCGATTTACTCAGGAGATATAACGTACATATTATATCTTTATTTTGATTAGAAGATGTTTAATTTCACACCTTAATTTAACAAAAATGCATGATTTTTATAATAAACATTGGATCTTAAACAGGTCTTGTTCTTTACAAGAATTTTGCATTTTGCTCTATCATAAACAGTTTTTATTCCTTAGCTCTTAACATTTCAGCTGGGACATTATCATAGCTCAAATGTTGACTTTCTAATGCGTGTAGCTGAATTTGATAAGAACGGTCACCATGAATTTCTACGATTTCAAACACCATTTCAGGATGTGTTGCGAGTCGAACTAATTGACCCACCTCAAAAGCTTTCATTTTAAAATTACCCTTGTTCAATCTTAAATTTATTTTAAGGATATGTGACTCAAATAGAGTCTATTACATATTTAAAATTAACCAAATGATAAATATAAATCAATGAAACAATTATATTTTAATTATATGTAATGATATTTTTTTAATCTGATCAATTTAAAATTTTAAACATTTACTATAAAAAACATCCATCTATCTACAGATCAATTCATGCTCTTTAGAACTGATCTGTAGACTATTTCGATGATTATTTTTTTTCTTTTGCCACTAAATAGCGATTTGCTTCACTCTTGCCTTCTTGAGCAGTCGCAAGCAAATTTTTAATTTTGGGGATATAACTTAAGGTCTCATCACGCCCCGCTTGCATAGTATTCTCACGTCCCTTTACATCAAAAATGTGTGCTTTTTCGCGTAAATCTGGACGAATAACAATATCAGCATTTTTAAGTTCTTCTGCCGCTAATTTCGACTGCATAATATTGATATTTTGGTTAAACATGCCCCAAACATTTTTCGTTTCTGTATGAATAGGTTGCGCCAAAATATCCACAGCAATCACAATATCTGCACCCAGCTCACGTGCGATATTGACTGGAACTGGACTCACAAGACCACCGTCAACATACTCAGTCCCTGCTATTTTTGTCGGAACAAACATACTTGGAATAGACACCGAAGCTCGCACCGCTTGTCCTGTATTTCCATGATTAAAAACGACTTTATTACCATGTTTTAATTCTGTCGCAACAACATACATAGGGATAGGCAATTGTTCTAAAGCTGTATTTCCAACATGTTTGTTGACATAATTTTCAACTTTCTTGCCATCCAAGAAACCTTTAATTCCAATATTGATATCACGGACATCGCTCACATTCATTTTTAGAGCAATTTCACGCAGTTGTTGGGCTGACTTGCCACTGGCATAAATTGAACCAACGATACTGCCTGCACTGGTACCCACAATAAAATCAGGCTTAATCCCATTTTCTTCAAGTATTTCGATCGCACCAATATGGGCATAGCCACGTGCACCGCCACTGCCTAATACCAAAGCAACAACAGGTTTATGATTGTTATTTTTAGATTTATAAATCCCATAATTCATCTGCGAACTTGCATGAGTCGTGACAGCTTTTGCCACACTAACTTTAGGTTGCTCAGGCGTATGTTGGCAAGCCACGAGAGCGACACTGCTTGCAACAATCAGGGATTTGATCATTTTCATCTTATTCAATAACACAATTCAAACCTGTCTATGAAAGCACAAAATGTCCATTAACGCTGTAGAATAAATTTACAGAGACACACATGCTTGAGTAATAGCTTAATTTATTTCATAAATTTGACCATAAATTAATTTATATTATTTAACTTTTTTCTAATGAAATCAAATATATTTCATACTAAAAAACGTGCTGATTATTTTTAAAGAATCATTATAAATAGCAAATAAAACACAGACCTAAAAGAGTGAATTATCAACAAGATTAGGTCTGTGCTTTATAAAATTCAAATAGAATTGTAACCAACTACGCTTAGCTAAAGAATTTCAAGATGACTTGAATCACGGTTGCATTGATTAAATCGACAAAGAATGCACCACATAAAGGAACGATTAAGAATGCTTTGTGCGATGGTCCATACATATTGGTAATTGCCTGCATATTGGCCACCGCTGTAGGCGTTGCACCCATACCAAATCCACAGTGCCCTGCTGCCAGAACTGCGGCATCATAGTTTTTACCCATAACACGGAATGTCACAAAGGCAGCATACAACGCCATCGTGATCGTTTGCGCACCAAGGATAATCACCAATGGCCCTGCCAAATCTGCCAACTGCCATAATTTAAGTGATAACAATGCCATTGCTAGGTAAAGTGATAATGAGGCATTTCCAAAGACATCAATTGCTCGGTCAAAAATATTAAATTTAAATACGCCTTCTAAAATATTTCTTAAAATCACACCACCAGCTAAAGCCCAAACGAATGTAGGTAATTCAAAAAATGTACCTTTACTATATCCAGTCATAAAATCAGCAAATGCAAGACATGCTGCAAAAAGACCTAATGTGGTAATGGCATTATCGGCAGTGATCAGACGAACCTGATTCGGATATTCAAAAGCAACAAACTCAGAGGAATTTGCATCCGAATTAACCACACTATCTCGTTGGTTAATTTGTTCTTTTGTATTTGGCGTTGCGAGCTTATAACGATTGATGAGTAATTTCGCTAAAGGTCCACCAATAATACCACCAATGATCAGACCAAAGGTCGCACTGGCCATACCCAGCGCTAAAGCGCCTTGGATTCCATGCTGTTGTTCTAGAATCTCACCCCATGCCCCAGCTGTTCCATGACCACCTGTTAAAGTAATCGAACCTGCAATCAGACCAATTAATGGATCAATACCTAGCATTGTCGCAAGACTTATGCCGACCACGTCTTGCACAACAATAAATGAAGCCACAGCAATAAGGAAAATAACTAAACCAATACCGCCTTCTTTTAACTTAGCAAAATTGGCACTTAAACCAATGGATGCGAAGAAAATCAGCATAAAACTTGTTTGCAATTCGGCACTTGTCGTGATGCTATAGCCCCAAACATTATGCACAATCAATGAAAGAACAGCGGCAACCAAACCACCAGCTACAGGTTCAGGAATATTATAGCGTTTTAAAAAATCAATTTTATTAACTAAAACTCGTCCTAGAAGTAAAACAATTACTGCCGCAATAAGCGTGTAATACGCATTAAAAGTAAATTCCGTCATATGTAAAACCTTAAATATATAATTCAGCTTTTTTGTTTTAAACAACGATATATAAATAAAATGAATCTTAAAAATTAATTTTTAAAATCCCAGATCAATGTCTTAAAAATCAGTAAAAAAATCAATAAATTTATAGTAATAGGTGCAAATATCATTCTCAATCTTATTAATAAAAACCATACATGCAGATACATAAATTAAATTTAAATACTGTCTAATTATTTTGACAAATCTCAATAACTGATATCTTGAGCATAATATACAATTCTATTATTTTTTAAATCTATTATCCTTTGATCTATATTTCTTAATTAAATAGTAAATTCAGTTTTTTAAACGCCCAAATAAAAACCCGAAGCCTATGCTTCGGGTTTTTATAATTTAAACATTCAATGCTTAGAAATCGTATTTCGCCATTAAACCAAAACGACTATCGCGACCGATTTGATCATCTGCTGTTTCACGCTCACCGTAGACATACTCTGCACCAAAGGTAATTGGTTTCACAGGGTTATACATAATGTTTAACCAACCTTGTTGCAAATTGTCATTTAGCGCTCCAGCAGCATCACCAAAGAAAACCGCCCCATAACCTAAGGTACTGCGTAATTTTGGATTGATCTTATAAGTTGCACCAACGGTAAATGCATCTAAATCATTAAGGTCTATATCATTACCATCTTGTATCCAACGACCTTGATTTGTATTACCACCAGTATAAAGGAGGAACTTATCATCACCACTAATATGCGAATAATCTGCATTTAGAATAAGTTGTTCAATTGGTTTAAAGTTAAGACCTAAACCTACCCCCCAACCAAATTCTTTCGCATCATTCACATTACGTGCGCGTACTTCTTGTACTAGAGCACGACCAGTCACTACACCTGCACCATCAGCAAAGTTATGCGCAATTTTACCTGTCAATGCTGGTAAACGATTTGAGTCATTGCCTTTTTCTAAACCGACAAAGTAGCGTGTATTGGCATTGATTTTATCGGTAAAACGAACTTGAGGCGTACGATAAGTTCCAATACCCAGTGGTGAACCAAAATCAAGCATTTCTGGTTGAGTTTCAGTGGATACAAATGATGAGGTGGTTTGACCAAATAACCAGTTGTTATAAGTCACATAAGCGTGACGAATACGCACTGCATTTTTATCATCTGGAGTGTCTGCAAAATCGACTTCAACTTTACCGCCAACATCTGCGCCTTCAACTGGCGCTTTAAAATCTAAACCAATACGCGTTGTTTTTGCTGTGGCATAAAGTTTATCATCATTGGATTGATTCGCTTGTAAGTCAACTTCATGAATGTGGTTGAATGTTTTTGCACCACCTTTGAATTGATAACCAGCATCTGCACGAACAAAACCATAGATATCGACATTCGCCCCTGCTTTAGATTTCACAGCAACTGGTGCTTTTGCAGGTTGTGATGCAACTTCAGCAAGTTGTACCTGCTGTTTTTGTTGAACTTGTTGTTGCTCTTTAATGAGGGATTTTAATGCTTCTACTTCTTGACGAAGTTGTTGAATTTCTTCTTTCTCAGTTGCAGCATTTGCTGAGCTCATAAGAACTGCAGTAACTGCCACAGCTAAACCCTGTTTTAAAAATTGACCACGTGTAAGCCGACCCATAAAAAACTCCAATTCTTTTTAAAATTTGCATCCGCGCATTTAAGGTGATTAATCTTTCCGCAGATTATACCAACCATCATTCTGTTTCTTATGAGGCCTATTCAACCCTTTAAAAACAATGCACATATATGCACGTAAAAATACTGACCAACTAAATCAAAAACTTATAAGTAACATTTTGTGTAAAACACAACCACTAATGTAACAATTTTTGAGCTATACGCAACTGCTTTCTCGTCAATCCTGACGATTTATCCAGCATTTTTTCTGCTTATGATTTCAAAAAATTATATATATCTTAGGGTTATATTTTTATCTTGAACACTATCTAGCCTTCATATAAGACTATGGTATATAACCACATATAGGGAATTCATTCTTTTAATATGGAGCTTCTATATGTCTTTAGATCAAGTTCAATGTATTGATCAAATCATCCAATCCCGTCAATCCATACGTGCATACCTTAAGACACCCATCGATCGTCAAATAATAGAAGACATTTTAAATGTGGCTGCACGTGCGCCTTCTGGAACAAATACACAACCATGGAAAGTGTATGTGGTGACTGGGTGCAAACGCTCAGAACTAATAGATCGTGTATGTCAGACACAGACTGAGATTTTTAAAAAGCCCGAATTGGCACAACAATATCAAGAAACATTTGTCTATTATCCTGAGAAATGGGTTTCACCTTTTATTGAACGACGACGTGAAAATGGCTGGGGCCTGTATGGGCTTTTAGGCATTGAAAAAGGTGATAAAGACAAAATGGCAGCACAACATTTAAGAAATTATCAATTGTTTGATGCACCAGTGGGACTTTTTATTACCGTCGATAAAGTCATGGGCATTGGCTCAAAAATGGACATTTCCATGTTTATGCAAAACATTATGCTGGCTGCAAAAGCACGTGGATTGGATACTTGTCCGCAAGCCGCTTGGAATCATTTTCATCGTATTGTTTTAGAGGTTTTAGATGCTTCTGATCAAGAAGAGTTGGTTTGTGCAATTGCCCTAGGTTATGCAGATCCTGATGCGATTGTGAATCAATTTGTGACGCCTCGTGAGCCTGCAGAAAATTTTGCTTTTTTTCTTGATTAAATTTACTAGTACATCCCAGTGATTGATCTTCATAAAAAAAGAGCCTGATTCGGCTCTTTTAAAACGTGCTTAGCTTTAAATTGTATCTAGATAGAAATTGTATCTAACCTGCACACTTATGATTGTACTTGTCGTTGTACTCGTACCACTTTAGTAATCATCCAAGTTCCAATAAGAGTAAACATGAGCATCATGATGGCCATGTTGAGTAATGAATCCCACATCAAGAAATTCAGTAAAACCCCACCCAAAAGCCCACAACCAAATTGTGCACTTCCCATAATTGCGCTTGCTGTACCTGCTCTAGCACCTTGTTGTGACATTGCAAGTGCTGTGGCATTTGGACCAGTAAAGCCAATACCTGATACTGCAAAGAATAAACCGAGCATGACTAACCATAATGGTGCTACAGCCAAGAGGCCTGCAAACAGTATAATCACTGAACCAGAAACTTGAATAACGCCGCCTATAACTAAACGCTGCAAGACACTGAATCTTTGACTCAGTTTTTTATTGATCGATGACATCAGCATAATCCCCAAGGCGTTCAGGCCAAAAGCATATGCAAAAGTTTGCTGATCAAGATGATACCCATCCATCAATACAGCTGACGCTGAGCTGATATAGCTAAACATTGCAGCACCTGTTAAACAACCTGCAAGCATTGGCAATTGGAAGCTTTTGTCTTGTAATATCGTGCCATACAACAACACAATTTGTTTAAAACTCAGTTTTAGACGACGTTCAGGTTCTAAAGTTTCTTTAAAAAAGAAATGCACCATGAGCAGAAAAATGATGCCAATGATCGTAAGCGTAATAAAAACCGCTTTCCATGCAAAAAACTTTAGAATAAATGCGCCAATGATTGGTGCTGTAATCGGTGCAACCCCCATGACAATCATCATGGTGGAAAAAGCTTGTGCTGAACCTTGTAAATCTAAGCGATCACGTATGGCGGCACGTGCCATCACCACACCCACACAGCCACCTAAAGCTTGTAATACACGCGCAAAAATCAATGACCAATCATCTGGTGCCACCACACAAATAAGGCTTGCAACGACATATAACATTAAGCCGAAATAAAGTGGTTTTTTGCGTCCAATTCGATCACTAATGGGGCCATAAAATAACTGCCCCAACGCTAGACCAAAAAAATAAGCAGGCAACGTATTGGCAATTTGTTGTGTACTGACCTGAAAGTCATTTGCCATTTGTGGCAATGCAGGTAAATACATATCGATGGACAAAGGTCCTAATGATGTAAGCATCGCCAACAACATGATCCAACGGGTTGAATATTGTTGTTGATTGTTTTTTATAGACATATTTTAATTTCTATCGATATGATTTAAACAGAACTTAAGTTTATACTGAACTCAGTTTGATTTGTTTGAAATATATTTGAACTTTCATGATTTTTTCACCCTATAATTCATCAAGAATCATGTTTTTATAATAAAGGAACGGTGCTTGAATATTTGGTTGACGCAGCTTAAAAAAGCAACCTACAACACATCATTTATGTATAACCTGCGCATGATTATTGCATTTGCGGGGACCGCATTTATTCCCTATTTCATGGGGAATCAATTAATGACAATTCCACTAACACTCGGGGTTGTTGCTGCAGGTTTAAGTGATATTGATGATCGCTTCTCAGTCCGAATCATGAATCTCATCTATACCTATATTGGCTTTTTTATTACGGCAGCATCTGTTCAATTATTGTTTCCCTATCCGATTTTTTTCGCAATTGCTTTAATTGTCTCTTGTATTGCCCTGATCTTATTAGGCTCTTTGGGGCGACGCTATGCCACCATTTCCTATGGGTGTTTAGTGATTTCTGTATACACCATGCTCGGGGTCAATCTGTTTGAACATTGGTATACCCAACCGACTTTACTGGTGATTGGTGCAGCTTGGTATGGTTTGATTTCAACGATCAGTTATTTGCTTTTCCCTGCTCGACAAGTTCAAGACAAGCTCTCACAAAGTTATTCATCTTTAGGAGATTTCTTATTTGCCAAGTCAAACTTGTTCGATGTGGATATGACTGCTGAAAGCTATCAGCAAAGTATGATTACGCTGTCCATGGACAATGGTAAATTGGTCGGCATTTTCAATGATATGAAAACTACCCTATTGACCCGTTTAAAAGGCGATCGTGGTCAAACTGATACCCGTCGCAGTTTGCAATATTATTTTGTAGCGCAAGACATACATGAACGTGCCGATTCTGCACATATTGATTATCAACAATTGGCTCAAATCTTTGAACACAGTGATATTTTATTTCGTTTCCAGCGTATTTTGACGCTACAAGC
Source organism: Acinetobacter shaoyimingii (assembly GCF_011578045.1). Lineage (NCBI taxonomy): Bacteria > Pseudomonadati > Pseudomonadota > Gammaproteobacteria > Moraxellales > Moraxellaceae > Acinetobacter > Acinetobacter shaoyimingii. The sequence continues at coordinate 2,725,322 of NZ_CP049801.1, forward strand.
CAAAGCCTGCAAAGACTTAAGCCAAAGCATATTAAAACGTACCACTTATAGCCACAATCCACGTTTTGAACATGCTTTTATCAATTTAAGAAAATCATTGAAAAAACTTCAGCAAGATCAAGATTACGATGTGATTTGGGTCAATGCACTTTATGCACTGTACCAAAACCTAAAAGCGATTAATGCCCAACTGCAAAACTTGGAAACTGAACGAAACATCACTTTCGATAAATCTAAACAGATCGAAAGCCAACTTAAAGATGATGATCTAAAAGGTTGGGATGATATTGTCATTCGAATTAAGCAAAATCTCACACCAGAATCTGTGTTATTTCGACATGCAATTCGGGTCTCTATGGTACTTTTGGTGGGTTATATTTTTGTACAAATGACCGATATTCAATATGGTTACTGGGTGCTACTCACAGCTTTATTTGTCAGTCAACCAAACTTCAATGCCACCAAACGACGCCTTAAATTGCGTATTTTAGGTACGATCGCAGGCATCGTATTGGGTTTTGCCATTTTATATTTTGTGCCTTCTACAGAAGGTCAATTATTACTCTTAATCCTCAGTGGCGTTTTGTTCTTCGATTTACGCAGTAAACAATATGCTCAAGCCACTGCTTTTATTACCATTTTGGCCTTAATTAATTTTAACTTGGACGGATTGGGGTTCCAGGCTGCTTTACCACGCTTGATTGATACAATCATTGGCTGTGCTTTAGCATGGTTAGGGGTGACTTTTATTTTTCCAGACTGGAAGTTCCGTCGCTTACCACACACCATTCAACGTTCATTGGTTGCGCATTGTGACTATCTGACGGAAATTGTGTACCAATATCATCATGGTCGGAACAATGGTTTGAACTATCGTGTCATGCGACGTGCAGCGCATAATCGAGATGCAGATGTGGCTTCTTTAGTATCAACCTTGGCGACAGAACCTGACTTTGACCCAATCCAAAAAAGCTTAGCCTTTGAGTTCTTATGTCTAAACCACACCTTCCTGAGCTATATCGCTGCTTTAGGTGCGCACCGAGCATTGGTCGATGATCCAGAAGTATTGAATCTGCTTGATCGTGCAGTCGAAGATGTCAAAGGCGCTTTACTTCGAGATGAAAGCCCTGATTTAAATAGCAATAATATGATTCAAAGTATTCGTGATCGATTAAATCAGTCTGATACTGATAGCTCCAAGTCATTGATTATATTGCAACAACTTTCGTTAATTTTTTCGATCTTGAAACAACTCAGTACTTTAAAGCAAAGTTTGAGCAATGAACGAGATGAACAATCGACCGAATTGGCTTCTTTATAAAAAGAAGCCAATTTGACAGGGATTTTCTTCGAATATACTCACTGATTGTATTAATTTAATGCTAAACTCTGCCCAGATTTACATTTTTTGTTAATGACATTATGACTGCGAAAAACCTTTACGCGTATACCCTACAACCTGTTACATACGAAGTTTCAGAAGCTGAACAACGCTATGCACAACTTGCGATTTGGCGTAGTACCAACAAAATTGGAACAAAAGCTTGGGCAATTATGGCTGCAATTGTTGCTGTTTCAATCTTGGGTCTGATTTTTATCAAAAACTATTCAACGATCATTTTTTGGGTAGCCCTCGTCTGTGTGGCAATCTATTACCTGGTTCGTAAATTCGGTTTAGAGTGGTACGTTAAACGTAAAATGAACGAATTCCCAGTCGAACAAATCAAAGGTATTAAATTGGGTGTTCAGCCGCATGGTATCGTGATGCGCCAAAAAATGGGCTTGCAAGAAGGCATTGCAACCATTGAATGGAAAGACATTTACGAATGGTACAATACGCCAGATTTCTTACTTGTAAATTTCAAAGTGAAAGGTCAACAAGGTGCGTACATTTTACCTAAGCGTATGAACAGCAAAAACTTCTCATTTGACACTGTACGCAAACACTTAAATGAAACGGTTGGTGCAGCAAAAACACTTTAATGCTTTATAAATTCCAAGAAACCTCCTGATCGGAGGTTTTTTTATGCAAATTCAATCTTATGAAAACCAAAAATTAAACCAAAAATCTGAGCAAATCGGTGTGTATTCACAAAATATCCATTTTCTCAGGCAAGTGCTCCTATATAATTCGTCACCATCTAAAATAGAATGTCCCATACATTTTTATGTTAAAAAAAACGTTTTTTCAAATCCATTGGTTTTTAGGGATTACCGCAGGCTTAATTCTGTCAATTATGGGTGTGACAGGAGCAATTTACTCCTACGAACAACCGATTCTAAAATGGATGAATCAAGACAGCTATGTTGTTCAAGCTGAAACAAAAGCAAAAATGACACCTGCTGAAATTTACCAACACTTTCAGCAAGAACGTCCAGAATTTAAAATTAATAGTATCAGCGTTGCATCTTCAGCCACTGAATCATCCAGTATCAACATTGAAAAAGAAGGTGAACGTCGTGGTTATACCATGATGATCAATCCTTACAATGCTGAACTTTTACCTTCAATTCAAGGAAAAGCTTTTTTTGCCTTCGTACAAAAATTACATCGTTATTTGGCTGCTGGAGAAGTGGGTAAACAAATAACTGGGGCGTGTACACTTTTTCTGTTGTATTTCATTCTAAGCGGTATCTATCTGAGATGGCCAAAAAAACATACTATTCGTCAATGGTTTGCTGTTAAACCCAAGTTAACCGGTCGCAACTTTATTTGGGATTTACATGCTGTTGTTGGAACTTGGGTATTTGTATTTTATTTCATTATTGCTTGTACTGGTCTCACTTGGTCTTATAGCTGGTGGAAGAATGGCATGTACAAAGTACTTGGAGTTGAAGCACCTCAAAGTAATATGCAAGGGCGCGATTCAGGTCAAAAACCATCAAAATCAGAACATTCAAAAAAAGAACATGCTTCTGGCTCTAATGAACATAAAGCTAAAGGTGATGCTGAAGACTTGAATCCTAGCCAAATTCAAACTGCGCTCCATCAAACTTGGAGTGGTATTCAAGCTCAATTGGGTCGTGAGTATTCAACTATGACGCTGAATTTACCAAAAAAAGACAATGGTAAATTAGAGCTGGTTTTTGTCGATCCTATTCCACAACATGAACGTGCTAGAAATAAAGCGACTTATAATTATCAAACACATAAATTTGAAAATATCGACATCTATGCAGATAAAAAACTCAATGACAAGATCATGAGCAGTTTATTACCAGTGCATCGTGGTAGTTTCTTTGGTCCTATTTACCAATTCTTTGCCATGTTGGCTGCGCTGAGTATGCCACTGTTTTTTGTGACTGGATGGATGCTGTATTTAAAACGCCGTAAACAGAAAAAATTAACTCAGTCAGCTCGTGGAAATGTGCTGAATGCTGAAAATAGTGCCGATGCAACACCGTGGTTAATTACCTATGCAACCCAAACTGGCGTATCTGAACAAGTGGCGTGGAATACAGCAACTTCACTCCAACAAGTAGGTCAACCTGTTAATGTAAAAGCCATTCAGCATCTGACTGAGGATGATTTTAAACAATCGCAAAAAATGCTTTTTGTGGTCAGCACTTATGGAACAGGTACAGCACCCGACTTAGCTTTAAATTTTGCCAAGAAGTTTTTAGATCAATCTTTTGATTTATCTCATCTGCACTACGCTGTTTTAGCCTTAGGTTCACAAGATTATCCTGAAACTTATTGTGCCTTTGGGCATCGTATAGATGCTTGGTTAAAACAAAATCATGCACAAGCATTGTTTGAATGTATTGAAGTTGATAATGGCAATTCTAAGCACATCGAATTTTGGAATACAGCCATCGCTCAGGCCACACAACTTGATCTACAAACAGTGACGATTCAAAAAACGTTTGATGAATGGACATTGAGCTGTCGTGAAATGTTAAATCCAAATAGCCAAGGTGCTCCTGCATTTAATATTCAACTAACAACTAAGCATGACATGCATTGGGAAGCTGGTGATATTGCTGAGATTCAACCTGGCAACAGCCCTGCTCGTATCGACTCATTTTTACAGAAACACAATATTCCCGCAGATACGATACTTGGCTCGCTTAATATCAGTATTGAAAATGCATTATGGAATAAACACTTAACGCAAGAAGTTCATAGTTTTAATGATATTGAAGAGCTCTATCGACAACTGAAAGATTTGCCAACACGTGAATACTCGATTGCCAGCATTCCCCCTCAACAAACTTTACGATTGGTCGTGCGCCAAAAATATGATGAACAAGGTCAGCTGGGGCTAGGTTCAGGCTGGTTAACTGAACATACACAGCTAAATGATCCTATACATCTTCGTATTCGAAGTAACCCTTCATTCCATTTGATTACAGATAATCGACCAATGATTTGTATTGGAAATGGGACAGGTATTGCTGGATTGATGAGTTTAATTTCAGCACGTATTCGTTTGGACTATACCAACAACTGGCTTATTTTTGGTGAACGCCAATTTGCTCATGATTTCTTCTATAAAGAGATTATTCAAGCTTGGCAAAATACCTCAATGCTGAAACGCCTAGACCTCGCTTTCTCGCGTGATCAAGCTGAGAAAGTGTATGTTCATCATAAGCTCCGTGAACAAGCATCAGAGCTTAAAACTTGGATCGATCAGGGTGCAGTCATCTATGTCTGCGGTAGCATCCAAGGTATGGCGAGCGATGTAGACCAAGCACTTAATGATATTTTAGGGGTAGAGACCGTAGATTTATTACGTCAAGAAGGACGTTATCGCCGCGATGTTTATTAACAACAACTCTTACCTCTCTTAGCCTTTCATTAGGCTAGAATAAAAAACCGAGCCCAAAAGCTCGGTTTTTTAAGCGCTGTCATTTACTTGCATATGTCATACTGATATTTAACACGAAAATATTTTACAATCTTTTAGACCCTAATTAATTCATCCCTAAAGACGAATTTTATGCATGCTTAAATCAAAATTTTTCAAGTTCATACTCTTGGCAATGGGTGTGTTCTTATTTTTATATAGTGTACTTTTACTCATACAACATCGTTATGGATTGGGAACTATTCTTCCGCTGTTTATTGGATTAATGTTTTGTATTCAGTCACTTTATAATCAAAAAATACATCATTTTTTGATACAACACCCTCGACTTAAGCAATTTTATAAAATGGGTTGGGCAGTATTTTCAGTATGGTTTATCACTGTTTGTCTATTTTTTGCATATTTAAAATATCAAATGCTTCAACCTGAGCATGTAAATAACATAGATGCGATTGTCGTTTTAGGCAGTGGCACCATTAAAGGGAAACCGTCACCGACCCTTGTTGCTCGCCTTGATCGTGCTGCAGAAATCGCACAACAGTATCCTCACACCACGATTATTCTAAGTGGTGGTTTAGATGCTTTAAAGCAGCATACGGAAGCGCAAATCATGTCCGATTATTTGCAAAAAAATTATCAAATAAATGCAAATAAAATTGAGCTAGAAGATCGAAGTACCAGTACCTATCTCAACCTTAAAAACAGTCAGGTGCTACTCAAGAAAAATGGATTAACACTGCAAACCCCACTCGCTATCGTGACCAGTGATTTTCATACGCCTCGAGCAAGTTTAATAGCCAAAAAACAAGGTTATAAGAACTTCGTCACCATTAGAGCCAAAACACCTTTAGTCACACGCTATTCCTCGTGGCTAAGAGAATATTTTGCTTATATCAGTGGTTGGATATTAGGTGAGTTTTAAACTTTATTTGGTGTTGAACCTTAAGGTCTGTTTACATTTCAAACACGCGGTGTGTTATGGGTTAAAACAATACAAATAAGACATGAATTGATGACAATGGTTTTTCTCGATTTTTATAACAGCATTAGAGATAGTTTTAAGTTGATGATTAATTCCTTAATTTTAAATCATTAAACTTCTATCATAAGTCAATTTTCAACCATTTAAAATTTATCATAAAGTTCCCTCTCCTGAGCAAGTTTAAAGCGTTGCTTTCTTTAAAATGAAGTGCGAAGCGCAAGTGAGGGCCTAGGGAGAGGTTATTTTCAGCTTAAAATCCTTCATCCTAACCTATCTCAGCCATATATGGCCCAAGAAAAGTAACTTACGTTTTCAATCCGATAGAATTCAATGATCATTTTTTGATTTATGAAATAGATCTATTGATTTAAAGTTTCAGGGATTGTGGTCTTTACCATACTCAGAATCAAATATACACAACGTATAAATCACTCATTATTTGATGTGGAATTTTTTCATTTACTCTACAAAATCGTGTCATTGAATCCTGTTAGTTCAAACCATTAATTTCGATCATGCAAACGAATTCTTCGGGGTAATGGCAACTGTTCAGATTTAAACAATTCCGGATCAGCCAAATACAATTTATAAAGATGTGCTTTGAGATCAATCAAAAATTGACGCCCAGACACTAAAATATTTTGACCTTCAGGGGTAAGATTCAAGGACAAACGCGTATTATGCTTACGAATATAAGGAATGACTTTTTCAATAAAAGGAATCAAAGCCACTTCCTGAATTTCATGATTGACCCATTTATCTTTAATCAATAATTGTGCTAAACCTTTACTTTGCCAAATCGCAAGCGTTTGCAGACCTGAAGGCGTTGAACATAAAGCCCAACCATCATGATAAAGTCCATAGACTTTTCCCTGCGCCACAGTTGCTGCAATAAACTGATTATATTGTTCTTTTGCGGTTAAATTACCCATCGAATAAGAATGACTTGCCTGTCTTTGATAAGGGTTTCTCATAATCGTTTATAGTTTTAAATAAATAATGAATTATGCTTCTCATTTTAAACATAAACTGTGACTTAAGATTGTATTATTATCAAAATATGGTATGGAGATTGTAAGCATCATTCAATGTTATGTAACACTTGCACGAATAAATACATTTTCAATTTTTAATTAAAATCATTTATTTAGTGACAATAATCCGTATACATCAAATGATTGATCAACATTTAAATGTAATCAAAATGTACAAGACTGAATTTTGAGGTGGTCTTTGACAACGAATGAGATTAAGGAATTGTTTTGAAGAAATTTGAGATGTTCAATCTAAAGATATGGTGGGCGCTGACGGGATCGAACCGCCGACATTCTGCTTGTAAGGCAGACGCTCTACCAACTGAGCTAAGCGCCCTGAGGAAAAAATTCAAGATTTGAATTTTTGACGCAAGACAAACGCAGTGCGTAGTCTATGCTATTTAAAACCACTTTTCAAATCAGGGTAATGAAAAATGGCGCAGCGGACGGGACTCGAACCCGCGACCCTCGGCGTGACAGGCCGATATTCTAACCAACTGAACTACCGCTGCATCGCAAACTTATTGCTAAGTTTATATACCTGAAGATTTTTCATCTAAAGATATGGTGGGCGCTGACGGGATCGAACCGCCGACATTCTGCTTGTAAGGCAGACGCTCTACCAACTGAGCTAAGCGCCCTTTTAGGGTCAAACTATTTCGACTTAATGGATGGCGCAGCGGACGGGACTCGAACCCGCGACCCTCGGCGTGACAGGCCGATATTCTAACCAACTGAACTACCGCTGCATCACAAAAAATCTGGTGGGCGCTGACGGGATCGAACCGCCGACATTCTGCTTGTAAGGCAGACGCTCTACCAACTGAGCTAAGCGCCCTCAAAAGGTCAACTATGTAAATGGCGCAGCGGACGGGACTCGAACCCGCGACCCTCGGCGTGACAGGCCGATATTCTAACCAACTGAACTACCGCTGCATCTACACAATGTCTCTATTGTGGTACAAACAACATGTTAAATATTAAGTGGCGCAGCGGACGGGACTCGAACCCGCGACCCTCGGCGTGACAGGCCGATATTCTAACCAACTGAACTACCGCTGCACTTAATGTTTAACGTAAAGGCTTGGTGGGCGCTGACGGGATCGAACCGCCGACATTCTGCTTGTAAGGCAGACGCTCTACCAACTGAGCTAAGCGCCCTTTACGACTTCATCGTTTGTGTGGTGCATTATAGAGAATCCTCAGGCACTGTCAAACGCTTTTCTACCTTAATCTTGGTTTTTCAGCTTGAATGATTAAAAAATAGATCATTTCGGTAAAATTCTCACTTTTTTGTTTATTTTTTACCTATTTATGTCAATTTTTTTGCAAAGTTTTTGCATAATCCATAAATAAAACCAACTCAAGCCTGAGTAAAAATCGATTTTTCTATTTTTTTTCTAGAATTTTTTCGTCAGACAAATATACCAAAGCACCTTCTTGAACCAAATCGAATAATTCTTGTACATCCCCACTATACATACGAATACAACCATGAGATTTAGGGATGCCCATAGGTTCTGTTTCAGGCGTACCATGAATATAAATATATCGTTTAAAGGTGTCACACCCTACCCCACGGTTAAATCCCTCTTGCAAACCATCTAACCAAAGTATGCGTGTTAGTATCCAATCACGATCGGGTTGTTGTTGTCCCAACTCACGAGAGTAAATTTCACCAGTCCATTGTCTTGCTTTAAAAACAGCATTAAAAGGCTCGGTTGCACCAATCTTTTGTGCAACACGATGCCAACCACGTGGCGTCTTACCCGAGTTTTCTTGTTCTCCAATCCCATTTAGGCCAGTTGAAATCAGATAAAACTTATTCAGTTTCGGTAAGCTTAGCGTCTGGGATACAAGGTCTATTAAAATATCTGCTTGGTCTAGTGAATACATACAGGTACTCTTATGGTTTTTTGGACGTTTGATTAAGTCTTATCTTGTTTGGTCAATATGTTGTTGGGTTCTGGTCGAGTCCACAGCCATATCGCCACAATCAACATGGTTAAATCGGTAAAAATTTTCACTAAAAGTGGCGCATTGGTAAACAGCATAACAATACCACTGATGCACATCATGATACTTGCCCACCATTTTGCTTTTCTTGGGACAGTGCCATGTTCACGCCAGTTGCGTAAGGTCGGTCCATACTTAGGATGGTTAAGCAACCAAGCATCCATCTGCGGCCACCCTTTTGATGCTGCCCATGCAGCAAGGATTAAAAATACAGTGGTTGGCATACCAGGTAAAAGCGCCCCTATAAAACCTAGTACAATAAAAATAACGACTAGGCTACGCCAAAACAATATTTTCATACAGCAACTCAATTAGATGAATTTCATTAGTATATATGGTTTTATAAGACCAGCAGTTTAGAATTTTAACGCCCCGAAGCTAACGTATTGAATGAGCAGATAATATGTCAGAATATTTTGAACCATGGTTTGAATACCAACAACCGATCGTTCGTCAACTGGCATTTGTAGTTGCAAGTCCTAATATTATTCAGGCTTTACCTGAACAATTACACACTCAACATACCTTTGAACTGCATTCAAACGATTTTTGGAAGGACTTGTATTTACGCTATATTCCACGTTTAAAATTTTTAGATCAACACCCAGAAGAACTCATAACATTTATACAGCAACTTAAAAGTACTCGCTTAGGACTACGTTTCGAATATTTAATGTGGTTTTGGCTTCAAGATGCCGCTTATCATCATTACCAACTAATTGGACATAGTATTCAAATCATTGACGGCAAGGATACCCTTGGTGAACTAGATTTTTTACTCATCAATACGCAGACGCAAGAAGTTGAACATTGGGAAGTGGCACTAAAATATTATTTAGCTGAAGCAGACTATAGCCTTTCACATTGGTACGGTTTAAATCGTAGTGATACTTTAGAGCGCAAACTCAAGCATTTTACTCAAAAGCAGTTTCAATTTAAGTCAGCACTAGGTCATACCATTCAAAAACGCATTGCCATTCTTAAAGGTCAATTATTTATCCCAATAAATAGACCAGAAAACACTTTACCTCTATTTGTAAATCCATATAGAGAGGTTGGTCAATGGGGCACTCAATTATTTTGCTCTCGATATTATCGACTGAATCGACTAGAGTGGATTTGCCCGAATGAAATTACAGATCCGATTTACGCTGCATTCTGGTGTAATGGTCTATATCGGAATTTCAAAACAAAACAACACTATATGTATCGTCAACCACCAATTCTAAGTATCTGTGTTAAAAAGATGTAATTTTAACCAACTAAAAATACATTTAATAACATTCACATAATAAAACTATCGTATTCATTGTCTTATTTAACACCTATTCTATTGAAACATCAGAATAATTGAGAACTGGAGATGATGATGAAAAAAGTATTAGCTGCTTCATTGGTAGTTGCATTCGTTTTAACTGGTTGTAATACATTTAAAGGCATGGGTAAAGACGTGTCTAAAGCGGGTGATGCTGTTAGTAATACAGCTGAAAAAACTGAAAACAAAATGTAATTTCAGTTCTTCAACAGATTCAAAAGAAAAGCCTTATCCAATGATAAGGCTTTTTTTATTTATAACACCAATAACTCCCTTCACTTATTTGCATTTTCTTTTATAGAATTCCTGCTTTATGATAGTGTTAATTTGACTAATTTAACCTCTCTCCATGACGCATTCAGATACTTTAGATCTCAGCCTGCAACTCTTAAGACAACCTTCAGTCACTCCAGTTGATCATAATTGCCAAGATATTATGGCCAAACGCCTTGCAAAAATTGGCTTCAATATTGAAAACATGCGTTTTGAAGATGTCGACAATTTATGGGCTCGTCGTGGCACTGAGTCTCCTGTATTTTGTTTTGCAGGTCATACAGATGTTGTCCCAACAGGTCAATTAGATGCATGGTCTTCAGATCCATTTAAACCTGAAATTCGTGATGGCAAGCTATATGGTCGCGGAAGTGCAGATATGAAAACGGCTTTGGCCGCAATGGTCGTGGCTTCTGAGCGTTTTGTTGCAAAGCATCCAGATCACAAAGGTTCGATTGCCTTTTTGATTACATCAGATGAAGAAGGTCCTTCGATTAATGGTACGGTGAAAGTCGTCGAAACATTAGAAGCACGTCAAGAGAAAATGACGTGGTGTCTGGTTGGTGAGCCTTCAAGTACCCATACATTGGGTGATATTGTCAAAAATGGTCGTCGTGGTTCGCTTAATGGTGTTCTACGTGTACAAGGTAAGCAAGGTCATGTCGCTTACCCTCACCTTGCCATTAATCCGATTCATGTCGCATCAAAAGCGATTACTGAGCTCTGTGAAACGGTATGGGATGCGGGCAATGAGTACTTCCCTGCAACTTCATTCCAGATTTCAAATATTCATTCCGGTACAGGTGCAACCAATGTCATTCCAGATACAATGGATGTGACTTTCAATTTCCGTTACTCAACTGAAGTAACTGCCGAAATACTGAAGCAACGTGTGATTGAAATTCTAGACCGACATGGTTTGCAATACAGCATCGATTGGACACTTTCAGGTCTGCCATTCTTAACCCCTGTGGGTGAACTTGTGAATGCTGCAAAACATGCCATTAAACACGTCACAGGTACGGACACCGAGTTATCAACCAGTGGTGGCACTTCAGATGGTCGCTTCATTGCACCTACTGGCGCACAAGTTTTAGAACTTGGTGTACTCAATGCCACGATTCACCAAGTGAACGAACACGTCAATATTGATGAATTAGAGCCATTAGCTGAAATTTACGAACAAATTTTGGTTGAACTTTTAGCGAAATAAAATCAAAAAAGGGATGTTAAAACATCCCTTTTTTATTAAAAATAGCATCGTTAAATAATGGATTTAAACTTGTTCTGCTTTTAATTCGATACCCACTTCTTTCTGAATATTGGCCACATGTGGCACATGATAGAGTTCATTTTCAATACGCACATACTGCATAATCAATGAATCATCAATGTTTTTTGCATCATCTACTACTTCAGAAATACGCACACGAATCGATTTAGGCATATCGTTGCACATTAAAGCAAAACGCTGATCTATTTCTTCACCCTCAATAATTAATGCCACACCCAATGCACTTGAAGGATCATTAAGTCGATAAACAGGAAGTTTGCTTTCATGCCATTCCACTTTATCTAGATTTGTTGGACTATCAAACGCAGATAGCACGATATTCTGTGGCAATAACATGGGTGGCTTGTTATAGCACTGAATCACATACGCATCGATAAAGCCTGATGAAACAGTAATTAAGTGCTGTAGTTCTTGCGTACTTACTTCACTTAGCAAAGATTTCTTTGTTTTTTGTACCATTAGTCTTCTCTATTTGGTTTCCAAAAGTTTTTGAATCGTTGCTAACAATTCATCTTCTTGGAACGGTTTACCCATATAGCTTGTCACACCCAAGCTCATTGCTCTTTCACGATGTTTCTCACCCGTACGTGATGTAATCATGATGATTGGCAAGGCTTGGTGAACTTCATCATGTCGAATAAGACTTGTCACTTCAAAACCATCCATACGTGGCATTTCGATATCCAGCAACATGAGATCTGGTCGTACAGTATGTAGTTGTTCGATCGCATCTACACCATCTTTTGCTGTCACCACATCGAAACCTTGTCTTTCGAGTAAACGAGATGTGACCTTACGTACAGTCACAGAGTCATCTACAATCATGATTAGGCGACGTTCATCACGATGACGACTCACCTCGGTCGAGCTTAATGATGTATCGTGTCGATTGGTCAACTGCACTTGGCGCGCAATATTTTGACCATCTAAGATCAAACAAACTTGACCATCACCTAAAATCGTTGCCCCAGAAATGGCACCAATATTGTTGAATTGATCTCCAATAGGTTTCATCACAATTTGTGATCGTGAACCGACCAGTTGATCAACCAATACCGCACTGGTTTGATCTCGATTTCCTTTGATCAAAAGCACTGGTAGTGAACTCACCACACCACTCAATTTTGGTACTGCATGTCCGCCTATAAACTCTGAAAGATAACGTAACTTATAGGTCTGGTCATCAATATGAAAGGCATCATCTGCGCTACTAAAGAAGGTTTCAAGTTCTGAAGGCGCAATACGTACAATTCGATCAATTTGTGAAAGAGGAACAGCAAATTGTTGATCCTGTACTTTCACCATTAAGGCATCACTTACTGCAACTGTGGTTGGCACTCGAATTTTAAAGGTTGAGCCTTTACCAACTTCAGATTCAACAGAAACTTCACCACCGAGCGCCTTAATACCACTTTGAACTACATCTAGCCCCACACCGCGACCAGAAATTTGGGTAATTTTTTCAGCTGTACTAAAGCCTGGATGGAAAATGAATTGCAGCACTTGCTCATCACTTAACTGTTGATCAAGTTGAATTAAGTTTTGAGCCAATGCCTTTTCTCTAATCTTATTGGCTTGAATACCTTGTCCGTCATCTGTAAATGAGATCACGACATCTGTACCCTGACGACTAATATCTAGCTCAATACGACCTGCTTCAGGTTTACCCAATTTCAAACGTGTTTGGGTGTCCTCCAAACCATGATCCAATGCATTACGGAGCATGTGTTCAAGTGGTGACACTAACTTTTCTAAAATCGTACGATCCAATTCACCTTCAGTATTGGTCACCACAAGTTCAGCTGGCTTATTCAAAGTCGTAGAGACTTGACGTACCAAGCGTTGTAAACGAGGTAATAACCGAGAGAAAGGAACTAATCGTGCACGCATCAAACCTTCTTGAATTTCCGCTTGAATACGCGATTGTTGTAATAAAATCCCTTCGGTATCTTTAATTTTTTCAGATAAAGTAGTCTTAAAGTCCACCAAATCCGAGGCAGATTCGGCCAGTGATTTAGACAATTGATTCAGGGATGAATATTGGTCCATTTCCAACGGATCGAAGTCTTCATAACGAGCGCCAGTTTCACCATGAATGGAGATAATTTGTGATTCTAACTCACCTTCCATTCGGCGCAACTGATCTGCTAAACGTTGAATCGCCAATTCCATTTCAGACAAGGTATGCCCAAACTGGCTAAGATCCATTTCAATACGTGAACGGTTAATTGCATTTTCACCTGCCAAGTCGATCATTTTTTCAATGGTCTCGGCAGAGATACGAATCATCTCATCATTTTGTTCAATTTTTTCAGATTCATCCCACTCACCCAACATTGATGGTGGCTCAGTACCATCACCCTCTTCAAAAGCAGTTGTGACTTCCTGAAGAAGTAAATCAGAACGGGTAAACTTCGTTGGGAGTTGCGCTGTGACATCCACATATTGGATATTGGCTAATTGTGTTTTTAACGACTGATCATAATCATAATTCTTCTCTAAAACAGCACCTCTGAGCCAAACAAAGGCAGATTCAAGCAAAGTATCATAGGCATTAGAATTAAAATGATGTAAACCAAACTGCTCAAACACCATCTCTAATTCATAGGAAATCTCACTGATGAGGTCTAGCCCCACCATTTTCGAACCACCCTTAATACTATGTGCAATACGCTGTAGTTGAAGTAATAAACTACGATTATGACGCTGTTCAGTCCATTGTTGTAATAGGCTTAAACCGTCATTGATTAATTCTGCAGCTTCAGCTGTGAATACATCGAATATAGCATTTTCAGATGTGTCAGCTTTATTTACTGGATCAGGCTGACTTTGAATACCCAGTATATCTTCAGGTTGAAGATTATCATCCACAATTGAGTCTTGACCCGTTGCCATAAATGTATGAACTTCATCTATCGCTTCGGATTGAACAGCATCGAGTGTAGACTCAGCTGATTGCTCTTGATCTGTACTCGCTTCAGTTAAAGCTTCTTCTACAGTTTCTGCATCTACAACATCTACTTGTTGCTCATCTAACTCGACAAGAGCCTGATCATCACTCTTGGTATTTTCGGTGGTATTTTCTAATTGTTCTTCAACAATAACATCAGATACAGTTGACTGTTTTTCATCTAAAAGAACGGCGTCTTCTGCAACGTTTTGTTCTACTACAACCTCAACTAACTCAGCTTCAACCAGTTCAGTTTCATTGGTTTCAACTTCATCTACAACTGCTGTTGCCTTGTCAGCCTCAAGTGTTGATTTATCTTCAAACAGCGCTTCATCATCAGCAAAGTCATCTTCATCTTCCGCACTCTTACGTTTTGACCAAAGTGACGCCAAAGTTTCAGGTGCTTTAATTGCACTATTTTTTTGTGGATTGACTAGATTTTTAAGGACTTCAATCACATGTGTAGCTGAGTAATCAATTTGCTCTTCTTGCAAAATTTGAATGCGATCAACCAAATCATCTTGAATTAAACGAATGATTTTAACCAGCTGATCACTTGGCTGCATAAGCCCCTTAATCACCATTTCATAAATCGTTTCTAATTCATGTGAAATAAGCCCGACATTTTCGGCCTGGGCCATATTTGCGCCACCTTTTAAAGTGTGCAAATGACGCATCAAATTGTTCAGCGCTTTGGTATCAGTTAAATTATCTGACCAAGTACTTAAATCAACATCTATATAACCAAGCAGCTCTTCTGCTTCTTCAATAAAGATGTCCAGTACTTCTAAATCAAAGTCGGCAATATGATCAACTGAATCCTTCTGATCACGATCGGCTGAAATATTCTGAATCACGTAATTTAGATCACCGACTTGTGATCCCACATGTTGTGGGAGATCAATCACATCATCAATTGGCATCGCGAGTGCAGATTCAGGGACCTCTGCGATATCATTAGTTTCTAATACTGAACTTTCTACTAATGAAGTTTCTATTTCATCAATGGTAATGTCTGTTTCAAACGACTGCGCTGCGATTGAATTAGCTTCAATTGATTCATTTTCATTAGATTCGGTAACAATAGATTCTGTTTCATTAGATTCAATTTCAACTGGCTCAGTCGTCTGCTCTTCAGTGGCTGACTCGAATAATTCAGCTGGTTCTTGAGCCAATTCCATCGCTTGATTTTCTTCAACCAAAACAGAGTCATCTTGCTGAATTTCAACAACACTTTCAACCGTGTCAGAAAGATCAATATTGTGAGCTTCGTTTTCTATTGCTTCGTTTTCAGTTGATACATTTTCGAGTGTTTCAATTTCGACAGCTTCGGAAACATCAGTAGATTGAAGATCGTCATTTTCCAATTCAAATTCAAACGCTAACTTTTCTTCTCCATCATCCACATTTTCAACAAGTTCAGGCGTTTGTTCAGATTGATTTTGAGCTGATGCTGAATCTAAAAGATTTTCTCGTTCTACATGATCATCTTGCAACTGCTTATCAGCAAGCAAATCTTGGTGTGTATCTCCTGATTGAACTTGCTCACTTTCAAAGTTAAAGTCATCGTTTAATGTATTTAAATCAAGATTTTCAATTTTTTCAGTGCTATCAATAGAAGCTTGATTTTCATTCAGTTCAGCTTTTAGGAAAGCTGCGACTTCATCATCTTGAGCTGTGCTGTTTAGTACTTCTATTTCAGAATCATATGCAAATGCATTTTCTTTAATTTCAATTGCATCTTCAGAATCAATTTCTAAATGCTCAGCATCTACTTCATAAATTTGATCGCGTGCAGTATCAACTAAATTGTCTTGTTCAGCTTTGATTTCTTGTTCTGAAATTTCAATTCCAGAGTCGGCCACCTCAACAGTATCCAACGCATCATTGACCAGATTGAGCTGATCTTGGCTATCATTTGGTTTTTCTAACTCAAACTCAAATTGTGCTTCATTATTTTCTGCAATCTGATCATCTAAACCGTTTTCGTCAACAGCGTCCGATTCAGCTTGTTGTGCTATTAGATCAACATTAATGTCATCAAACAGTGGTTGCTGCTGATCATTCACTTCATTCAGTATTTGATCCGTTGATGATGCTAAATGAATAGCTTCTGCACTATTTAGATCCGTAGTTTCTGCATTATTAACGTCTAGTTGAGTCGTATTGTCACGCAGTGCCTCAATAGCTTTATGTGCTTCACCCGTTAATGTCACACGTTGCCCTGAAGCCAATGTATCGAATAAATGGATAAAGTTTTGATGTACATGACTAAATAACTCAAAGATATAATCATCTTCAAGTAAGGTTTTATTTTTTAATACCGACTGGTAACTTTCCTTCAACAATGTAGTGAATTCATAAATTCCAATAGCCGTTGGATTATTGGTATTGTCTATGAGTATCTGAGCTTGATCGATGAGTTGATGGAAGTAATCAGGAAATTCTGTTTGCGCACGTTTATCAAATTCAAATTCAGCATCGAGTAGTTGATCAATTTGTAAATTGACCAATTGCGTTACGGCACTTATTGATTGATTGGACTGTTGTACATTACTCACTTCAAAATCGTAGCCCTTCCAAACTTCTTGGAATTTTTGCACGATCAGCATGAGATCAAATTTCTTATATTGAGGTTTTTTCAACTCATATAAATAATCTTCAACAAATTCTATATATTCGCTGAGAAGACTGTACTCTTTATAATCAATTTCTCGATCTTCTTGAACAAAAATTTTAAAGAGATGATCGACTTTGCTGGTGGCTTCAAATATGTCATTCACATGCGCCATCGATGAACTACCGCGCAAGGTATGTAAAGCACGAATTAAACGATTAAACTGATCTGGCGTGTATTGTTCATCTTTAATAAATTTACGAATCGTATCGACATGTTCTTCAGCTTCTTCAAAGAAGATTGCCAATGTTTCTTTTGCAATATTATCGTTATCTGTCGCTTCTGTTTGTACAGAACTATCAATTATTAATTTTTCATTGATTGGAGTGACATATTCACGTACTGGTTCTTCAATCTCAAACTCATTGCTATTGTACTGATCTATAGCATCCAATTCGAGATCTGTTGAAATCAAATCATTTTGATCTGAAGTTTGGTTCAATTCCACATCATCTAAACTAAAATCATTTGCGACTGTTGCACTAATTTCAGGTACATGATCGACTGGCGCTTCAACAGTATTATTTTCCTGACTTGCTGTCTCAACGGCTTCATCACCAAATTCTAGACCGGTCAAGTCATCTGAAGAATTTAATGTTTCAGATAAATTCAATAGTGTTTTTAATTCAGGATGAACATCGACATTTTGCTGGAAGCCTTGCCCTAAGACGATCAAAGGTCTTAGGTCAATATCATGCGATTGTCGATCTTTAAATTGTTGATAAAATTTATATTGATAAAGATTGATGACTGAAATCACAAACGCTTTTAAGTCAGGTGTTAACTCTCTATTTTTAGCAATCACTCGATTTAAATTGTCTTCTACATTCCACGCTAACTCACTCGTTGATTTCGCACCAACCATACGCCCAGAACCTTTTAGCGTATGAAAGCTACGACGCAGCGTTATGATTTGCTCATCATCTAAATCACCATTAGCCCACTCCTCCAAAAGCACATTGAGAGTTTCAAAAATTTCTTCTAACTCTTCTACGAAAATCTCTAATATCTCAGGATCTTGTTCAAGATAAGTATCTTGTGGCAACTCGATTGAGTGGTCTAAATTTTTTAATATTTCTTTCATAGCTTAGGCTTCTATGCTGCGTCCCATGCAGAGACTATAACCTGTCAACTTTCTTCGGCGAAGAATATCAAAAGGCCGAAACAAAGGTTATCTTCAACATTGAGTGGTATTTACTTCATGCAAATACCACTCACTCCCCAATCATCAATTTAATGATTATTCAGGTAATTTAAAGTTGGCAACGGAATCACGTAAGGAATCCGCCATATTTGCCAATTCTGATACAGAACGAGCTGTATCAAAGGTTGCTGATGTTGTTTGTGAGGTAATTTCTTGTACGACATTCATCGTATTCGCAATATGACCTGCAGATGCAGACTGTAATTGTGAAGATTCAGAAATGTTCGCAATCAGTTTTTCTAAGTTATTTGATACCAGCTGAATCTCATCCAGTGCGACTCCAGCATCTTTCGCCAATGTTGCACCACGCACAACCTCCGAAGTCGTTTGTTCCATAGAAATAACGGCTTCGTTGGTATCGGTTTGAATGGTTTTAACCAGTGTTTCAATTTGCTTGGTTGCAGAAGCAGAACGTTCTGCTAGACGTTGAACTTCGTCGGCTACGACCGCGAAACCACGACCCGCCTCACCTGCCATAGATGCCTGAATTGCTGCGTTTAAAGCCAAAATGTTGGTTTGGTCTGCAATATCGTTAATGAGCGAGACAATGTTACCAATCTCTTGAGAAGACTCACCCAAACGTTTAATACGTTTCGATGTTTCTTGAATCTGCTCACGAATGGTATCCATACCTTCAATCGAACGGTTCACCACTTCAGCACCATTGGATGCGATTTTTACCGAACGTTGCGCTACGTCTGCTGATTCGGCTGCGTTTGCAGATACGTGTTCAATTGATTGTGCAATTTCATTAATCGCAGCAGATGCACCCGCAATTTCTTGCGCTTGATGTTCAGAAGCTTCTGCCAATTGATGTGTGATTTGTTGTGTATTTTGAGTATACAGTGACACCTCTTGAGAGGTTTCATTAATACGTGATACCAAGTCACGCAACTGGTCAATCGCAAAGTTAATCGAATCGGCAATCGCCCCAGTAAAATCTTCTGATACTGTTGCGTATGAACTCAAGTCACCATCTGCCAAGTCAGCAATTTCATCGAGTAATCGTAAAATCGCGTTCTGGTTACGGTCATATTCGTCTTGCAGGCGCATTACACGTAATTTATCTTCCTGACTACGGAGAACCAAAAGTTTATATGCAAAGAACAAGAACAATAAGAACGCAATTAACAATGCGATTGCAGGAATAATTGTAGTGATTGCTGAATCAGGAGTAAGTTTATTTAAATTTTTAAATAATTCATCTGACTGCTGACCAATTTGTGATGAAGCCGTAATGATTTCACCAATATTTTCACTCTTTTCACCCAAATCATTGAAATAGGTTTTCATCAAGCTATCGTACTGGGTTTTAATCGCATCTAAATGTTCGCGCATTTCAGGATCATTGATACGATTAATCCCGACTTCAGCATCACCATTTAACTGTGCATTTAAATAAATACCAAAGGTATTTAAATCTTCATTAAAGTCAGCACCTGATGTTTCATCAAAATTCTCTGAATCTTGATTGGCAGCCTGACTTGCAGATTTTTTCGCAGTTGCACCACTCACCACTTCATTTAATGAACGCAAAATACGTTCAGTCAATAATGATTGGTTTTTAGCAAACACAACGTCGCTACTTGATAAATTTGAATTGGTCATTAAACCAATGAGAATGTTGTATTCTGCCTGAATATCCGGGAAAGCTTGTCCAGCAGCTTTATTGGCATCGTATAATTTATTGATCAAATCTTGCTTAGAATAAATGACATTAATGTTGTCATTCATACCATTAACTTTTACATTTTTTTTATCAACAACTTTCGTTGTCCCATTCCAGATCTTCTCAGCGTTGCTTAACTCTGCCGTTGATCTATGTATTGAGGAAACTGTATCCAGGTTTTCAGCAAATTTAGCTTGTGAATTTCTGAGGATTTTAATGGCCTCATTCGATCCAGTCGCCATTACATCGTTACTTTGACGAGGAATCGTTTGCGACAAAAGTTTTAATTCGCCTAGACTACGCGTTAAATCGTTATTACGTGGCACCGCAACGAACAGGTACAATAAGATCAAAACTGAGATTGTCAGTGAAATAACTGCCAATTTCAGATATCTACGAGATTGATCTGAATCCCCAAACAATTTTGTAAATTGGTCGATTTTTGATTTTAACTTACTACCGAATACCGATTTACGCTTTGGAGTAACATCGTCAGTTTTTTTCTTTTTTATGAAGCCCATTCGGTTCCTCCCCAATACGTGGAACAAGATTCTACGTGGAAACTAGTTTATAAATTTTGTTGATGCATTTAGATATTTTGGATCACTTAATAACCGGCTAAATAAGAAGATATTCCATGCTTGATTATGCTGGCGGAAAAATCCCTGACAATACGGCTCAAGCTTTTCATCTAATTTTTCATTTTTTGAAAAAAAGCTCTTTTTATTGAAGTGTTGTATCCCAAGTACCT
The DNA here is from genome assembly GCF_011578045.1 of Acinetobacter shaoyimingii. Taxonomy (NCBI): domain Bacteria; kingdom Pseudomonadati; phylum Pseudomonadota; class Gammaproteobacteria; order Moraxellales; family Moraxellaceae; genus Acinetobacter; species Acinetobacter shaoyimingii. The sequence goes on from NZ_CP049801.1 coordinate 2,746,298, forward strand.
GATCAACGACTAAACCAACATAATGGTCGTTGTGGCTAATGCACAATACTTTTTGAGTAGGTAGATACTGAGTACGCTGTCCGGAGATAAAATCAGCTAAATCTGTAACCGATAATAATCGACCACGAATATTCGCCAAACCTCTGACCCAACGATGCACATTCGGCACCTCAGTACAGACAGGTGGATAAATGACTTCAGAAACTTCGCCCAATGGAGCAACAAAGTATTGCCCCATTAACTCAAAAGCAATACCAGACCATCGGTTTACCTCTCCCTCATTGCCAACATAGTTTCGATTCCCACGTTTTGACAATCTGAGTAATTCAATAAATCCATTTGCAGCCATAGCTTATCCAGCAGTGAGATATTTTTTTATGACATCAATCAATTGTGCTTCATCGACAGGCTTAGTCAAATAATCACTTGCTCCCTGTCTTTTACCCCATACACGATCAGTATCTTGATCCTTTGTACTGACAATCACAACAGGAATATGTTTTGTGAATTCTCCACGTGCAATTTGACGTGTTGCCTGAAATCCATTCACACCAGGCATTACGACATCCATGAGCACCAAATCTGGTCGTTCAGCATTTGCCAAAGTAACGCCATCTGCACCATTAGTCGCTTCTAAGATTTCATAACCATGCTTAGTCAGTATTTCTTTAAAACGAAACATTTCTGTTGGTGAGTCATCTACAACAAGTATACGTGCCATTATTTTCCCCAAAAAATACAATTCATTATGCTTGAACGTGATTACGAATTGCTGTTAATAACTCGTCTTTACTAAACGGTTTTGTAAGATATTCATCTGAGCCGACTACGCGACCTTTAGCTTGATCAAATAACCCGTCTTTACTCGACAGCATAATGACTGGGATATTTTGATAACTTTGAGAATTCTTGATCAACGCACACGTTTGATATCCATCTAAACGCGGCATCATAATATCGACAAAAACAATATCTGGATTCACTTCAGCGATCTTTGAAAGCGCTTCAAAACCATCTACAGCGGTGACTACATTAAAACCTTCTCTCTGTAATAAAGTCTCAGCTGTTCGGCGTATCGTTTTCGAATCATCAATGACCATAATTTTGAGATTTTGCAATTTATCGTCCATTTATAGACCCTTCCCACAGAACTGTATTAAGCAGAGATTTACTAATTTATTTTTACAATATTCATTGTTTTTTAACATATATTTACTATCTTTTTCAATGTACATTTGAGCAACAAAGTTTAACACGTCATTAAAGTAACTTAAAACAGTTAACCCGTTCATGTAAATAGTTGGATTTTTTCCATTTCTATATTTATAAATTTTAAGCAACACCTTAAAATAACGATGTTATTTGTAAAAAACAAATAAAATTATATAAATTTTTGGAGGGATATATGAACAGATTTAGCACTTTTTTTTCCCCTCTCAGCTTATTAAGAGTACCTCAACTGTTGCCTTTTTTGTTTATTGTTTTGTCGATTTTTATATCGAGTGAGTTACTTGCTCAATCTACAGCAAAGGCTAAGTGGTATCGCTATTATGATAAAAATGGGGTTGCCAATATCAGCAGTACGGTTAGTCCTGAGCATTTACGTCATGGCTATGAAGCCCTTGATCGTAATATGCAAGTGATCCGTAAAAACAAACCCTATGATGCCAAATATGAGATACGCAATGCTGCTGAAATTCAGAGAAAAGCCCGTCAACAAAGTGAAGATTTAAAGCTAAAACGTGCTTATGGAACTAGTCAAGTTGCAGTCAATAAACGCAATGACATGTTAAAAAAAATCACTAAACAAATTGCGATGACTCAACAGGAGTTAAAAACTGTAGAGAATGACTACTTAATTTTGAAGCAAGATGAAAATAAATATATCAAAAAGAAAAAACCTGTACCTTCTGACCTAAAAAACCGTATCCATTACAATATTCAGAATACTCAAAACATAAAAACAAGAATCGAATCTTTACAAACGGAATATCGAAATACGCAAGCAGAATACGACATAATTATTAAACGATTAAAAAATCTCGAATAAAACGAATGAATTTTAGGATTTTCAAATATGCCATCATTACAACAAAGAGTATTTGGTCCATTTTATACTGTCAAAATTACAACACTCTGTCTAACCTTTTCGTTATTTGGGTGCCATCAACAAGAACAACAAAGTACGGCACCCAGCACTAAAACCCAACCTATTGAATTGATTCAAAAGGATATTATTCCAGTTCAAACAGGTGCAGTTCGCAATAAAGTTTCCTTTTCAGGCACGATTCGTGCAGTAAACCAAAGCTCTGTTCAAGCACTTGTATCCGCCACCGCTATACATGTCAATGTACAAGTCGGTCAGTCCGTTGCTAAAAATCAAGTGCTGGTTGAGCTCAATAATCAAGACAATGCATCCCGTTTGGCACAAACCCAAGCCAATTTAGCCACTGCTCAAGCGCAAGCGCAACAGGCACTCAATATGGTTCAACGTAAGAAACGATTACTCGACCAAGGCTTTATCTCAAAAGTTGAGTATGAGCAAGCTCAAGTTGAACACAAAGCCCAACTTGAAAATGTTAAAGCGCAACAAGCCAATGTCAACATCGCAACTAAAGCCAATCAAGATGGCGTAATTCGTAGCCCAATTCAGGGAGTAATTACTAAACGTCAAGTTGAACCCGGTCAAACGGTTGCAGCAGGTCAAACGTTATTTGATGTTGTCGATCCAACAAAACTTGAAATTCAAGCAAAACTTCCTGCAGAACAGCAAGCCGTTTTACGTGTGGGCAATAATATTGAATACACCATTCAAGGTAACCCACAAAAATTATCAGCAACCATCGTACGTGTATCCCCTATCGCGGATTTGAGCAGCCGTCAAATTGAATTCTTTGCAACCCCAAATAGCACAATCAATTCACTAAGTATTGGAACCTTTGTTGAAGGCAATATTTTAAGTACCAATCAAATCCAAGGACAAATTGTACCTCTTGATTTAATTCAAGATTTACAAAGTAAACCATATCTTTGGGTGATTCGTGACAAAAAAGTGCTTCAGGTGTTTGTAAAGGTTCTAGAACAACAATTAAATGACAATACTGCTGTGGTTGAAGGCTTACTCCCTCAAGATTTAATTAGTCGGATTAAATTCACCAATAGCGATCTCAACAAACCTGTCCATATCAGTGCTCAGTAAAATAGGATAATCGTTATGTGGTTAACACGAATCAGCGTTAAATATCCTGTTTTTACGATCATGATGATGCTCTGCCTTATGGTGGTCGGATTATCATCTTGGAAAAGAATGGGCGTAGAAGAATTTCCGAATGTTGATTTCCCTTTTGTGGTGGTCTATACCAACTATCCAGGTGCTTCACCTGAAACGGTCGAGTCTGAAATCACAAAAAAAATGGAAGACAAGATTAATACCATTTCTGGCATCAAACAGGTTATTTCGCAATCCAGTGAAGGCTTGTCGACGATCATTGTTGAGTTTAACCTTGATGTCCCTTCAATGTCTGCCGCTCAGGATGTCCGCGATAAAATCGCACCTGTTTCAGCAGAATTTCGAGATGAAATTAGTGATCCGATCGTAGAACGCTATGACCCCATGGCCAATGCAGTAATGTCCGTGGTGTTCGAATCTGACAACATGTCTTTGCGTGAACTGAGCTCGTATCTGAATCAAAGAATTGTGCCACAACTTCGAACCGTTTCAGGTGTGGGTACGGTCAATTTACTTGGTGATGCCCAACGTCAAATTCGGATTGCAGTGAACCCGCAAAAGCTCCAAAGCTATGGCATTGGGGTCGATCGCGTCATTAACACATTAAAAGGTGAAAATATTGAAGTTCCAGGAGGAACGCTCAAACAACAAAACTCTGAACTTGTGGTCGAGGTCAAATCTCGTGTCATTCATCCACAATCCTTTGGTGATCTCATTATTGCCAACAAAAATGGCGCTCCGATTTATTTGAAACAAGTGGCGGATATTCAAGACAGCCAAGCAGAACTCGAATCGAGTGCATATTTGAACGGTAAATCTGCCGTGGCGATGGACATTTTACGCAGTTCAGACTCCAACGTGATTAAAGTCGTTGATGCGACTTATAAAACCTTAGATAAAGTCAAAACACAGCTTCCTAAAGGCACTACATTAAAAGTAGTGGTCGATACATCAAAAGGCATTCGTGCAAGTATTAAAGATGTGGCACGTACCATTATTGAAGGTGGTGTACTTGCGATTCTGATTGTCTTGCTTTTCTTGGGTTCATTTAGATCCACCGCCATTACTGCCCTCACTTTGCCTATTTCTTTATTGGGTACGCTGACATTCATTTGGGCATTTGGTTTCACCATCAATATGATGACATTACTTGCTTTATCCCTGAGCATTGGTCTATTGATTGATGATGCGATTGTGGTTCGTGAAAATATCGTTCGGCATACAGACATGGGGAAAGACCATGTCACTGCAGCACTCGAAGGAACTCAAGAAATTGGTTTAGCTGTATTGGCCACCACCCTAACCATTGTCGCAGTATTTTTACCTGTGGCATTCATGGGCGGAATCATCGGTCGATTTTTCTATCAATTTGGTGTCTGTGTGAGTACCGCAGTACTCATTTCGATGTTTGTCAGTTTCACACTCGATCCTATGCTCTCTGCGCATTGGGCTGAAAAACATGACCCCAATAAAAAACCCAATCGTATTCAGCGCTTCTTTACATGGATTTCTGATCGCTTAGACCGCTTAACCCATGTCTATGAACGCCTTCTTAAACTGGCGTTGCGTTTTAGATTTATCACCATCATGATCGCTGTTGCCTCATTATTTGGCGCTTTAGTGCTCTCTAAAATGATTGGTACGGAGTTTGTGCCAGTGCCAGATAAAGGCGAAATACGTGTTAAGTTTGAAACCCCTGTCGATTCATCTTTAGAATATTCACAAGCCAAGTTACAGCAAGTTGATGCAATCATTCGTGCACAGTCTTATGTTAAATCAACCTATGGGGTGATTAACGGCGTCACTGATCGAGGGAAAAATCACGTGAGTATTCGGGTTAGTGTGATTCCACGTCAGGAACGTAAAGAAACATTATCAGATTTGAACAATTTATTGCGAAATCAACTGAAAAATGTGGCAGGTATTACCATTACCTCTGTTGCATCAGCCGATGAAACCGTTTCTGGTGGTCAAAAACCGATTTTGATCTCTATTAAAGGTCCTGATCTAGACGAACTGCAAAAAATTTCAGACCGCTTCTTGGCGCAATTGGAAAAAATTGATGGCATTGTCGATTTAGAAAGCTCTCTAAAGGAACCTAAACCTACTTTAGAAGTACATATCAATCGGGTTCTTGCTAATGATTTAGGCTTGTCTGTCAACCAAATAGCCAATGTTATTCGTCCTTTACTGGCAGGAGATGATGTCACGACTTGGCGAGATGAAAAGGGAGAAAATTATGATGTGAATTTACAGCTCTCTGATGATAAACGCACCCTACCAAGTGATATTCAAAACTTGTATTTGACCTCACAAAAAGTCGATGCGACCAATCAACAAATTTTGGTTCCACTGGCAAGTGTTGCCAAATTAGAAGAAAGCTTAGGTGCATCACAAATTAACCGACGTGAATTGGCACGTGAAGTTCTGGTTGAAGCCAATACCTCTGGTCGCCCTGCTGGAGACATTGGTCGTGATATTACAGCGCTTGAAGAAAAGTTTGATTTACCTGCGGGATATAGCTTTGCTACCCAAGGTTCAAACAAAGATATGGCTGAATCAGCAGGCTATGCAATTACAGCAATTTCATTGTCTGTGGTGTTCATCTACATTGTATTAGGTTCACAATTTAATAGTTTCCTTCATCCTGCTGCAATTATGGCTTCATTACCGCTATCATTGATTGGGGTATTTCTGGCTCTATTTGTATTTAGATCAACCATGAATTTATTCTCTATTATCGGGATTATTATGCTCATGGGGCTGGTCACCAAGAATGCCATCCTCCTCATTGACTTTATTAAGAAGGCCATGGAAAGGGGTGAAACAAGGTATGACGCGATCTTGGCTGCAGGCACAACGCGTTTACGCCCCATCTTAATGACCACAAGTGCCATGGTCATGGGGATGATTCCGCTTGCCTTAGGCCTAGGTGAAGGGGGTGAACAAAGTGCACCGATGGCACATGCAGTGATTGGTGGTGTCATTACCTCCACCCTCTTGACCTTGGTTGTTGTTCCCGTGATCTTTACCTACTTAGATGACTTTAAGAACTTTATGATGCGTCAAATGCGAAAAATCGTGTCATAATATGATCAAATGTAATGAGGTGTCATTTTAAAAATGTTCACCTCATTTTTTATCGTATAATCTTATGCTTTAACGCTTATTATCAGGACAGTTTCCATGCGCGCGAGTCGCTTTTTATTTGCAACGTTAAGAGAAACCCCAAACGACGCTGAAGTGATTTCACATCAGCTCATGTTACGTGCGGGTATGATTCGTAAATTGGCTTCAGGTTTGTACACTTGGCTGCCGATGGGCGTTCGTGTGCTAAATAAAGTTGAAGCGATTGTTCGTGAAGAAATGGATCGTGCGGGTTCATTACAAGTACTTATGCCTGTCACTCAACCTGCAAGTCTTTGGGAGGAATCTGGTCGCTATGTTCAATATGGTCCAGAGCTTTTACGCTTTAAAGACCGTCATAGCAATGATTTTGTCCTTGGACCAACGCATGAAGAAGTGATCACTGATCTTGCGCGTAACGAGCTCAAAAGCTACAAACAATTACCTGCAAACTTCTACCAAGTCCAAACCAAATTCCGTGACGAAATTCGTCCACGTTTTGGTGTAATGCGTTCACGTGAATTCATTATGAAAGATGCGTATTCTTTCCACGCAGACCAAGAATCATTACAACAAACTTATGACGAAATGTACGATGCTTACTGCCGTATCTTTACACGTCTTGGTCTAAACTTCCGCCCAGTTCAAGCAGATACAGGTTCAATTGGGGGTTCAGGTTCACACGAATTCCATGTATTGGCATCAAGCGGTGAAGACGACATCGCATTCTCAACTGAATCAGATTATGCTGCTAACGTTGAAATGGCTGAAGCTGTACTGGTTGGTGAACGAGCTGCACCATCTCAAGAATTGAAAATTGTAGATACACCAAACCAAAAAACCATTGCGGATGTATCAGCTTTCTTAAATGCTGATCCTGCTCAATCTGTGAAAGCTCTTTTGGTTCAAGGTGTGGCTGAAGAAGGTCAAACAGCGCCAGTGGTTGCTTTATTCCTTCGTGGTGATCATGAACTCAATGAAATTAAAGCTGAAAAGCACCCACTCATTGCTTCACCTTTGACATTTGCAACTGAAGCGCAAATTGCTGAATTAGGCTTAACTGTAGGATATATTGGTCCACAAGGTTTGGTTGAAAAAGGCTTAACTGTCATTGTGGACCGTGCAGCTTCTGTATTATCAGATTTTGTTGCGGGTGCAAACGAAGCAGATAAACACGCAACTGGCGTAAACTGGGAACGTGATGCACAATTTACGGAAGTTTATGACTTACGTAATGTGGTTGAAGGTGATCCATCTCCAGATGGCAAAGGTACGATTCAAATCAAACGTGGTATTGAAGTGGGTCACATCTTCCAATTGGGTAAAAAATACTCTGAAGCTTTAGGCTGTAAAGTTCTTGGTAAAGATGGTAAGCCATTCACTGTGACCATGGGTTGTTACGGTATTGGTGTAACACGTGTTGTTGCATCTGCAATTGAACAAAACTTTGACGAAAAAGGCATTATTTGGCCTGAAGCGATTGCGCCATTTGAAGTTGCTATTGTGCCAATGAATGCGCACAAATCACCACGCACTTTAGAAGCAGCTGAAGCATTGTATGCTGAGCTTCAAGCTGCGGGTTATGACGTATTACTCGATGACCGTGATGAACGTCCAGGTGTTAAATTCTCTGATCTTGAAATTACAGGTATTCCACACCGTATCGTGATTGGTGAAAAAGGTTTGGATGCAGGTACTTTTGAATACAAAGGTCGACGTGACGCTGAATCGATCAACATTAGCAAAGATGAATTATTGGCAAAAATTGCAAAATAATGATTGTTTGATTATAACTGTTTAAAAAATCCCGCTTCTTGCGGGATTTTTTATTTCTGATCAAAGACTAAGGTCTGCTGACATTTCACAGATAGTTGCGCGATAAACACTTTTTGATGATACAAAGCAAGTTTTGCGCATTTAGTCATTCGAAAAAAGTGAAATATAGCGCATGGTTAAAATATCAAAAGATCCTCATACATGAATGACCTAATTTATAAAATACGGATACTCACAACCCACGAATATTGACTTTTAAGTCCTTAACCGAAACACCCACTGCACCAAAGCTTCCCATTGAACCATTGGCTACACCATTAAAGACTGTAGGAGAAATTGTTCCAGACGTCCCTAGTGTGACATTGTTTAAGGCAATATTCATTTTACTGCTTACACCCTCTTGTCCAATCACCATGCCATCTGATGTAACTCCAGCATGAAGCCCATTCAATAAGAATCCAGTCGAGCTATTGGTCGCATTCATTTGTAAATCAAATTGTGCACCTGTATTTCCTGAAACTAACATGATTGGACAACCAGACCCCGTGCCACAAATGGATTGAATCGCACCACTAAATTGAATCATATGACTTTGAGGCACATTGCCCAGTTGAATATTCACTTGCGGTTTATTGGTATTTTGAAAACTAATTTCAAACTGATTTGACTCACTGCCAATATTCAGTATTTTTTTAACATCGGCATTTAAACTACCAGATGCAGAAAAAATAGATTGTTCAGAAGACAATGATGAAACTGAGCCTGCACTCGCCAAATACACTGAAAATGGACTGATTTTTATTGCTGAAATACTTTGACCAAAACCGACATCAATATTGGTAAATGCCTTGCCATTTCCACCATCTGTATCAATCGCCATATTGATTGAAGCGTCACTATTTGCACCAACGAATTGCACACTTACTGGTGAGTTTTGAGTACCCGCAATGGTATAGGCCGCTCTACCTTTATAGTCCTTCCCCATTATTGAAGAATTTAAGCCATTATTATCGATCAGCGAAACTTCATTAAAATTAATTTTTTCCGTACTCAAACCAATATTAATGCCATCTTGCCCTGTCGTTAACGCTAAGCTTTGATCATCCAAAGGTTGCATTGCCATGACCAAATTTGATGAACAACACAATGAAGCAATTAAGATCATTTTATTTTTTTTCATTGCTCATTATCCTTAAATAATATGTCCTTATATTTTAATTACGTGGGGTAATACTAAATTCACTTGTTAAGCGACCACCTGTAATTGCCAGCTCACCTAAACGTGCTCCTGGTCCAGTATTTGGTGGATAAAAATTAATATCCCGCGCTCTAAAAACACCTTCTGCTGTTTTGTTTGGATTGAATTGTAGGCTGTAATTAAAACCGACATTACCTAGCTGTGTGCTCATATCTTTTTTAATGACGATGTCATTATGAAAAGCAATATCACCTGTTAGATTATCTAGACCGAAAGTTGAACCATCTTGTGGATCGCTGATTTGCACAGTATTTCCAGAACCTTTGAGTTTTAAGTCACCAACAATGGTTAATGCACCACCATTTGCAAGATCATTGTTTGGGATTAAAGAAAAATCAATATCGCCCCCCAATCTCAGTTTTGCACCAAAAAGTACATCATCCGCTAAGGCAAAATTGTTTAATGGTGAAGAACCTCCTCCGCCACAACCCATTGCAGAAGCATTTAACATACACGTTTTATAGGTTGTTCCTGGTAAATAACCCGCAGCGACTTCAGCTGACATAACAATCAGCATATTTCTTAGACCAATATTGATGCTGCCATTTTCAATACCGATATTGCCATCCCCTTTGAGTAACATATCAATATTGCGAAGACCCATATAATAATCTGTAGCTGAATCTGTAGAACCGACCTTACCTCCATCGATCACCAATATCGACGTGGTTTTATTTCCTAGTGCTTTACCAGAACTGTCTTTATCTACACCTTCTGTACTCATGGCAAGTGAGAAACCTAATCGAGAGGTTTCCCCCGTTGTTCCCACTGTATTTTTGATTATTTTTGAACCTGCCAAAGTGTAGTAAAACGCTTGATCAGCTCGAACTTTGGTACCAAAAAGTGCCATATTGGCATTTAAATTATAAAAAGGTAGCGCTAGACCCCACTCATTGTTTAAACCATTGTCTTTAAATAAATAACTCTGATCAATATGACCACCACTGGTGGTAAAACGGCCTCGCCTTGAAATAGCTTGGAACTCTGCACCACGTATCGCCGCAACAATACTGTAAGGATTCTGTGCCCCTAATGCTGCATTTTGAATTTGTTGAATATAATCAGCATTTAAAGTCAAAAAGCTACCATTACCAAATCGGCTTTTTTGAAAAACCAAATTGGTCGGCAATGATAATGTTTGACTGTCTACAAGATTCAGATAAACATCGCCAGAATCAAATGATGCTCGCGTATTGGGTCTGAGCCCGGTTAAGTTACTAAATTCAAAACCATAAACACCCAATCCAGCGCCACCAATTTCAAGTGTAGTCGCCTGCCCACCGCCTGCAAGCATTGAATCATTGTCTTTGGTAAAATCGGTCTTCATGCGTGCAGCGATACCTGAATTACCCACGACATGATCAGCACTAGAGCCTGAACTATTGGTTGCTTTACCCAATAGCGCATCATTTCCTGTGACACCTCGTACTGTTATAGAAGAGTTAACCAGACGCCCACTTGCACCTAGGCGTAACAATCCTTTCGCATCACTTGCACTGTTGGTCGTGGTATCAATATTGTAAGGATTGGTTTTATCGACATTCTTACTCAGCATAAACTCTATGTTGAGCCCCGATGTTGTGGTTTCGCCTTCTGCACCAGACTTACCGTTACCATATGTGCCTGTGTTGTTAAAGCCTGTTTTTTTTGATCCAGGATCTAATACACGAGTTAAATCTGCATATCCCAATGATTCATTTGGCGTATCAGTTAAAGATGCAATACGATCAACACCGCCTGTACGTGCATTGGTTTGCAATCTCAGCCCACCAGACTCATCGACAAACATTGCCCCTTTAGCTTGAAAATTAAAATTGAAATTTTTTAAAATCAGCTGGTTCAACTGTAAATTGGCATCGGTTTGACCCAAATAAATATGAGCATTTTTAAGCCCCAATGTTAGCTCACCCAGTTGATCTGGACTAAAAATACCATTGGGTGTTTTTAAAGAAACATTTGTGTTGCTGCTGGTTTGAATGGCTAAACTTCCCAATGTCGGGCTACATTTCGCAGTTGCCTCTGTATCACACACTTTGAACGCATCTACGGACATCAATAACGGAGAAAGATTAACATCTACATTTAAACCTGCTTGATTATCTCGACTCCCCGCATTGAGTGTAAGATCTGCGGATAAGGGTAAATTTGAAGCATTACTGTTGCGAATTTTGACATTTTCACCTATCGCTTTCAGCCTACTATTGGTAGCGCCTGCTGTTCCTCTACCTGCATCATCTGTCCAATAAACCTGATCAATATTGGCTTCACTCAAACTCGCTGAGAGTTGAACACCATTTTGACCATTGACTGCTCTTAGATCAGACTCATTCATTTCTTGTAATGCATACAGTGATGTACTTGCCAATAAAATACTTGCTGTTAAAGCATTTAAAGCAAATTTTTGGTATTGACTATATTTATTATTTTTCATTGCTCATCCTTTTGCTTTAAATCTATTTAGCAACGTGCATGACTTGAATCACAACCAAACATCATGATTTTTCCCTGTAAAACCAAATTGCCATTCATTTGCAATCCCATGAATCCTGTCTCTCGTCCATGGTCATACACTGATTTTGGTGCATTTGAGGCATCGTATTTAGTGACTTGAAGATAGCCATAATCACTCAAAATACTGCTTCCTGCTTCAACACCGCCTGTCGTGGCAAATTTATCTTGACCAAAATCAAGTGCTGTAAAACCTAAATTTCGAATCAAAATCGGTTTATCTGCATCAAAGCTCAGTTGCATCGCTGCCTTAATTTTTTCTGTTCCACCATCTGAACGGTAACTCAGATCTACACCATCAAGTCCCAGTTTTTGGATATGTACCGTCCCTTGAACACCCTTCATGACCAGCCAAAGTTTATTGCCACTAACACTATCAGGTTGACCATTTTTGATATAACGGTTGTTTAATGCGATCGCGAGACGACAAAATTCTACATCCTGACAAACACCGCCATCGCCATTATCAAAAACGTATTGACCATTTTCTTCCTTTTGGTTGAGTGAAAGCTTTAATGCCAAATCTGCGCCTGCCTGTCCATCAACGGCCTGCAAATCCTGATCATTCATTGCTTCTAAAGCATGTGTTTGCAAAGCCAATAGCGTTGTCATAAGAAGAATGCTTAATTTTTTCATTTTAAATCTCCTTATAGACCTTTGGTGGTGATTGATAAATGTTGAATCATCAAGCCATCGACAACAGCTGAACCTAAGTTAGTAAAGTTATTGGTTGGCATACTGATATTTTGTGATGGAAGCGGTGTTTGAGCACCAAAGGAGACCCCAATCGCGTCTGCACCTTTATATGCACTTAATGTATTTTTTGCTGGATCATAAGTGGTTGAACCGAAACTGATGCTACTGTGTGTTGCATTATTGCCTTGGTAACCTGTTAACCCATTATTACCGCACTGATACACGTTACAGGTCGAACCTGCGTATGTGGTTGACTTTGGATTGCTATAATCGGTATAAATTTTCTGATAAATTTCTGGTTTATTCGGTATACGAGCAAGCTCAATAGTAAAGTTCCGACCGTCTGAACTGAGCACTAAAGGCTGATAGAGAGAACCGAGAACCAAGTTAATATTTGGATTGTAGAAAAATAACCCTTCATTGCTATCAAACAATGGTGCTCCAACACCATTTAAAGCTGGTGTCGTCAGATTATCGGTGACATTCATTTCACGTGTGCTTAATCTCAGGGTTTTATTGTCTGAAGTTCGTGTACGGACATTTGCTGAATCACCGCTATTTAGGCGAATTAAACCTGTGAGTCCTAAAGTATTGTTATAGAAAACACTCATGCCCCCTGTATTGGTTGCACCACCTAGAGTTTGGAAAACCTGTAAACGACTTCCATTGATACTAAAACCATTCCAAATGGCTTGTAAACGCAATCTATTTGCTCGATTAGGATCGCTCTGTCCAGCTTTTGCACCTAAATGATATAGATCTGCTGCACCTTCACGTTTAGATTGATCCAGTACAAATGCATCTGCCCACATAGCCAGTTTTAAATTATAAGCATCTGCGCCATCGCGAGCAGATGTCGGGATATTGTTTTCATATAACGGCGCTTCCAAGGTCAAATAGGGAACTTGGCATGTAACATCTGCTGCAATACAGCTTTTACCCAACTGAAAATTTGGCACTTGATTTTCTGTACTAACCTTAAAAATCCAAGGATTTGTTGCAGTACCCCAAGAGGAAATTTTGGCAGCTGAGTCATTCGATGCAAAACGAGAGTTATGATTGCCATCAGACTTGGAGAGCGCTAAACCATAGACATATAAATCGGCCTTACCCACTGAATGATCATTTGCATCGACGATATTATTTTTATTGGTGTCTTGGGCAGCATTGGTCAGTGGGCCAACAGGTATAACATGAATAAAACCCGTGTCTTTGCTACGGTCTAAAATATCGCTAGGCGTAGAATTTTGCCCCTGAAAAATCATATAGGTATCTTGCGGAACGAGTGCGACACCTTCACCCACTGTTGTGCTCAAAACATCATCAGATAACGCTTCTAGTGACCAACAGCTTTGGCTTAGACAAATACCAATTAGACTCGATAAAAATGTTCTCTTATATTTGAACGTATAATTGAGTGTCGTCATCTTGACTTCCTTTTATACAATGCTCCGCACTATATCTTTATAATTTTTAAAATATTTATGAGAACAGATCGATAATTCTCAATTTATTTTTAACTTTTATCACATTTTATATTATCTAAGTTAAATTTGTTCTGTAAAGTGAAACTGACCTAAAATTCATAATTTCCGACCAATGAATGCTGTATTTTCTACACCTATTGTATTTCATTCTTGTTTTAAATTTGTGATGACAATATGGTCTGCGCTAAGCGATTGAATCATTATATTTTTTAAAAATTTACCTGATATAAGTTCATCATTTACATAAAAAAAAGCGAACTCTTAAGAATTCGCTTTTTACGTTTAGACACACTTTTCTAAAGTTATGCTTTAGGTAAAGTCACGCCTGTTTGACCTTGATATTTACCACCACGGTCTTTGTACGATGTTTCACACACTTCGTCTGATTCGAAGAACAACATTTGTGCCACACCCTCACCAGCATAAATACGTGCTGGTAAATTCGTTGTATTCGAGAATTCCAAAGTCACATGACCTTCCCACTCTGGCTCAAGGGGAGTCACATTGACAATAATACCGCAGCGTGCATACGTTGATTTACCTAAGCAAACCGTTAACACATTACGTGGAATACGGAAATATTCAACGGTACGTGCCAATGCAAATGAGTTTGGTGGAATGATACATACATCCGATTCAATATCGATAAAGCTTTTATCATCGAAATTCTTAGGATCTACAATCGCAGAATGAACGTTTGTAAACACTTTGAATTCACGTGCACAGCGCACATCATAACCATAGCTTGAAACACCATAAGAAATGAGTTTTTGACCATTTTCATCTAAACGAACTTGGTTTTCTGCATACGGTTCAATCATGCCGTGTTTTTCGCTCATTTCGCGAATCCAACGATCAGACTTAATTGCCATAAATATTCCAAAATTGTATTTAATTTACTGAGCAGTACTTTAACTGAATTATGCAAGAAATTAAATATTTGTCATGCCTCAATTACCCAACTCATCAGTTGAGTTATAAAATAACCTTATTGGCGATTAAACGTATCGTGCTTGATTATCCCCTTGAAGAATATGACTATTTGCTTCGACATTGTGTGTTAACCATACATTTCCACCAATCACAGAGCCTTTTCCAATGGTAATTCGACCTAAAATCGTTGCGCCTGCATAGATCACAACATCATCTTCAACGATCGGATGACGTGCATAATCTTTTTCTAAATGACCATCTTCTGCCACTTGGAAACGTTTTGCCCCTAGAGTCACTGCTTGATAAATCCGAACGCGCTCACCAATGATCGTTGTCTCACCAATCACCACACCTGTGCCATGATCAATGAAAAATCCAGCACCAATTTGAGCACCCGGATGAATATCAATTCCCGTTTTTGAATGCGCTGCTTCAGACACTAATCGTGCCAATAATGACAGCCCGTGGCGATATAGTTCATGCGCAATTCGATGATAAGTGATCGCCAAAATTCCTGGATAGCACAGGAGTACTTCATCTACGCTACGCGCGGCTGGATCACCTTCAAATGCCGCAATAATATCTGCATCTAAAATACGACGAATCTGAGGCAGCTGATTGGCAAAGCGATTAACGATGCGTTTCGCGTTTTCATCAACTTCTGGAATGGCATCTTTATTTTTGGTTCTTTTATTTTCATAAATGAGGTTTAACTTTACTTGTTCATACAAGCTATATAAGGTTTGCTCTAAGGTACTGGCAATATAAAAATCTTCACTTTCTTGACGCAAATCATTTGGGCCTAAACGCATTGGAAAAAGAATGCCACATAGGTTCTGCGCAATTTGTATTACTTGATTTTTTGAAGGCAATTCTCGACCATCAAATTCACGAAAATTGTGTTGTGATTTGCGCCAATCTTGTCGTGCTTGTTTTAATTCTTCGACGATCGTTGTGATGTCCCATGTTG
Source organism: Acinetobacter shaoyimingii (assembly GCF_011578045.1). NCBI lineage: Bacteria > Pseudomonadati > Pseudomonadota > Gammaproteobacteria > Moraxellales > Moraxellaceae > Acinetobacter > Acinetobacter shaoyimingii. The sequence continues at coordinate 2,762,281 of NZ_CP049801.1, forward strand.
ACATATGTTCACCTATAGAAAATCTTATTTTTTGTCAAAATCCATGACTGTGAATCATAACTTTTTTTATGAACAGGCTTTAATTTTATTTGTATCGATGTTTATCTTCAAAAGTGATAATGGAATTAACAATTTGAACAAAAACAAAAAAAGAGCCCGAAAGCTCTTTTTATGATTTATGGAATCAATTATTTTCCAGTAAATACTGCTTTTACATTTTTAGCGTATTGAACTTTTGCATCAGCTTTCGCTTTTTCTTTCGCTAATTTCGCTTTTTTTGCTGCTGCAGCTTTTTGAGCTTTTGCAGTTTTTTTCGCTAATTTTGCTTTCTCTTTCGCTTGTTTTTCAGCGGCCGCTTTTTTTGCTTTCGCGGCTTTTGCTTTCGCTTCAGCTGCTTTTTTCTCAGCTTTTTGAGCTGCTTTGCTGTTAGCCGCTTTATTTGCAGCAATTTGAGCAGTACTTAACGCTGCCGCCTGACCTACTTGCTTCAAAGTTGTTGATTCAGCCATTGCTGGAGCAGCAACAATTGCAGTTGAAATTGAAAGTAAGATAGCGTGAGCAATTTTCATTTTTGAAACCTTTAAAGCATGATTTACTTGATGATTTTATTAAGCATCAGAATTAAGAATTACATATGTATACAATGTAACTAGATTGTAACTTTAGCAGATTTTTCATGTTATTTGTCTTATAAATAGCCAGACTAGTTTTGCATGGCTTAATTTTGGTCAGGCTCAAATGAAGCACAATTAAAAAAAGAGCACTCAGGCTCTTTTTTCAATGTTCAGCGATTGCTCAATTTTGAGTTTGAGCGGAAGCCGTCATTTGTTGATCTTGAGAAGGCACATGACTTTTCTCTTTAGCCTGTGTAAATTGTTCTGGAAAATCAACGTTATTCACAATTGCAGCAGTAGCATTCAATGACACTGCACTTAAAGCCACTATGAAAGCGGTCATGGATTTTTGAATACGCATTTTATTCATCAACATAAAAACTAGATATGCATATTTTATGCGCATAAATTAGAGTAAATAATGCTAAAAATGCAGATTTAATATTCAATTTTTGATTTATTATTCATCATTTTAAATAAATAGTTGTTTATATTAATTAAAATATTAAGAACCTCTCGATAAGGCCATAGCGATTATCTTCAATTCATGCCTCATTCATATTGTTTAAACCTATAACACAACGCATGGCTGAACCATCAACAAACCCTAAATCATCACATACAAAAAAGCCCAATTTTTCATTGAGCTTCCTTGTATAGAATACATTTTAAAATCAGAATATTCGATTTTGATCCTTTTCAACTTTTGGTAATTGAGCTGCAATTTTCTCAGCAATCAACATATAACTTTCAGCTGCATCATCACCCACCCATACAGAAGGTTTACCTGCATCGGCATTTTCACGAATCTGCACATTTAAAGGTAAACGTCCAAGTAGTGGAATCTCATATTGCTCAGACAATTTATCACCACCACCCATTCCAAAAATTTGCTCTTCATGACCACAGTTTGAACAAATGTGTGTCGACATATTTTCAACCACACCCATAACTGGGATGCCAACTTTATTGAACAGTTCGATACCTTTGGTTGCGTCCATCAATGCTACATTTTGCGGAGTAGTGACAATCACAGCACCTGTCACAGGAATACGCTGAGCCAAAGTCAGTTGAATGTCCCCTGTGCCTGGTGGCATATCAATCACAAGTACATCTAGATCTGGCCATAAGGTTTGATTAAACAGTTGCATTAACGCACCTGTTGCTTTCGGGCCACGCCAAGCCACAGGTGTATTGTGATCCCCAGTTAAATGTCCGATAGACAGTACTGCCATGCCATAGGCATCAATTGGCACAAATTGTTCAGCTTCAATCATTGGCGTACGACCCGCATTACCGAGCATGGTTGGAATACTTGGACCATAAATGTCTGCATCCAATACCCCAACTTTTAAACCAAGTTTTTGTAATGCCAATGCAAGATTCACGGTAGTGGTGGATTTACCTACCCCACCTTTGCCTGATGAAACCAACACCACATTTTGAATACGTGGATGCTTTGGTACATCACGTTGCTGAGGCGCTGCTTTTTGAATCGGTGGATTATTTGGATCGACTTCTGGTGTTTGCGCTTGGATTTGCGGTGTTGGAGATGCATCGACCACTGGTGGCAAGTTTGTTGCTGAAGCTTTTGGCTTTGGCTGACTTGAACAACTTTCACCAGCTGCATGATCATGCCCACAACTTTCAGAATGTTCATGCTTTTGTTGAATGACATGCATATTCAGTTCTTGGATCCCACATTTTTCCAATGCATCTGCCAATTCATCATGAATTTGCTGTAAATCATCTGCTTCAGATTTAAAGGTATTGATCGTAATTTGTAGAACTCGACCTTCAACGTTGATTTGACTGATTCGATTTTTAAGCGGTTCTTTGGATTTAGGCAATTGATAGGTTTGTAATACGTTTTGGATTTCTTCTTCCTTCACCTCCTTTGCAGGTGAAAAAACAGATTTGAGTGAAGAAAGCCACGACATAAATTACTCCAAATTTGGACATACAGCTGAATGGTTTAGTTTAGCTCTAAACTCAACGAAGGTTAAGCATGATCATAAGCATAACCTTAACTTTACTCAATCCCAACTATTTTAATCAGGTTTAGTCTAAGTAATTCATAAAAAACAAATAAATGGAAAATTGGCACAAGATATGCTATTTAAATACTACTTAATAATCGATTAAATGCATTTAAATGAGTTAACAATGAATAAATTGATTGCTTTGATCTTTGCTTTAAGCCTCTCTACATTGAGTTATGCTATTGAAACGACCAGTTTTAAAACGGGCACGGGACAGACGCTTGCCATTGGAGATAGTTTAAATGACCTCATCAAACGAATTGCTCAATCTCCTGATGCACTCAGAACCGTCACCTTAAATCATGGGGGTAAAGAGCGCTCCGCCATCATCTATGATTATTCTATTGGACAGGTGATTTATACAATTACGGTGCTAGATGAACGTATTATTAAAATTGAATGGCACAATAAATCTTAAACCCAATCTATTTTAATGATCTCATTTAAACTTAATCTGTTAACGCCAATAAAAAAAGAGCCCTATTTATGACTCTTTTTTCGTGTTTAATTAATTTGGATTTAATCAGTAATCTAGATTTAAATAGTTGCCGTTTTTAAAATACCCATCATTATCTTGATTCAAATAACATGCGTTAAACTTGTAGTGTTAACCTGATCAATTAAAAAAATTGAGTTAAAAAATCTAATCAAGTCTGATCACGCCCTTTACTCTTTAACTTGGTTATCGTTTCTGATGCTTTGGTTTTTAATGTCGATAATTTTTCATTGGCTTGAACTTTAAGCTCATCTAACTTGATAGATGCTTCACGTTTGATTTCACTGGCTTTATGTTTTGCTTCTTCGAGTTTAAGATTTGCATCAAGTTTGATTTGATCCAGTTTTTCCTTGGCAGTTGTTTTTGCTAGCTCAGTTTTGTCAGCGATAATTTCAATACGTTGATCAATCTTATTCTTCGTTACAGCTTTATCATCTTTTGCTTCGTGTTTTAAATCATTCAGTGCTTTTTCTGCTTCAAGTTTCTTTTCAGCAACAGTGTGTTGAACATCATTGGCAAGCTTTTCCGATTCCAATTTCGCTTTCTCAGCTTGGAATTCGATTTCATTTCCCACTGCCTGAGCTTTAGTTTTTACCTTGTCTTTTACATGATTTAAAGTATGCTCTGTCATGATTATTCTCGCTCTATATTTGAATTGTCTTACAATATTTATACTGCCATAATTTTCTTTTCACATAAAAAACAGCATATTTACACAAAGCACATACACGTTGTTTCGTTGACAACACTACTTACAAATCAGAAATTTAAGTTACAATTTTTATGAAAAATAATGCAATGAATGAAGCGCTCAAAAATCATATCATCACAATTTGCGATGAAAAAATTGCAAAGAAAGGTGAAAATGTCGGACTGTCTTTTTATGCTTTTTTTTGCCAATAAAAATGATGATCCTGAAACCTTAATGCAAGTTGCAACATGGTGGATTCAGGAGCATCAATTGGATCATTTTGAGAAAGCCATCAAAATTAAGCAGCTGATTCAAAATAAACCATAAGCTCAAGTTTATAAAAAAGAGCTTGAGCTTAGATAGCTATTCATCTATCGAAAGACTTTTTCCAATATTTTGAAAATGATTAGGCACGAACGGTACTCATAAAACTGATGGCTGAAAATAACCAAATAAACAAAATAAAGCTACGCTCTTTGTTAAAGTGAATAACATCCGTGCCATGTAAAATATTATGGCGTGTCATGGTGACATTTGAGCTGTTATCCATTTTATAGGCATTAATTTCAGCAAAATAACGATTTAACTCACATGCAATTTTTGATTTATGCCATAAGCTTTTAATTTCATTCCCCTTTAAACCAGGGACAATTTTATAGACATCGACAAACTTGGTGTCATTTTGCTTTAAATAACCTTGTGCAATAAGAACATCGGTCAACAAACCTTCCAATTGTGCATACAGCAACGGAATACAACCCGCATGACATTCAAGTTGATAGAGTTTGAAGGCTTCTTGAATCACAATGCGTCGCTGAGCTTTATGTTCACCAATGTCTAAAGCATCGAAAGCAGTCATGACTTGTGCTTGGAAATAGTCAGTATTGATGAGATCCAACAGATTAAAATGATCTAAATCCGTTTCATTTTGCAGAATCAATTTCCAAAAATGCATCAAATTCAGCGCATCATTGGCAAACTTGGCATCATTGGGTTGATCAAGCTCATCGATCAATACGTTAAAGTAAGGTTCGCTTTCAGAAAATGCGTTTAATCTTTTCAGCAAATAACCGTGCTCTGTTGCATTGAGTGAATTTAAAAATGCATTGGCCTCGGTCAAAATGATTTTACCCAATGGCTGAGTGGGTTCACGTTGAGGAATACGGGTGACTTCACGATCAAATTCATCTTCCTCGAATTCATCTTCTTCAAAATCGTCAAAATTATCATTGATCATGGTTGGTCGCTCATTTACATCGTTTTAGCCATGTATTATCGCTGTTATTTAAGCTCGAATATATATAAATCTACTTTTGAAAAGAATTCATTGATTAGATTGTGCAACTGCCATGCAAGTCATGTAAAATCATTCACCTTGCATAAAATACGAATGAGAGAGTTATATCCGTGCGTAATATCTTAGTCACTAACGCCCTTCCATACGCCAATGGTCCTATCCATATGGGACACCTACTCGGTTATATCCAAGCAGATATTTGGGTTCGTGCCATGCGTGCTATGGGTCATGATGTGACTTATGTATGTGCGGATGATGCTCACGGTACAGCAATCATGTTGCGTGCCGAAGCAAATGGCATTACGCCAGAAGAACAAATTGCCAATGTTCAAAAAGAACATATGCGTGATTTTGACGGTTTTGGTGTGCACTTCGATCATTATGATTCGACCAACAGCGACACGAATAAAGCACGCTCGCAAGAGATTTATATCAAAAACCGTGAAGCAGGCAATATTGCAGTTCGCCCTGTCACGCAGTTATTTGATCCTGAAAAAAGCATGTTCTTATCGGATCGTTTCATTAAAGGCACATGCCCGAAATGTAAAGCGGAAGATCAATACGGCGACTCATGTGAAGTGTGCGGTACAACATATAACGCGACTGAATTGTTGAATCCAAAATCGACTTTAAGCGGTGCAACACCTGTTGAGAAATCTTCAGATCATTACTTCTTCAAACTTCCGAATTTTGGTGAATACCTACAAAAATGGACACGTGATGAAGGTCGCCTGCCTGTATCAATTGCTAACAAGTTAGATGAATGGTTCGAAGCAGGTTTGAACGATTGGGACATCTCTCGTGATGCGCCTTATTTCGGTTTTGAAATTCCAGATGCGCCAAACAAATATTTCTATGTTTGGGTCGATGCACCAATTGGTTATATGTCGAGTTTTGAAAATTACATCAAAACCAAACGTCCAGAACTCAGCTTTGAAGATTATTGGAAAAAAGAATCTCAAAATGAGGTGTATCACTTCATTGGTAAGGACATCGTGTATTTCCATGCATTGTTCTGGCCTGCAATGCTTGAAGGCGCAAACTACCGTACACCTACAGGTTTATTCGTCAATGGTTTCTTGACTGTGAATGGTCAGAAGATGTCGAAATCTCGTGGTACATTCATTAAAGCTGAAACGTATTTACAGCATTTAAACCCTGAATACTTACGTTACTACTTTGCTTCTAAACTTTCTGACAAAGTTGAAGATTCTGACTTAAACCTTGATGATTTCGTGCAGAAAGTGAATTCAGACCTTGTGGGTAAAGTGGTCAACATCGCAAGCCGTTGTGCGAAATTCATTAACACTAAATTTGATAACAAGTTAAGCGCAACATGTGCAGAGTCTGAGTTGGTGCAAAGCTTTATTGATGCAGGTGATTCAATCGCCAAAGCTTATGAAGCACGTGAATTCTCTACAGCGATTCGTGAAATTATGGCGCTTGCTGACCGTGCGAATCAGTACATCGATGAGAAAAAACCTTGGGCTTTGGCGAAAGTTGAAGGCGAAGAACAACAAGTCCATGACGTATGTTCTGTGGGTATTAACTTGTTCCGTCAATTGGCGGTTTACCTTGCACCTGTATTGCCTACATTGGCAGAGCAAGTTCAAGCATTCTTACAGTTAGAGAGCTTTAACTTTGAATCTCGTAAGCAAATTTTAGTTGGTCATGAAATTGCATTGTTCCAACCTTTAATGCAACGTGTTGACCCGAAAGCAGTTGCTGCAATGGTGGATGCTTCTAAAGATTCTTTAGCTGCCCCTGCTGAAGCACCTAAAGCGGAAAAGAAAAAAGAAAAAGCCAAAGAGAAGAAAGCTGAGCCTAAAGTTGGGGAAGCTGAAATCATTAATATTGATGATTTTATGAAAGTTGACCTACGTGTGGCAGAAGTTTTAGACGCTACTACGGTTGAAGGTTCTGACAAGCTTTTACAACTCACTTTAAATGTTGGTGAAGCTGAACCACGTAACGTGTTTAGCGGTATTCGTGAGTTCTACCAACCTGAAGACTTAAAAGGTAAATTGGTGGTGATGGTGGCGAACCTTGCACCACGTAAGATGCGTTTTGGGATTTCAAACGGCATGGTTTTAGCTGCAGGTAATGGCGATGGCGTTTGGGTGATTTCACCTGAAACTGGTGCAAAACCGGGTGATAAAGTGTCTTAAGATTTAAAACCTTAAATAAGAAAAAGCCTCTACGTTGTAGGGGCTTTTTTATACTTTTATGTTCCCTCTCCTTTTTTGAAGGAGAGGGTTAGGGAGAGGATTTATTAAATCACTGCCTCATTGTAGCTTTATGAAAATTAGTTTCTTTGTGTTGGCATTGCCTTACTTTTGAAAGATCAAAAGTAACAAAAATCTACTGTTCACTTGATGATACGTCCCTGTACCACAAGTGAACGGCGACATCCATGTCGCCTTCTCACTAAATTAATTACATCTTGAAATTCTACTTTTAATAATCGTAGCAAAGCAGATATTTAGAAAATTTCTTTTATTTTGATGTTATTAGAATAACTTATTTCAGCTTAAATAAAGAAACTTGAGTAGCAAGATTTAAATATTCATATGCTACCGCTGTTTTCTGTGCAAAATTTTTGTCACAAGTAATTAAATACTCACAAAAGCAACCATAAGATGCATGTGACATATCACTAAAAGATGCAATAAAACGTTTTTCCTTATGTAAATCTTCATCCTGATAATATCCAATCAAATTCAGCATGTTATAAATTTTATTTACTTTTTGAAATAAATAGGTCTTTTTATTATCTTGATCTTTTAATTGGAAAAACTCGTCTAACTCAATATTTTTTAATTCTGAATTACCATCTTGAATTAAGTCCCATATTTTTTCCAACGCATTTGGAAATTTAATTTTTTGTAAATTATCATGATTAATCCTCAATTTCTCTCTGAGTTCTTTATGCGCAGGTTGATTCTTATTTGATTCCGCTAAATGCTTTGTAGAAATTTGAACATGTGACAAATATTTATCTCGTTGTTTTTGTAATTTTGGAATTTCGACGTTATATTTTTCTATTTGTGATAAAAGATAATCATCTTTATATGCTCTATTCTCTAAATGACTTAAAGATCGTTCTAGGAATTGTAATAAATCATCCAAAGCTTCAATTTGTTCAGTTTTAAAACCTTCAAAATCTTTAACACCACCATATAGAGCAAATAAATTCTTAATGGATGGCTCAGTGAATTTTTTTAAATAAATATTCTGAATATAATTGTTAAAATGAACATATGGCTCATCCCAAGATCTAAAAAGATTATTCGTTTGAACTCCATCTTTGTCTGTAGTCAACTCAATGTAATGTGCATTCAATTCTTTTAAGATATCTAGAAACTCAATGCCGTATTTACTACTTTTGCCATTCCTAACCGATCTATAAATTTCTTCTAGAGTTATAGGTGAATAAACGGTTTGCACTTCTTCCTGCAAGTATCTGAAAAAATATGAATCTTTTTTAAGTAAAGGTTTTTCTTTATATTCACTAAATAAATCTAAAATATTTTGATCTAAATAAGCTAAAGGTTTTCCTGAATATTCTTCTGTCATTAAATTATCCCCCCCCGAAAATATAAGTATTATGTTTTCCTAGTCACTAGATCAACAAATTTGTGATAAATCACCTAAATAGCATTGACTCTACCCACAAACCCTTATAGCTTGAAAATGAGTTTCATTACCAAAAATAAAGGTATCTCCCCATGAAAAAGACAACTTCACTCGGTTTAGCATTTGCAATGACGGCGACATTCAGCATGACCGCAATGGCTGAATTCAAACAAAATCCACTCCCATACAGCACTGATGCACTAGAACCATCTATCGACAAAACCACCATGGAAATTCACTATGGTAAACACCACAAAACCTATGTCGACAACTTAAACGGACAAATCAAAACCTATCCTGAGTTAGACAAACTCAAAATTGAAGACGTCCAAAAGCAAATCTCAAAATACAACACAGCCGTTCGTAACAACGGTGGCGGTCATTACAACCACACCTTCTTTTGGGACAGCCTTGCACCAAGTGCAAAATCGGGCAAACCAAGTGCAACCCTATTGAAAAAAATCAATCAAGATTTTGGTTCATTAGACCAGTTCAAAACTAAATTCAATGAAGCAGCGACTGGACGTTTTGGTTCAGGTTGGGCGTGGCTCATCTTAACGCCTGAAGGCAAATTGGCAATTACCTCTACAGCAAACCAAGACAATCCACTCATGGATGTTGCAGAAACCAAAGGTACGCCATTACTTGGTTTAGATGTGTGGGAACATGCTTATTATCTTAAATACCAAAACAAACGTGCTGACTACACCAAAGCCTTTTGGAATGTGGTGAATTGGAACAAAGTCAATGAACGTTATACGCAAGCGTTAAAAGTTCCAAAAGCCAAATAATGAAAACCTAGGTAATCAAAAGTGTAATAACACAAGTTAAATAAATCCCATACTCTGCCCGTCAGGGTATGGATTTACTTTGAATCCCCCACTTGCACGCGCCCCCATATAAAAATGATCTATACACATCTGAAATGTTGATAGGCTCATTGTCAAAATCATGCTAAAAATAAATCAATATTGGACATTAAAAGAACATCGCATGAAAAAATTAATATTTCCTTTAGCAAGTCTCGTTTTCATCAGTCTTGCAAATATAGCTCAAGCTGAATCTATTCCACAAACTGTAGAACAGCAAAAACAAGTCGCAGGTTTTTACCAGCAAAACTTGGGCAATGTACAAATTACGGCATTACTCGATGGCACAAATTTTATGTCGCCAAAGCTGTTTAAAGACATTCCTCAGGCAAAAGTCACTGAAATTTTAAAGAAATATCATGCTGACCAAGCCAAAGGCATTCAAACTTCAGTCAATGCATTCTTGGTCAATAATGGCACAAACCTGACTTTGGTCGACAGTGGCACAGCCGATTGTTTTGGCGCGCATTTGGGTTCAGTGGTGAAAAATTTAAAAGCCTCAGGTTATGCACCTGAACAAGTGAACACCATTTTACTCACCCATTTACACCCAGATCATTCATGCGGTATTAGCAAAAATGGCGTAGCTAATTTCCCAAATGCAACGGTTTATGTTTCCGAAGCAGAAGCGAATTACTGGCTCGATCCGATGCAATTAAAATCTATTCCTAAAGACAAACAAGCCAATTACGCAGGCACAGTAGAAAAAATTAAAACGGCGCTTGAACCTTATCAGGCGAAAAAGCGTTTCAAGACCTTTAAATTAGGCGATAAAGTCAATGGGTTTGAAGTGATTCAAACTGCGGGTCATACACCTGGGCACTATAGTTATAAACTGAAAACAGCCGATCAGGATGTGGTATTTATTGGTGATATTGTGCATTCGCATACTGTTCAGTTTGACCGCCCAGAAACAGCGATTGACTATGATATTGATCCTAAAACAGCGGTTCAAACGCGTTTAAAACAGTTTGCAGATTATGCAAAAAATGGGCAATTGATTGCTGCGCCACATTTACCTTTCCCTGGTATTGGTTATATTCATTCAAATGGAAAAGACAGTTATCAATGGATTCCTGTACATTTTAAGGATTGATCTATATTCCAAATCAGCGTATTCAAAAAATAAGGAGCAACCTTTGATTGCTCCTATTTACTTTAAATGAAATTAGCGACGATCAATATATTCCAAATAACCCCGACCTTGCATCTTGTGCCCTTGAAACTCACCCGACCACTGATAAGAACTAACATAGCCCGCAGCCAAACCATAACAATACGGTGTATCTACGACAGCAATACACTCAAACACTTGCTCACCTTGATGATATACCACCCAGCGAAAAGATTGTGGAACTTCCATCACAAAACCATCAGGCGTAATTTGTGATTCTGTTTTGAGCGCAATTACTTCAAAAACAGCATCATCATATTGAAGTGAAGTTCCATCAACATGACGGTATGACACTGCGGTATAAGCGGGTTGCCCTGCGAAAGCAACAAAGGCCAATACCAACTGTTGCTTATCGTCTAAGTTAATCACCTGATAACTAAAGGCATTTAAAGGAACAGTCAGTTGTCGTTTTAAAAATTCACTGGGTAGCATTGACACCGCAACCGATTTCCAATGCTCCAACGTACAGAGACCTTGAACATCAATGTGTGTGCCTTGCTGTGAAATCGAACCTTCATAACGCATCAATACACTAAAATGCTGATAAAACGGCCCATGTGCAAACCATGTGATTGCATCGGTTGGTGTTAATGTCAAATCAACACTTAAATCTTCTAAGTTCGATATTAAGCGATATTGTCCCTCTTCTGCATAGAGCGTTGAATCTCCAGCATATTCAACTTTAAATGGCGTCTGTTGAAATTTAATCTCATCCTCAATAGAGTAAACACGATAGGCTTCTTTTGCAGATGATAATGCAGTCCCGTGAACCAAAGTCGCTGTATCTGCAGGCGTATATGGACTAATTTTAGATGAAGTTTTGGTAATTTTTGCCCCGACATCACCAATGACAGATGCATAAGACAAATAACGAAATGGTTCAGGCAAATCTGGAATCATCACACCATAATGCGTACTGGCAAATTGTGGATGGAAAACATGAGCATCGAAATTATAATTTTTTGGCAAATGTGATTGATCGGCAGGGCTTACTGCACCTAACATTCGAGCTGCAAATTGACCAGTCCGATACTTCACTTTTTGTTGTACGGTTTTATTTTTAGGAATACTGCTAATAAAAGTAAGCATGTATAACTCTGCATCAAAATGAGATATACACCCTAACGTAATTGACTAAGGCTTGATCATGTCTAATCGGGACTTCAAAATGTGATTTTAGGTCACATGTTTCATTTTGTCAGACAAAATTATTTCATACCGAAAATTAATTTTAAGCCCAGAACAGTCATCACACCGCCAGCGATGCGGTCAAAGATTTTCTTAAATTTTAAATAGACTTTGCGTGGACCTTCAGCAGACAAAGCCATTGCAACGAGAGAGTACCACCCTGCATCAATGAAAAAGCACAGCGTAGGTAAAACAAAATAATAATAGGTTGGAATCTCTTTAGGTAACAATGCCGTAAATATACTGGCTAAAACAATAGCTATTTTAGGGTTACTCAGTTGAACGACCAAGCCTGTACGATACGCTTTAGCAAAAGACATTTGTTGAGTATCATCATTCGCAACTTCAATTGGTTCTTTGGCATGACGTAAAATTTTAAATGCCAACCAAAGCAAATACAGTCCACCACAAATTTTCAGAATTAAGTACGCTGAAGGGACTGCCAAAAGAATGGCTTGCAAGCCTAAAACAGCCAGTAAGCCAAATAGTGCCGCACCTGTACCTGTACCGAGCGCTGTAAATAATCCGTGTTTACGTGAAACGGCAATTGAGTTTTTAGCCACGTAAATAAATGTAGGACCAGGGCTGATTGCACCGAGCATTAATGCCAAAGCAATTGAACCTAAGATCAACAATGAATCCATAGATATTTCCTCAGCACACAGGGGGGGAGATTGAATGGCGCACATTTTACGTCAATTCATGTCATTTTACTTCATTTAAATTTTATGAAATATCAATTCAAACAGACTTTAAAAACCGCATTGTTTTGTCATGTTATTTTTCTGTCTTGGCTGGGCTAACAGGCTTAGATTGTTCAGTTTGAGGCGTATTGAGTTGATAATCTGCATCATAAGTTGGTACACCACCAATAATCATGGTGCGCATTTCTGTTTTTGGTCGATTGACATTGTCATGTGCATCGCATGCCACCAACAACAGACTAACATTACTTACTAAAATCGTGGCTAAAATCATGGATAGCTTTTTCATCACATATCCTCTTTCATTCTTTTTATAACTTCAGCATAGCATGATTTCGGTTAAAAACCAGTTTTCAGACATGGTTTAAAACTATTGTTTTAATTAAATATTTTTTAATCTTAACATCATTTAACACAGAAACATTTTACTTCGGACAATTTTGTCCGTTTAATATTACTACAAAATCAACTCTACAAAATAAGATGATCTAAATGAATCAACGTCAACAACTCGCCTCGCAAAATCGTGAAATCTTATTATCAGCTGCAATCCAAGTGTTTCGTGCACATGGGATTCATGCACCTTTACAACTGATTATTGATGAAGCTGAAGTTGGACGTGCGACGTTTTATCGTAACTTTGCAGATCGTCGTGAATTGGTCATTGCGCTGATGAAACAATCTTTTGATCGACTAGAAATGAAAGCAAAAACTTTAGCGCAATTTGATGATGGCTTTATTCAACTCATCCAAGATCATATTTATAACATCCCCTATTTGACAGCATTGGTTGAATACTGGCGTGTCATTGTCAAAGATGATCCTAGTCTGCAAGAGATGTACCGTCGACGTGATGAAATTTTACAACCGTTGATTGATAGAGCCATTGCGACTGGTCATTGTCGAGCAGATTTCACCACACATGATTACAGTATGGTGACTTCCATTTTACGCAGTTCTTTACAAGGTTTTAATGAAGCAGATCAATTGAAATTGGCACAGCGGGCAATTGATTTACTTTTAAATGGTATTCGGGCATAGGTTAAAAAAATGGCTCATGAACCTCGCATACTCGAAACGCCTCCAGATTGGACTGATGACGAAAAACCCACGCTTCCAGGCTCTCCTGCTTCAATTGCACATCCAACACATAAACGTTTCCTGTATTTTTTTATTGGTCTCATCATTGCGATTGCAGGAAGCCTCAGTAACGGATTTATAACCGCCAACTTACCGCTTATTCAAGGTGAATATAGTTTAACGCCTTCGCAAGCGGCTTGGCTTCCAGCGGTCTATGTCATGGCCAATGTCAGTTCGAATCTGATTCTGTTTAAGTTTCGACAACAATATGGTTTGCGCTTTTTTTCAGAAATCGCATTGGTGGTGTTTAGTGGTGTCTTAGTTCTGCATATTTTTGTGCAGACTTATGAAATGGCGGTACTTGTACGAGCTGTGAGTGGTTTTGTGTCTGCTCCGCTCACATCGCTAGGCATGTACTACATCACGCAAGCATTCAGACGGGTTCATTTTGTTCGAGGCCTGTACTTAGCCTTTGGCTTTCAACAACTTGGTATTCCTCTGGCTTGGATGTTATCGCCATATTTAGTCGATGTTCAGGACTGGAAAATCTTTTATACCTTTGAGCTTGGTCTTGTACTGTGCTGTTTAGCAATGGTGGTGTCTTTAAAATTACCACGCAGTCTTAGAATACATGTCTTTGAATATCGTGATGTGGTGACATTCTTCTTACTGACATTGGGTTTCGGCATGCTCTGTATTTTACTGACTCAAGGTCCGATTTTATGGTGGTTAGAAGCCAAATGGCTGGCTTATGTCCTCATTGGCGCCTTGATCTTTTTACTGATTGGTTTCATTTATGAACATTACCGTGTCAGCCCGCTGATTTTTACGCGCTGGATTGGTACATCTACCACAGTTCGATTCATTTTCGGTGCCTTTGCCATCCGTTTTTTAATGTCTGAGCAAAGCTATGCAGCGGTCAATTTTTTAAAAACCATGGGCATGGGACCTGATCAGTTTGTCGTATTTTATACTGTTATTTTTCTAGGCATTTTCTTAGGCACTATATTCAGCGCAGTGACCTTTTCAAGAGAATGGGCCTCTATACACTTGTTTTCTGCAGTGATTTTGATTTTGTTGGCATGTGCGCTGGATTATCACTTGACCAGTGAAGTACGCCCACAAGATTTTTATCTGAGTCAATTTATGGTGGGATTTGCCAGTGGCATGTTTATTGGTCCGATGATCCTGATTGGCTTCATAAACGTGATGCAAAAAGGTCCCAGCCATATGGTGACTTTTTTGGTGTTGTTTTCTGCGACGCAAACCTTTGGCGGACTCATGGGTTCAGCCTTCTTTTCGACCTATCAACAGATCCGTACACAGAATTATCAAGCCGAAATTGTTGCTCAACTCTCTCAGACCAACCCTACGGTGGATCAGCGTTTACAAGGCTATCAACAACAAGCGCAAATTTACACACTTGACCCTGCTCAAGAATTAAACCAAGCCCAACGTACATTGAGTCAGAGCATCACCAAAGAGGCGCAAGTTCGTGCCTATAGTGATGTTATTTTTTTAAATGGTTTATTCGCAGTGCTTTTATTGTTTTGGCGACTGTCTTTAATGGCGATTGAGAAATATCGAAACTATAAACAGAAGCGCATTTTTACATAGCGCCCACCATCTTAGACACACGCTTGAGCACAACAACAGCAAATAAAATTGAACGAAAGAGAACAATCATGTCAGACAATGAAAATCAAAATGCTTCATCAACAAATGAATCATCAGAACCAAAAAATACGGAAGCCACATCTGCTCCACAAGCAGCAGCTCAAACGGCACCCGCTCCTACACCTTCGAGCAAGCTGATTTCAACAGATAAAAAAGTGTTGATGATGATGTTCTTTGTCCTTTTGATTGGGATTGCCTTGATTTTATGGGCTTGGAAAATTGGTCCATTTAATACTGCTGTTGAATCGACTGACAATAGTTACATCAAAGGCAAAACCACCGTTTTATCTTCTCAAATCAATGGCTATATTCAAGAGGTACTGGTGACTGACTTTGATCACGTTAAACAAGGTCAACCCCTACTTAAAATTGATGCCCGTACGTACGATCAAAAAGTCACACAAGCTGAGTCTGGTGTCGACCAAGCTAAAAACAATTTAACCAATCAAACGCAAACCATCGAACAACGTAAGGCCGATGTGATTGCCGCTAATGCTAAAGTTGATCAAGCTCGAGCAGCCTATGACCTTGCCAATGCACAGCTCAATCGTTATCTACAGCTTGCCAATGGCGATGCTGTCTCTAAATCTGAACAAGACAAAATCAAAGCAGATGCTAAAAACAATTTGGCCTTACTCAAACAAGCTGAAGCCAATGTTTTAGTTGCAAAAGAAGCCCTGAAAACAGCGCAAGTGGCTGAGACAGGTTTAAAAGCCCAAGTCACCAATGCCCAAGCCCAATATGACCAAGCCGTAACCACCAAAGATTACAGCATCATTAGCTCACCTATGAGTGGGCAATTGGGTGAAGTAAATCCGCGTGTCGGTCAATATGTGGCAGCGGGTACACAGTTGATGTATTTAATTCCAGAGCAACGTTGGATCAGTGCAAACTTTAAAGAAACCCAAATTGCCAATATGAAAATTGGTCAAAAAGCATGGTTCACTGTGGATGCCTTAAACAATGAAAAATTCACAGGCACTGTACAAGAAATTTCTCCTGCCGCAGGCTCTGAATTTAGTGTTTTAAAACCTGACAATACCACAGGCAACTTTACCAAAGTCGTGCAACGTATATCAGTGCGTATTGCCATTGATGCTGATCAAAAAGATTTAGCTCGCTTACGTCCGGGGATGTCAGTCGTTACGTCTGTCGATACAGCTCATTAAGCTTAGGATTTGCTTTTTAAACATGGCGAACTCACAGACCTAAACCCGACACCCCATGTACGATAGCCTTGCGTATCGATGTGATAACGTTGTTTGCCATATAAACCTAAGCCTAAACGATGCTGCTTCCCTTCTTTTCGCCAGAAGCGGCATAGTTTTTCATCCATCTCGGCATGGTTTGGATAGTGTTTAAAATTTTCATCTAAAGTTTGAAAGTCCACCGCATAATTCATTAAATGCTTACTGGCCTTTGCACCTTTTACGCAGGTATTGGCTTCTTGACTCCGATAGACCGAAACAATTTTAAAGTTTGCATAGAGTCCGCTGTCATTCAGCTTTTCGATCAGTTGTAAGGCTGGAAGCAAATTTTTCCAATGTTTTTCTGGAGGCAATGCAAATCTGTATTGCTCACATTCTTTTTTCAGTGGATGAGAATTCACTGTAAGCTCATAGAGCGTTGGTGCTTTTTTTAATTTGTTCGCAAAAAATGACTCATATTGTTTCAATTTTTCAGCATTTTGCGTTTTTTTCCACGTTTCAAATTCTTTTAAATATTTGAGTTCATTTTTAGCAGTATCAGTTTCGGCTTGTTGTGGTACTGACGCTTTTTCACAAGCTACAAGTGATAAACTAGATAATGCAATTAAATTTATTATTTTGAATTTCATTAAATCTGATCTTCTCATTTTTAGTGTTCATTCATGCTCTTATGCATGATTTTACTTTATGTATATTCAGCTTATACCATTGGATTATGAATCGGTTTATTTTCCCGAATATAATTTTCTACAACAATCTTATACACTATATGCACGCTTTAAAATGACCTGAATTATGTTCGAATCCATTGCTCAAGATTTTCATCATCAACAGATTCAATATAAAAATATTCAAATCACTATTAAGCGTCTCGACCAAATACATCCTCAAATTTCAGGGAATAAATTTTTTAAGCTGAAATACAATTTTTTAGCCGCAAAAGCATCCAGTTTTGATACCGTTCTCACGTTTGGTGGAGCATATTCAAATCATATCGCTGCGACGGCCTATTCAGCCCATTTATTTAACTTTAAATCTATAGGGATTATTCGTGGCGAAGAGCTCGTCAACAAAGCGCTAAATCCTACCCTAGCGACTGCACAACAACTGGGTATGAAATTGATATATGTTTCACGTGAAAAATATAGACTTAAAAATCAACCTAATACCCTTGATAAATTATTGACCGAATTTCCTACGGCTTATGTGATTCCCGAAGGTGGAACCAATCATTTGGCAATAGAAGGTTGTAAAGAAATTCTCAGTGATCATGATCAGCATCATTATGATGTCATTTGTTGCCCTGTAGGTACAGGTGGAACCATCGCAGGACTCATTGAGTCCAGTTCAGCACAACAAAAAGTCATTGGATTTTCTGCACTTAAAGGTGACTTTCTCACACACGATGTTGCAAAATGGACAACAAAGAACAATTGGGAAATCCTCGATACATATTGCTGTGGAGGTTATGCCAAAACCACAGCTGAATTAATCGCATTTATAAAAATGTTTGAGGCTCAATATCATATTCCACTTGAACAGGTGTATACCGCAAAGATGATGATGGGCATTTTTGATTTGATCGATCAGAATTATTTTGCAGTCGATTCTAAAATACTGGTGATCCATACAGGGGGCTTACAAGGAAAATTGCCTTTAAATGGTCATTAAAATCTTCTCCGAGATTAATCTGAAAATATGCTTAAAATTGTCTATAATGCCCTGCTTTTACCGTCCGTGAGTTGTCATGTCAGCAAATATTTATGATGTCGTTGTTCTAGGTGCAGGAGCATCTGGGCTCATGACCGCCTATATGGCAGCACAACGTGGACGTAAAGTTTTGGTTTTAGAAAAAGCCAATAAAGTCGGAAAAAAAATTCTGATGTCTGGTGGCGGTAAATGTAACTTTACCAACCTTGAAGTCGAGCCTGAAAATTATATTTCTCATAATCCACATTTCGTGATTTCTGCGCTAACACGTTATACCAATTGGGATTTTATTGGATTGGTTTGTGAACATGGTATTGAATATGAAGAACGTCAACATGGACGGCTTTTCACCTTAAACGGCGCAAAAGAAATATTGGCCATGCTGCTTGCTGAGTGCGATAAAACAGGTTTAGTCGATATTAAAACCAGTGCAGAAGTTAAAGCGCTAAACGTTGTGGATGATCAAGGTTTTCAAATTGCCACTAGCATTGGTTATTTTCAGGCTGAGTCTGTTGTCGTAGCGACAGGTGGACTTTCTATTCCAACTCTAGGCGGTTCTGGCATTGGCTATGAACTTGCGAAACAATTTGGGCATCATGTGTATCCAACACGAGCTGGGCTTGTTCCATTCACCTTCTCTGATGGTTTTAAAGAAGTGACTACACGTTTAAGTGGTAATGCTGTGGATGCAACCTTGTCCAACGAGCTGAACAGTTTTACCGAGGCATTATTGTTCACTCACCGTGGGTTAAGTGGCCCAAGCTCACTTCAACTTTCCAATTATTGGGATGTCGGCCAAAGCTTTAAAATCAATTTTCTACCTTATTTAGATGTACTGGATTTCTTCAAAACCAAAAAACAGGCTCAACCCAAGGTTTTACTGCGTACGCTTCTGACAGAACATTTACCAAAGAGTTTAGTTTTGGAGTTACAAAGCATAATTTGGTCTGAACTTGCTGAAACAGCAATTGGCAATATCAGTGATGAAAAATTGGAACACATTGCCGATCGATTACAAGCTTTTGAAGTAAAACCATCTGGAACTGAAGGATATCGTACTGCTGAAGTCACTTTAGGTGGTGTCGATACCACGGAAGTTTCATCGAAAACAATGGAAAGTAAGAAGCAAAAAGGACTGTATTTTGTCGGTGAAGTCCTCGATGTCAGCGGTCATTTAGGAGGTTACAACTTCCAATGGGCTTGGGCATCAGCACATGCTGCCTCTCAGTACGTTTAATCAGATTTAGGCAAAGCTTTATCTTATTAAAACTAAAAAAGCTGATGACTCATCAGCTTTTTACTTTTGTAATTGGCTATTTTTACTTGTCACAAATTTTTACTAGTCACAAATAATAACTTTCACCAATAACGACTTGCTCAAAGGACTCAAATGATTATTTTTTCAATGATTTCGAACATTGAATCGTTGAAAATAAATCACTTTAATTTCATCACCAGATTTATTCCAAATAATCTGTTCGAAATAAGCAAATCCGTGGTGCCTGATTGAGCCTTAGAATCGCATTGTCCATTTTTAACGCTTCATCCACATTTACAGCTGAGGATGAACGCAATGAATCCGATTGCGTCATAACATGTTTCACTTTAGACCATAATTTATGCATCATACTTTTTTCTATTCCCTCTTTATGCAACATCTCAACTTAAGATTGCATGTACTGATCAAAATTGTCCCTAATCTAAAAAAACTCAAACTCATCCATGAGTATAAATCTTAATTTTTCAATGAATTATTGAACAACAATGTGATATAAAATACGCTAAAATTTATTCAATAATCAATGAAATTATTTTAAAAATTAATCACTTTATTAAATTATTAATAATTTGACATCGAACAGTTTTGTGAGCCAATTCAATTTATTGTGTAAAAGTGTTTAATCATCATCCTGTGCAGATGAAGTTGAATTTGACTTAGATTGGGTAGATTCTTTATGAGGATCTGATTTTGCAAAGACAAATTTATAGGCACTTGCCAAAAATCCCACTGTAATGCCTGCAATGATAATGGGCGCAAGTAATTTATTTGGTTGTTTTGGCTGCGTCGACTGACTGGCTTTTTTTGTCTCATTGGATTGATTTTGTTCTGTTGTCATTTCCTTTTCCTCTCAATAAAAGATCGGTCACATCTGACCGATCTTTATTATGTTGATAAGATCTTTTCGAAGAACGCCATGCTTTAATAAGCAACTTCGCCTCATTTGCTTAGATCTGGATATTTATAAAATGCATTTCATTTTACAAACATCTCAGTGAAAGTCCTTATCATCAAAGGTCATTGTCATTGGTGTTATTTACTGATGAATTAGACAGTGAGTTCTCTGGCGTTTGTGGTGCCTTCTGCGCCAAAGGATTTGGTTTATTTGCTTCAGTTTTGGCTTTATTCAATAAATCTGTAAGCAATCGTTCTGCAGGTTGACGTCCACCCAAACCAAATGCCAAGGCGAAAGCAACTGCAGCCGAACCCAAAGTTAAACCAAATGCCAAATTGACAATCGAGTCAGCGATGCCCATGGCACGCAAGCCCATTGCAACGACAAGCCCCATAATAAGCACACGTACCAAATTACCTAACCAACGTGAACTGTTATATTCACCGCGTTGCACAACATTAGCGACAACATTGGCAAGCCAGAAACCGATCACCAAAATCACAGCACCCAGTAAGATACTTGCACCGAATTGAATGAACATAGAGATCAGACCACTGACTTGATCAAAACCAAGTCGATTTGCAGCTTCTGAGGTTGCAAATAACATGGTAAAGAAGACAATCAGATAACCCACTACAGTCGATACTTTGGTTGTACCTAAAAAGCGTTGTACATCCAATTTGGCCGGGATTTCATCGACCCCTGTACCCGAAACAATTTCAACCACAAGATTCGCAACAAAACGTGAAACAACATAAGCTAGGATTAAAATAATACCTGCTGCAATAATGTTTGGAATCGCATTCATCACCTCATACAACATTGCTGTTGCTGGTTGAGAGATCGCTTCAACACCAAGTGCTTCAAATGCAATAATCAGTGATGTAATAATCACTACTGCAAACACTAGAGATCCTAAGAGTTTTGGAAGATTTGAGTTTTTAAATACCCCAATTTTCTCAGCATGTTGTTGGATGTTTAAACTTCCCAACAAGCCTTCAACAATACCGCGTACAATTTTTGCCAGAATATAACCAACAAAAACAATGATTCCAGCCATGAAAATATTAGGTAAATAACCAACGGCTTCATTCACCATATTTTGTACAGGTAAAAGCAGACCTGTTAAACCTAAAATTGAAAGAACAATCGGTAAAAACAGTAACAAAACAAGCCAATAAACAATATCGCCAATATTTTGTGTCAGGCTACTCACACCAACTTCTTGACTGAGTTTCTCATCCAATTGCGTTCTGTTGAGTAATTTGGTTATTGCAACTTTAATTAAACTTGCAATGATCCAGCCAATAAATCCAACTGCAACTGCTGCTAGCAATTGAGGGATAAACAACAAGAACTGTTGAATCATATTACTAAATGGACCACTCACACTGGTCAAGTTGAGTACATTTAATGCGCCAATGACAGCAATAATAATGATGATCCAAAATACAATTCTTGCGACGATATTTTCTATATTTGCACGATGTCCTGTTGCACTTGAAAGCTTTTGATTGGTATTGAGCTTATTCAGAACTTTCCTGAACCCTGCAGCCACAATAAGGGCAATAATCCAGCCTATAATGAGAATGGCAATTGCAGATAAAATTGGATGGAACTGATCCCAATAATACATTGCATCAAAATTACCACCACGTCGAAAACCGTCAAAATAATCATTCATTCTGAAATCCTCTTTGTTGTATAAACATTCTTGTATTCTGCTTATTAAAATTGTTGAAATTACTTTGTATGAGAAATACTAAATACACTTTAAGTTTTGTATATTTTTTATTCAATAACAAGTGCATGATTACAACATTTTGTTGCATTTATACGTAAAAAAACTCTAGTAATTACTAGAGTTTTCACATTATTTTGCGATTCAAACTTTAATCATCTGAAGCAGAAGACTTATTAGCATTTGAATTGTTTGAAGAATTGGGATCTTGTACAGCAGGTACATTTTCATTGGCGGGAACTGATTTTCCTTTAGGATTTTTATCAGACACGATATAAAAGATGAACGAGGCTAAGAAAATTCCAACTAAAATCAGAATAAACACTGGAATGCGTTTTTTCTGTTTCACTTCCTCTTGCGTCGTCACATGGGGTGGCTTGTTGAAATCATGGGTCATATGCTTTCTCCCCTCACTATAATTATGATGAATGAGTAAATTTTATATTAACAATACGCTTGACCTTTCTGTGTTGTTTTCTGTGAAGAAGTATTGTTTCTTAGTGGCTGCTGGATTTTTGTCAAGTCGGCTCATAAATAAGCTATAATAAGCTCCCCCTTTTTCTATCAAACTTAGTGTATGGCTTATCTACGACAAAGTGTCTCTTTAGATCTAGACACAGATGTCACTCATCAATGTCATCTACATAAAACACGTGATGGGCATTCGATTGGTATTATTGAATTTTCAAAACCAAGTTATATTTTAAAATGGGGTGATCTAGAGTATTTCCGTCGACGTACAGAAGAATTTTCTGTCATGCCTCTTCCTGAATGTATTAATGCAATGATTATCGATATCCGTAATATTGTTGCTTTTTTAGATAATGAAGTTCCGATTATTCCATGGCGCTTACTTGAGGAAGAATGCCCAATTCGTTTGGTCGTTCCCCAAGATCGTCTTGAATATTATGCTGGGCTTTTTGAACCGACTTGGCTCACCAGCGATGTCGAAACAGCCATTCAAGAAATTCGTCAATTTATGGATATGTTTGTACACTAACTAAAATTTGTACACTTACGATAACTTCAAAAAAACCTCCAAATATGGAGGTTTTTTATCTTGAATCATTCACATCATAAAATAATCAGCATGATTACCAATAATTTTCGACTGCGATATTCCCTTCACCACGACGGTTCATTTTTAAACCTCGTGCTTTTAATGCCTCTTTGGTATCTTCCACCATTTCGGGATTACCACAAAGCATAATGTGCGAAGTATCGGCATTAAAATCTAATTCTGCCACTTTTTCTAACTCACCATTGGCGATTAAAACAGGCAGTCGTTCATGCAATTGTGCACTTGGGTCACGGGTAATAATGGGGATAAATTTAAAACCTGTATGACCTTCCCCAAATGTTTCAGCAATCTCTTGAATGCGCTCAACATATGCCAGCTCAGACTGCGTTCGAACACTATATACCAAGTGAATTTTGCTATATTTCTGCCAGGTTTCAAAATCTTGTAGCATCGATAAAAATGGTGCTAGCCCCGTTCCTGTTCCCAATAGCCATAAGTCTTGAGGTAAAGGCAATTGGTAACGAGCCAAAGTCAAATAACCGTATGGAATTTTTTCTAAGTAGAGCTCATCACCTACTTTTAAGTGCTGTAAATTTGATGTAAATGCACCATCTGGCACAACAATTGAGAAAAATTCTAAAGTTTCATCAAAAGGAGATGACACGACTGAATAGGCTCTGACCACTAGATCATCGCCAACCTTTAAACCAATTCGGGCAAATTGTCCTGCAGTAAACTTAAAGTGTGCAGGACGGGTCATGGTAAAACTGAATAAGGTATTGGTCCAGCGATGAACAGACAAAACTTTTTCTAGAGTAAATTTCTCAATTGACATAATTTCTACGTGGCATGACAGACTGTGCTCATGGTAGCATGTTGACATAATTTATTAATATTTTTTCATATTAAGGCTTCATCCATGCGCATGACATTACGCCAGTTGGCAGTTTTTGTAGCAGTTGCTCAAGAAGGTACTGTAACTAAAGCGAGCGATGCAGTTAGACTTACTCAAAGTGCTGCGAGTATGGCTTTAGCAGATCTTGAAGATGGCTTAGGTGCTCCTTTATTTGATCGTTTGGGTAAACGTTTGCAATTAAACGATTTGGGTCGTTTTTTACTGCCTCAGGCACTTGAAATTTTAGGTCGTTGCGATTCTTTTGAACAAGCGGCTAAAGGTGAACTACAAAGTATAGATTTACGTATTGGGGCAACACTCACCATTAGTGATTATTTAATGCCAGATCTCATGGCAGATTTTTTACAACTTCAGCCTCAAGCGCATTTACAGCTACAAGTGGGTAATACCCGTCAAATGATTGAAGCAGTCAATCAATTTCAGCTTGATTTGGCTTTAATTGAAGGCTCATGTCATTTACCACAATTACAATCGATTCATTGGCGTGATGATGAGCTCGCGGTGTGCTGTTCACCCAACCATCCATTAGCAAAACTCAGTCGTGAATTAAAACCGCAAGATTTTTTGAGCGCTGAATGGGTTTTACGTGAAGAAGGTTCAGGAACTCGTGAAGTCTTTGATAACGCAATTTTGCATGATCTTCCAAATGCAAATATACGTTTAACACTTGGGCACAATGAAGCTATTTTGAAAATTGTGGCTGGTGGTTTAGGTGTTTCATGTATTTCAAAACTTGCGATTCAACCTTTACTTGATAAAGGGGAACTGGTGATTTTAAATACCCCTTTCTGGCAACTTACTCGTCCACTATTTATGCTCGTGCATCGTCAAAAATATCAAGGTCCTGGCTTAAAGGCCTTTATGAAGTTTTGCGATAAAGAATAAGATTTAAAAAAAGCTCCATATGGGGCTTTTTTTAATATTGAATTATTTTTTTCCCTCTACAATCCGCTTTTGTTCTTCAATAATCAATTTTTGCTCTTTTAAATATTCTTGAACTTTTAATTCTTGATTCAAATTATGCATTTGGTACTGCGTATAAGCGATACTGCCAAAATGAACCATAAGCCCCGTCATAATAACTGTAATAAGCGATAATGGAACGATATAACTAATTTGATTTGGTCTTTTTACTTTCTTAGCTTGAATGACGTTTTCGGATTCAAGCTTTGTATTAAACTGTTTAGATGGCTTATAGATTTTATAATTTAATAAAACCTTTATTTTTTTAAACCAGCTCTCGGCAGGATCATTGAAGTGAAGATGATTTACTTGAGGTTGAACGAAATCATATCCAAGATCAATGAAGTCCGTGGTGATCCTATTAGGTTGAATTGGAGCTTTCAGTACAGTCTCAAAATAATCAACTGTTTGATGATTAAAACGATGCTCTGCCAGTTGGTTTTGAAGTTCTCGTATCTGTTTTTCTAAGCTTTCTACATATTCTGGTAATACTACAGCAACATCATTATTTATTTGTTTTTGATACTGAATATCCTTTTGCTTTTGAAGCATTTCCTCTTGATCGTTATGACTTTTTTCTGGCGTAGGATGAATGTCTTGTTGTGCATTTTTTTTATCTAGACGAACAATTAATTTAGCACATGCAAAGTCCTTGCTTTTATCTACAACGCACTTTATGCGCTCTCCAATACGCGGCTCAAGCGCTGAATTTGGAAGATCATGAAGTGAAAAGTCTATCACTTCATTGGAATCCGTTAATAAAATCTTTCCAGCTTCAAAAGCTTGATCATATGACTGTAATACACCCTTATAAAACATGCCAATACCTAATTCTGGTTTTACTTATCTTTTTAAATGAATAAATGTGTTTATCAATATTATGTCTATTTTATTTTAAAGCATCTCATTAAGTGCCAATAAAGTTATATCATTTAAGTTTTATGATAAACAAATCACACTTTTAAATATAATACTCAATTTTCTATAGCTTTGTATAGATCTTGAAATAAATATTTAACAAATGAGCGAATAATTGAAGAGGGTATCCATAGATTATGAATACCCTCTTATTTTAAATAGACAAACATATGAATTAAATATACTAAGTCGTAGGGTTTTAGGGGTTAAACATCTTATTTACTGTGCAACATATATCAATACTTGCTTTAATTTTCTCAATGTGTTTATTCAGTGCATCGTGAATCATAAAGTTCATAGTGAATGATAAATAAGACATCATTAATTGATACGATGATGGGTCGCAACGGACTCCGCTGCTCCAGAAACATTCGAATCTAGATGTAAGATTTCTCGATTACTTGATCCGCCCAGTATAGGACTTAAAATCTTAACCACAATCACGAGCACAATGAGTCCAATTAAAAGATTAAAGAGATTCATTTGATTGGCACGATTTTGTTGTGGACTGATTTTTTGGCTACGCAAATACGCACGACTTTGTGGTGTATGACGATCAATCTCTTTCGATTTCAGATCTAATCGCACAATATTGACCGCTGTACTTTTTCCTGATTGTTCAATATGTCTAAATTTTAATCTTTCACCTATTTGCGGTGTAATTCCTTTATTTGGAAATTCGGAAAAATCAAAGAAAACATCCTGATTGTTCTCATTAATTTCAATAAACCCGAACCCGCTCTCAATATTATATGTTTTTATCTTCCCTTCTATAAACATATACTTACCCCATTTTTAAATAAAAATATAAAAAATATAAAAAAAGAGACTTTAGCCTCTTCTTTTGATCAAAAATTGTCTAATTTTATATCAACTAATTGATTAAAAATCAACCTCGAAAGTTAGATAATAAAGCTGAGGTTATAGATTTATTGTTTTCAATAATTTTTGTCTTTTTGGTTTTTGCCGGATTTGGATCTAAACGTTCGATTTTAACCGCCTTCAATTTTTCACCATTTTCAACGACAACAAATTTCACTTTTTCATTTTTCTTCGGTTCACCCACGTCTGCTGGATAATCTGAAATATGAAAAAATACATCACCATATGTACATGAGATAAATCCAAAACCTTTATCATCATGGTATTGTTTAATTTTTCCTTGTACGAACTCTTGTTTCATGAGGAATCCCCTTTCTTGGTTAACCGCTTATAGACAAAGTATATAAAAAAGAGGCTGATTTAGCCCCTTTTTTAATCAAATTCAAAATTAATCTTTCTGAACTGATCCAAAGATCTTATCACCAGCATCACCAAGACCAGGCACAATATAACCACTTTCATTTAAGCCTTTGTCTACAGACGCTGTGAAAATAGTCACATCTGGGTGAGCATCTTCTACACGTTTAATACCTTCTGGCGCAGCAACCAAAACCATCACACGAATGTCTTTACAACCGCTTGCTTTTAAAACATCAATCGCAGCAACTAAAGATGAACCTGTCGCTAACATTGGATCAATAATCATCGCAATACGATTTTGTACGTCTGGCACTAATTTTTTGTAGTACGTACGCGCTTCCAAAGTTTCTTCATCACGCTCTAAGCCAAGAACGGACACTTTTGCACTTGGAATAAGGTTAAGGAAACCATCCAACATACCAATACCGGCACGCAAAATAGGCACCACAGTAATTTTCTTACCTGCAATACGTTTTGTGGTCACTTTACCTGCCCAACCATCAATTTCATGATCAACAACAGGTAAGTCTTTGGTTGCCTCATAGGTTAAAAGCATCGTTACTTCTTGCGCAAGTTCACGGAAGTTCTTAGTGCTGATATCTGCACGGCGCAATAAACCTAATTTATGACGAATGAGCGGATGACGGATTTCTTGAATTGGCACGGGAGAACACCTAGAACATAAAAGTAAATATCAACTATTATAAATGTTTTTTATATAAGAAATAAGAAAAGCCCTCAATCAATGAGGGCTTTTTTTGTTAAACACTATAGTTTTTTTTGATTATTACACAATTCTATTGAAGAACAATGTGCAACGGTGCAACCAATTGTGATTGATTTGCGATTGCAATCAATGGATCAGGATATACACCCACAACCAAAACAGCTAATGCAGCAAGCAATACCATAATACCACCAACTTTTTGACCCCAATGTTTATCGGCATCAATACGAGGTACATCTGGTGGCGTCATGTACATGACAATCATTACACGCAAGTAGTAATACAAACCAATACCTGAACCAATAATGATCATTGCAGCGTAGAACCAATGTGCTTCAGACACAACTGTCATCACAAGCAAGAACTTACCAATGAAACCAGCAGTTAACGGAATACCCGCTAAAGACAACATCATTACAGTTAAGGTCGCTGTTAATACCGGACGACGCCAGAATAAACCGCGATAGTCTGCGAGTGACTCGGCTTCATTGCTGTTGTTATATGGGCTCGACATCAATGCGATTGAACCGAAAGCACCAATTGTTGTTAATGTATACGTTGCAACATAAACACCAATAGACGTTAAGCTCAAGAATGATGCGCTCACTAAACCAAGCAATAAATAACCAAAATGTGCAATTGAAGAGTATGCAAGGATACGTTTCAAGTTGACTTGTTTTACTGCAAGTAAGTTACCAACAATAATTGAAAGTACCGCAATTACAGTAATGATGGTCTTAATTGATTCAACGCCAATAACGCCTGAAGACAATAAATAACGTACAAACAATCCAATCATCGCAACTTTAGCGACAGTCGCTAAGAATGTTGCGATTGGCGCTGGAGCACCTGCATACACGTCTGGAGTCCATTTATGAAATGGTGCCAATGACAATTTAAAGGCAACAGCAGCGACCATTAAACCTAAACCTAAAATACCGTATACAGAAGAGAATTTATCTCCCATTTGCGGTACGTAAGTTTGAAGTTGCATCATCAATTGTGGATCTTGAGTCTTGGTCAATGCCCAGAACATGTCATCGACTTGACCTGCGAATGACAATGAACCCATTACTGCATAAACATACGCCATACCCATGAGCAACATTGCAGAAGCCGTTGCTGAAAGCACAAGGTATTTCACTCCTGCTTCTAAAGATTTGCTACGTTGATAGGTATATGCAATTAATCCATAAACAGGAATCGACATTAACTCTAAGCTAATAAAGAACGACGCAAGGTGCGAACTTACCACCATTAACATTGCGCCCATCACAGACACTAACATCAATAGATAAAGTTCTTCACGATTGTCTTTATAAGAATCAATGTATGCATGCGATAAAGTACAACAAGCAAGTGCTGCAATCAAAATCACAAGTTGGTAGAACAAGCCAAATGGATCGACCATGAACAAGTTCATGACAGTGGCAGGCTTAAGCCCGCCACTGAACATTGTGAGTAGAATATTTGCCAATGCCAAGTTCAGACCAATTACTGATACTGTCGCAATTAAATTATGATTACGTTTAATCGCAATCAAAAGCATCACAACAACCGCTGTCAATGCAACGATCATCACTGGCGCTAATGGCATAAGCTCTGCAAAAGATACTGTGAAGTTCATGACTTATTGGATCTCCACATTTTCAAGTTGAGTTGCTGCTTGTTGTACAGCTTCAACGACTTCATTTTGTGCTGGAATCGCACTCTGTGCAATCCAAGCCATACTTGAGTTAGATACATCAAGGAACGTTTGTGGGTAAATACCAAGCCATAAAAGACCAAACGCACAAATGAGTAAGATCACAACTTCACGTGTATTCAAGTCTTTCAAAGGACTTGTGTAATGTTGTTTTTGCTCTTCATTTGGCGTACCAAACAATGCTTTATGAATCAAGATCAGACCGTAAAGACCTGCAAATACTAAGCTTACTGCAGCAATGATCGTAAAGATCGGGAATTTACCGAATGAACCCATCAAGATCAGGAATTCACCAATAAAGTTACCTAAACCAGGGATACCGACAAGTGCAGCCACAAAGAACATCAAGAAGAATGATAGATATTGGAACTGACCACGAAGCCCACCCATCAAACGTAAATCACGCGTATGTAAACGCTCATACACTTGACCACACATAATGAACAATGCAGCAGATGACAAGCCATGCGCCAACATCATAATCATCAAACCTTGGAAGGTTAAGATGTTACCTGCGTAAATCGCAAGAAGGACAAAGCCCATGTGTGAAATTGACGTATACGCCAATAAACGTTTCATATCGGTTTGCTGGAAAGCACACCAAGCACCGTAGAAGATACCGATTAAACCGAGAATGATCGCAACATCAGCAAATTGAGCAGAAGCTGCTGGGAAGAATGGAATGACAAAACGAATCAAACCGTAAGCTGCAGTCTTAATCAAGATCCCTGCAAGGTCGACAGAACCTGCTGTAGGTGCTTGGGCATGTGCATCAGGCAACCAACCGTGTAATGGGAAAACTGGAAGTTTTACCGCAAAACCGATGAATAAACAGATCATGAATGCATATGCAATAGCTGGTGCTTGTGTATCAAGCGCATTGGCAACGGATAACAAGTGTGTATAACCGAAGCTAATGGTTTGCGTCATCATGTAGCCATAGATCACTAGACCTAAGATACCGACAAGCATGATTAAACCAGCAACTTGCGTATAAATAAAGAATTTAGTCGCAGCATAGACACGTGATTTACCATCTGCCCCTTTATGACCCCAAAGTGCGATCAAGAAATAGATCGGTACCAGCATCATCTCCCAGAAGAAGAAGAACAAGAACATGTCGATGGCAAGGAAAACACCGATTACCCCACCCAAAGACCATAAAAGGTTGAGATGGAAGAAACCAACATTCTTTTGAATTTCACCCCAAGAACAGCCAACAGCGAGCACACCTAAAAGTGCAGTCAAGCCAACCATGAGAAGTGAAAGACCATCTAATGCAAGATGAATGTTAATGCCTAAAGTCTGAATCCATGGCACCATGAATTCGGCAGACCACGTTGGTGCAGTACTACCTAGCTCATAGTTATATGTTCCCGAATGCCATAACGCAATCGTGATCATTAAAGTAACGAGCATACCTGCCATTGCGATATAACGCGGCAAGTGTTCATCAACTTTGTCGACCAACCAGCACACAAAACCTGCAATGAAAGGTACAAGGATCAGCGCGGGTAAAAACCAGTTATTTGTGATTTCCATCTTATTTCCCCACGATCTGAGTCACGATCAAGATCATTAGTAAGACCACTAAACCTAGTGTCATACTCGAAGCGTATTCACGTAATGAACCTGTTTGACGTGAGCTTGTAAAGCGATTACCACCTTTAACAAGTGCTGGTAATACGAGCCATAATGCATCTACTGGATCACGGCCAAATAACTTCGCAAAAAACAGATACGGTTTAACGAACACAATGTCATATAACGCATCAAAACCAAGCGCATTACGGCAGATATTTGCAAGACCAGCACCAAAAGAAGTATTGGCAAATGATTTTACAGCACCATAAGCAAAGGCAAATAATGCTACACCCACTGCAAGACCGAATAATGCAATACCAACAGCTGTATGTTCAGCCGAATGCATACCATGTTCTAGAATTTCTGGAACATTGAATGCTGGAATTTGAGCAGAATTTAACAGTTTTTCAACTGGTGCTTTTAATGCTGCACCAACGAAAGTTGACAATACTGCAAGAATCGCCAATGGCCCCCAGTAAGTCACACCTTTAATTTCATGGTAAGGCGTATTTTCTTTACCGAAGAACACTACCCAGATTAAACGGAATGTGTAGATTGAAGTTAAGAACGCACCAGCTACACCTGTCCAGTACAAGCAATCATATATTGCAATCGAATTGCCTTTCACCCATACCGCACCAAGGATTGCATCTTTTGAGAAGAAGCCCACAGTGATGAATGGAATTGCGGCCAATGCACCGCCACCAATCGCGAAACATGCAAACAAGAATTTGTTACGCTTGAACAAGCCACCCATTTTGAAGATGTTTTGTTCGTGATGGTAAGCCAAAATCACCGCACCCGAAGACAAGAATAATAATGCCTTGAAGAATGCGTGTGCCAACATGTGGAACAGACCTGCTTGATATGCTTCAGCACCCACTGCCATAAACATATAACCGAGCTGACTCATGGTTGAATAAGCAAGAATACGTTTGATGTCGGTTTGAACCAATGCAGCAAAACCAGCAACGATTAATGTTACCGCACCTGTAATTGAGATGAACACCATCACTTCTGGTGCCAATTCAAATACTGAGAACATACGGCAGCATAGGTAAACACCTGCTGTCACCATTGTTGCAGCATGGATCAATGCAGATACTGGTGTAGGACCAGCCATCGCATCTGCCAACCATGTTTGTAATGGGATTTGCGCAGATTTACCTGCAGCACCCAAGAACAACATCAGTGCAGTCACAATTGTTAATGTTGAGCTCGCAGTCATTACAACAGGCGCAGTCGCAACAATTTCAGCGATATTTAGCGTACCGAATTGTTGATACAACAAGAACAATGCAATCAGTAAGAATACATCACCCACACGTGTTACGGTAAATGCTTTGATTGCAGCAAAACCATTTGCAGGGTTTTGATAGTAGTAACCAATCAGCAAGTAAGAGCAAAGACCTACGCCTTCCCAACCTAAGAACAATAACGCTAGGTTATCACCCAATACGAGCAGCAACATGCTTGCAACGAAAAGGTTGAAATAAGAGAAGAAACGCGCGAAGTCTTCTTCACCACGCATATACCATGCAGCAAAGATATGAATTAAGAAACCCACACCTGTGATCATGCCAAGCATGAGCAGTGACAAACCGTCTAGTTGTAAGCTAATGCCTGGTGCAAAACCACCCACATTGAACCATGTCCATAAATGCTGAACATAAACAGCTTCACCGCTGCCTACAAAGCTCATACCTGCAATAAGTGCAAATAATGCTGATAGACCTACTGCACCGACACCAATGATCGCTGCCACTGATTCAGGGAGTTTATTACGCCCTGCCGCTAAAAGGACAAAACCAATGAGCGGAAATAATATAGTTAAAGCTAATAAACTCATCCGCGCATCTCACTAGCAGCATCTACATCCAAGTGATGGAAGCGATGATAGAACTGAAGGACGATCGCAAGTCCGATACAAGCCTCTGCCGCAGCAAGCGTCAAGATGAAGATGAACATCACTTGACCGTCTGGTTGTGCCCATGCACTACCTACAAGTACAAATGCAAGTGCAGCCGCATTCATCATGACTTCAAGGCTCATCAACATAAATAATAAGTTGCGTCGAACCATTACACCGTAAAGACCGAGTGCAAAAAGAATAGTCGCAACAATCAAACCATGATCTAAAGGGATGTTACCCATTATTCTTGTCCTCTTCTGCACCAGGTTCACGTTTACCTAGATGGTATGCGGCAACAAATGCACCAAGCAATAACATCGCAGCGACTTCAACCAACAATAAGTACTTGGTATAGAGTGAGTAACCTACTGCTTTAGGACCAATTACTTCAGTGCCCACAGTCTGAACGGTTACGTTGTAGTCTGAACCTAAGCACCACACCAACAACAAACCAATCAAGAAAGACATTAAAGCAGGATATGCCCAAGCAGAAGATGTCAACCATTTACGCTCTTGCTCTACCGTATTTTGACCGAGATTGAGCATCATCACCACGAACACGAATAAAACCATAATCGCGCCCGCATAAACGATAATCTCAAGCGCGCCAGCAAATGGCGCACCCACGATCATAAAAATACCCGCTACAGCAAGTAACGAAACAATCAAACTCAATAAAGCATGCACAGGGTTCGCATTGGTCACAACACGAACTGTAGAAACGATGGCCACGAGAGCCATCAAATAAAATGGCCAAATCATGGTAAGAGACTCCGTACATCAACAGGTTTACTTTCGCGTTGAGCTTGACCTTTATCTTTACCTGCTACAGCCATACCAGTTACACGGTAGAAGTTATAGTCAGGATATTTACCAGGACCTGAAATGAGTAAGTTTTCTTTCTCATAGACCAAGTCTTGACGAACATATTCAGCCAATTCGAAATCTGGAGTGAGCTGAATTGCAGTTGTTGGACATGCTTCTTCACACATACCGCAGAAAATACAACGAGAGAAGTTAATACGGAAAAACTCCGGATACCAACGACCATCTTCATGTTCTGCTTTTTGTAAAGAAATACAGCCTACAGGGCAAGCAACAGCACACAAGTTACACGCAACACAGCGCTCTTCGCCATCAGGGTCACGTGTTAACACAATACGACCACGGAAACGTGGTGGTACGATGTCTTCAGCTTTCACTTCTGGATATAAAATCGTGTCACGTTTACGTGTCGCATGGCTGAACACCATCCACAACGAACGTACGATTGTTCCAAATCCAGCTAGAATTTTATACATTTTGTACTCCCTGCTGTCCTAGGCCTGATTCAACAGAATTACAGCACCAGTCACTAGCAAGTTGACCAACGCTAAAGGCAAACAAACCTTCCAACCAAAGTTCATGACTTGGTCATAACGAGGACGCATAAGCGAACCACGAGCCAAGACAAACATCATTACGAAGAATGCTGTTTTAATCACGAACCAGAATACAGGTGGAATAAACGGAATGTCTAAGTTGAACGGTGCTAACCAACCACCGAAGAATAACGTTACGATGAGTGCTGAAATAAGCACAACGTTTACGTATTCCGCAACGAAGAACATCCCCCATTTCATACCGCCGTATTCGACATGGTAACCTTCAGCCAATTCTTGCTCAGCTTCTGGTTGGTCAAATGGATGACGGTGAGTTACCGCTACACCCGCAACCACAAAGATTAAGAAACCTAAGAATTGTGGAATCACAAACCAG
Source organism: Acinetobacter shaoyimingii (assembly GCF_011578045.1). Taxonomy (NCBI): domain Bacteria; kingdom Pseudomonadati; phylum Pseudomonadota; class Gammaproteobacteria; order Moraxellales; family Moraxellaceae; genus Acinetobacter; species Acinetobacter shaoyimingii. The sequence goes on from NZ_CP049801.1 coordinate 2,797,328, forward strand.
CAATCTTTTTGCGCTTCTACGATTTCACGCATGTTGAATGAGCCTGCAATTGCAACCACACCCATCAAAGAAATACCCAAGAACACTTCATATGAAATGGTTTGAGCTGCAGAACGTAGACCACCCAATAACGCATATTTGTTATTTGAAGACCAACCACCAAAAAGTACTGCATAAACAGCGACACCAGCCATTGCCATAAAGAACAATAGACCAATGCTCATATCTGCCACACCTAAAGTCGGTGAAACAGGAATAACCATGAATGACAATACCGCTGTTGCCATAGCAACAGCAGGTGCTAAACGGAACGTTAATTTGTCCGCAAATTTTGGCGTCCAGTCTTCTTTGAACATGATTTTTAGCATGTCGGCAACGATCTGGAACATACCACCAGGACCAACACGGTTTGGACCATAACGGTCTTGCCAAAGTGCAAGTAAACGACGCTCTATGAATGACATCAACGCTGCAACAAGCACCACAACCAGCAAAATCACAATCGCTTGCACAACAGAGTAAGCGATTGGCCAGTTTTCAGCCCAAAGCGGTGTTTGACGCATAATTTCTTGATTCATGAATTACACTCCTACCGCGACTGATACAGGCTCAGCAAGAGAAACCGTTGGCGCTAAACCAATTGGGTAACCAATATAACCTGTAGGTAAATATTCAATCACTTGTACAGGCAAACTGATTGTAGACTCGCCTGCTTTCACGGTGATGTTTTGACCATCTTTCAAATTCAAACGTGTTGCATCTTGTTCGCCTACTGCAAATACCGCTTCAGGAATACGCGATTCCATTGCAGGTGTTTTCACAGTGAACTCGCCAGAACCAAAGATATGATGCATTGGCACAAGGCGGAAACTTTCAGCATTTGTTAACACTGGAGTTGGAGCAACATAAGTACGCGCAGGACGTTTTGCTAAACGATCGAACAAACGAATACCCGAATCACCACCTTTTAAGTGACCACCCACGTTGTCTTGGAATTTGTTCCAAGCTTGTGGAGAGTTCCAACCTGCAGACCATGCAAATGGTACAAGTGCCGATGGTGTTTGATTTCCGACATAACCTTCCATAGAGAATGTTAATGCAGAATCTTTATCGACAGGCTGTTTAGGTTCATGCACGGATAAAGGTGCGCGCATTGCAGTACGACCTGAGTAACGACGTGGTTCACGTGCGATTTTCAAGCCATGTACACGGTAGCCAGCATCTGGCGCTACGTCTTGAATTGCTTCTAAGGCAGGTACATTTTTCGCAACTGAATCAATAACGTCGTCAAGCAATGTCCAAGAAATCGCTTTACCTTGTAAACCAGTTTCAATGGCATGCAACCAGCGCCATGATTCTTTAATCGCGTATTCTGGTTTGTAGTAGCTTGGGTCATACACTTGATAGAAACGTTGTGCACGGCCTTCTTGCGATACCACAGTACCATCACCTTCAGCGAAGCTTGCAGCTGAAAGCACGACATTTGCTTTTTTCACTGTTTCAGTTTCAGAGTGATCAAGAACAATCACATCTTTCGCTTTTGCCAGTGCAGCATCGACTTGTTTTGCAGGTAAACGACGGTAAAGGTCATTTTCCACAACAATGATCGTGTCGTAATCTTTGGCAAATGCTTGCTCTAGACTTTGACCACCAAAGATTGCTAAGCCCATTGAGTTCACTTCTGGAACAGTCAATGTAAGCCCTGCATTACCTAGGTTTTGAGCCACTTGTGCCGCAGCTTCCATGATCGCAGGATCTTGTAAGCTTGTACCAGAGATAATCAATGGTTTTTTCGCTGCTTTTAAAGTGTCTGCAATGGTTTGTGCAAATGCTTTTGCATCGTCATCAAGACCTGTGAAGCTTTCACCTTTTACAGCAGCAGCAACAGCAAAACCTAAACGCGCGATATCATTTGGAGAAGCAACCACTTCACCCGTCGCAACATCTGATAAACGTGTTTGAGTCGCAGCTAAGATGTAAATTGGGGATTTCGCATCTTGACCAATACGTTGTACAGGTTCAGCCAACCATTCTTGGGTACGACGTTCCGCTGCCATTTCTTTGGCTTTGTTTTTCGCCGCTTGACGAACTGACAAGGCCATACGTGGCGCAGTTTGCGTTAAGTCTTCACCTAAGATCAGTACCGCATCGTAGCTTTCGATTTCACGCATACCTGGGTTATAGACACCCTCGGTTTGCATAATTGATGCAGCTAACTCAACCAAGTTCTGCTCTTTTTGAGACAGACCTGTTGAATAGTTATCTTGTCCAACCAATTCACGAAGCGCGAAGTTAGACTCAATTGATGCACGTGGTGAACCAATACCCAATACTTTTTTACCTTGGATATTTGCAATCACAGTATCAAGCGCTTGGTCAACTGAAACAGTTTGAACGTCTGCACCTTGACGGAATTGTGGTTGACGTGGACGATCTGCACGGTTCACATAACCTGTACCGAAACGACCTTTGTCACACAAGAAGTATTGGTTGACTTCACCATTAAAACGGTTTTCGACACGACGAAGTTCGCCATAACGTTCACCCGGAGAAATGTTACAACCTGAAGAACAACCTTGGCATACGCTTGGCGCATACTGCATGTCCCATTTACGGTTATAGCGTTCTGAATGCGTTTTGTCTGTGAAAACACCAGTCGGGCAGACTTCAGTTAAGTTACCAGAGAACTCAGACTCTAAAGTGCCTGATTCTGGACGACCGAAGTAAACACGTGAAGCATTTGCATACACACCAAAGTCTGTACCACCCGCATAGTCTTTGTAGTAACGCACACAACGGTAACACGCAATACAACGGTTCATTTCGTGAGAAATGAATGAGCCTAGCTCTTGGTTGTAATGGGTACGTTTTGTGAAGCGATAACGACGACGATCATGCTGAGTCATCACCGTCATATCTTGTAAATGACAGTGACCACCCTCTTCACAGACTGGACAGTCGTGTGGGTGATTGGTCATCAAGAATTCAACAACAGAAGCACGGAAATCTTTCGCTTCTTTGTCTTCAATTGAAATATAGGTATTGTCAGCAGCAGGTGTCATACATGACATGACTAAACGACCACGCGTATCTTCAGGATTCGCGTATTGAGTCACAGCACATTGACGGCATGAACCGACAGAACCTAAGGATGGATGCCAACAAAAGTATGGGATGTCAATGCCAAGACTCAAACAAGCTTGTAGCAAGTTTTCTGAGCCGTTGACTTCATACGATTTTCCATCGACATGAATTGTAGCCATAGTCGAATTCCTTAAACTTGTTCTGCGTGGCTGGTTTGAGCTGCTGCGTTTACAACTTTAGCTTCAAACTCGCTACGGAAATGTTTGAGTGCACCCATAAGTGGTTCCATTGCACCTGGTGCGTGAGCGCAGAAAGTTTTACCAATCCAAAGCTTACGAGTAAGCTCTTGTAAGTGATCGATATCTTCTTTCTTACCTGTACCATCTTCTAGTGCTTTGAGCGCTTTTACTGCCCAAGGTAAACCGTCACGGCAAGGAGTACACCAACCGCATGACTCACGTGCAAAGAATTCTTCTAGGTTACGCGTTGCTGAAACCATACATTGTGTTTCATCAACCACCATGAGCAAACATGTCCCTAAACGTGAACCTGCTTTCATGATGCTTTCTGCATCCATTGGAAGATCAATATGTTCAGCAGCCAAGAAGTCTGTAGAAGCACCACCTGGTAACCATGCTTTCAGTTTCAATCCATCACGCATACCACCGGCATGATCTTCAATCACTTCACGCGCAGTTGTACCGAATGGAAGCTCCCAAAGACCTGGGAATTTTACTTTGCCTGATGCACCATAAATTTTAGTGCCTGGATCTTTCGATTTACCCGCAGATAGACCGATATACCATTCAGGACCACGAAGCATTATGGCTGGCAAGTTGTTGTAAGTCTCTACGTTGTTGACAATCGTAGGACGACCCCAAGCACCTGCAACTTGTGGGAAAGGCGGTTTAGTACGAGGATTCGCACGACGACCTTCAAGTGAGTTAATCAATGCAGTTTCTTCACCGCAGATATAACGGCCTGCACCTGTATGTACATGAAGGTCAAAGTTCCAACCTGTACCTAAGATGTCTTTACCCAAATAACCTTTAGCACGAATTTGTTCTAAAGCTTCATTTAAGTATTTTGCCGCTTCGATATATTCACCACGGATGAAGATATAACCTTGAGTTGCCTCTAGGGTATAACCTGCAATGAGCATCCCTTCGATCAATTGATGAGGAAGATCTTCCATCAACAAACGGTCTTTGAATGTTCCTGGTTCCATTTCATCGGCATTACAGATCAGGTAACGTGGACCACCATCATTTGGTGCCATCAATGACCATTTAATCCCTGCTGGGAAACCTGCACCACCACGACCTTTTACCGTTGCCGCTTTAACCACTTCTAATACTTCAGCAGGTTTCATACCCAAAGCTTTTTTAAAGCCTGCGTAACCTTCTAAAGCTTCGTAGTCATCTGCACTGCGAACATTTGCCTGTTTACTCAAACGCCAAGTCAGTGGATGAGTTTCTGGGTTACCGTCGCCATAAATCGGTTTTGGTTCAGTATTCATACATACTTCTCCAATAACTGTTTCACTGAAGATACTTCAACCAATCCATGAGTATCTTCATTAATCATGAGTGTTGGACCTTTGTCACAGTTACCTAAACAGCAAATTGGCAATAAAGTAAAACGACCATCTTGTGTCGTTTGACCAAATTGAATGCCCAACTCACGTTGGAATGCTTCTGCCAAAGTTTCCGCACCCATAAGGAAGCATGCGATTGAATCACATAGCAAAATTACGTTACGACCAACAGGTTGACGGTAGATACGGTTATAGAAAGTTGCAACACCTTCTAAATCTGCAACACTCATCGAAAGCAATTGTGCAATCGCATTCATTTGTGCGTCGTCTACCCATCCATTACGGCGTTGTACACATTTGAGCGCATCTAAGCACGCTGCACGTGGGTACGGATAGTGACCAATGTGATGTTCGATTTCGTGGATTTCGTCATGCGTCAAAATCCCTTCTACATTCACACGTGGCTTTTTATCAGTCAAAATCATCATAATGCGTTTACCCCTTAGCGATCCACGTCGGCCATTACGACGTCAATTGTCGCTAAATAAATGATTAAGTCAGATACAAGACTGCCGTTAATCACAGAAGGCATTTGCTGTAAATGCGTGAAAGTTGGTGTACGAATACGAGTACGGTAACTCATGGTTGACTTGTCTGAAGTCAAGTAGTAGTTCGACGCACCTTTAACCACTTCCGCCATTACAGATGCTTCACCTGCTGGCATTACAGGACCCCAAGATACGCTCAAGAAGTGCGTAATTAAGGTTTCAATATCTTGTAATGTCTTGTCTTTTGGTGGTGGAACAGCCAATGGATGGTCTGCTTTGTACGCACCAGACGGCATATTATCTAAACATTGTTTGATAATTTTTAGTGATTCTTCAATTTCACGGAAGTGAACAAGAACACGTGCATATGCATCGCCTTCATACTCTAACGGAACATCGAAGTCGTAGTTTTCATAACCACTGTATGGACGGTATTTACGAACATCAAAGTCAATACCTGTTGCACGTAAACCTGTACCTGTCACACCCCATGCCAACGCAGATTTCGCATCGTATTGAGCGACGTTACGGGTACGACCAATAAACACTGAGTTTTTCAATGCTGCGGTGTAGTACTCGTTCATACGTTTCGGCATCCAATCCAAGATTTCACGAATCAGGTGTTGCCAATTGTTTGGAAGGTCATGTGCTGTACCACCGATACGGAACCACGCTGGGTGCATACGGTAACCTGTGATTGCTTCAATCGCATCATAGATTTTTTGACGGTCAGCAAACATATAGAATACAGGCGTCATACCACCTGCATCCTGAATCGCTGTACCAATAAACAATAAGTGGTTATTGATACGGAACAATTCAGACATCATGACACGGATACATTGCGCACGATCAGGGACAGTAATCCCTGCAAGTTGCTCAACGCCCATCACATATGGCATGTTTTGCGCACAACCACCTAAGTAGTCAACACGGTCTGTATATGGAATAAATGAATGCCATGTTTGACGTTCAGCCATCTTTTCCACACCACGGTGGTGATAGCCAATATCAGGTACACAGTCCTTAACTTCTTCGCCATCGAGCTGCAAGATCACACGGAATGCACCATGCGCAGATGGATGGTTAGGACCTAAGTTCAAGAACATGAAGTCTTCATCAGCATTACCACGCTTCATACCCCAATCTTCAGGTACAAATCGTAGGTGCTCTTGTTCATAATCTTGCTTGGCTTTGTCCTGCATATACGGTGTATATTCAGTCGCACGTGCAGAATATTCTTTACGAAGTGGGTGACCTTCCCAATAGGTTGGCAACAAGATACGACGGAGCATTGGATGCCCTTCGAAGTTGATACCAAACATATCGTAAGCTTCACGTTCGTACCAGTTGGCATTCGGCCAAATGTTAGTTGCAGTTGGAAGATTTACATCATTCTCATTCAACGCAACTTTTATACGAATATCACTATTACGCTCAAGCGATAACAGGTGATAGAACACTGTGAAATCAGACGCAGGTAACCCGTCACGATGTGTACGTAAGCGCTCATCTACAGCAGACAAGTCGAATAACATCACGTACGGACGTGAGACGGTACGCAAGAACATCAATACGTCTTGTACACGTGCGCGCTCAACCCAGACCGTTGGAAAATCTTCAAAAGTCGTTTGCACATAGAAGTTCTCACCAAACTTGGTTTTGAGTTCTTCTACAATTGCAAATGCAGGGCGTGAATCAACTGGAGTTGATTCTGGCATAGCAATGTCAGTTTCAGCCATTGGCTTGGCTTCCTATTTTATTCAAATTCATTCAATTAAAACGACAATTACACCCACTCAGGGTGCATCAACATTTGCCGTTCGAATTATTTAATTTCATCCATTGAGCGCAAGTTTTTCACAGCAATACGCTCTGCATTTTTACGATCACGTTCAGGCTGCATCTTTGGCTTATAAACTGGCTTAAGATCATCCCCGATAACCGCAGAAAGTGGTCGGCGCTCTAACTGAATTTGGTCTTGCAATAACATCAATGCTTGAATCAGTGCTTCAGGACGCGGTGGGCAACCTGGAACATAAACATCCACAGGAATGATTTTATCTACACCTTGTACCACTGAATAAATGTCGTACATACCGCCTGAGTTGGCACAAGCACCCATGGAAATCACCCACTTCGGCTCAAGCATTTGCTCATATAAACGTTGAATTACAGGCGCCATTTTCATGAAGCATGTACCCGCAACGATCATTAAGTCAGCCTGACGAGGCGAAGCACGAATAACCTCTGCACCGAAACGTGACAAGTCATGCACACCTGTTAATGTGGTTGCATATTCTACGTAACAGCATGATGTACCAAAGTTAAACGGCCAAACTGAGTTCTTACGACCCCAGTTTACTGCTGTGTGTACCACGTCCTCTAAACGAGTCATGAACACATTTTTATTCACTTCTTCTTCAAGCGGATCGGTAACGATTTGACGCTCTTGAAGTGGATATTGATCAGCATCCGGATTCGCACGGGTTAATGTATATTTCATTCCCGGGTTACTCCTTATCAGATGATGTAGTCAGTGATTGTTTCACACGACCAGAGGATTGAGCTGGAATCTGACCAGTAGGATCAGTCACCAATTCTTCAATTGAATTGAAGCGAGTAATTTCTGCAATATCCATATTTGGTGAACCAATTTTCAGTGGTTTACCAGCAGCTTTACGACGATCTACAGGTGACCAATTTAATGCACCTACCGCAATTGCATAAACCAAAGCAATTAATAAATCGACAACAAAAACCACAACCGTTGTAAAACCGAACCAACCTACTTCACGCACAGAAGTTGACCATGCATATAAGTAAAGTGCTTCCAAGTCAAAAACAACGAAGAAAATTGCAACGAGATAGAACTTCGCAGACAAGCGAATACGTGCTCCACCAGCACCTACAACACCTGACTCAAACTGCTCTTGCTTCGCACGCCCCCATGATTTACCCCCAAGGAGTAAAGGAACTGTAAGCATAAAGACGCATAAAAATGTAACGCCGATCACGAAGGCAATAACTGCCCAATCGTATGGAGTAATGGCACTCATGCGGGGATAACTCCTGGCAGGCCGACTTATTAACAAAGAATGTATGTATTGGCCTTTGAATACACCAAACACAAAATTAATCCTCGCAATTGTACCTGATTGCAGAGGGTTGTTGCTAGCTTATAAGACGCCGTCTTTTGGATGAATTTTTAATCAATGTAATAATTAATTTGTTTTTATTACTACAGTCCACGGCTTAATCGTTTTATCAAATTGAAACAACTTTTTTTATCATTTTTTCTTTAGAGAAGATTTCGTAAGGAAATCTTATAAAGCCTGCAATATTAGCCTAAAGTCTAATATCCATAGAATTTCTCCATTTTTTAACAAATCCACTTTATTTTCACTATTTCCAAAATAAATACCACCCTCAAGACCTAATGTCTAATAAATATACACCAGCTTGATATTTTTTATACAGTTGAAGTATTTTCACACAAAAATCAAAGAACATTAATTAAACATTTTTCTCTCTTCTTGTGTCATTTTTGCAACTCTTGATCCGCAATTTGACTGGAGTATGTTATTTATATTGAAAACTCAAAAATTAAACATCCTGGAGAAACAATAATGACATTAGAATTTAGTCATAAGCCTAATTATTTCATGTACGCTCAACTCATCATTCGTCACATAGAAAGCTATATTAAAATGCATCCAGATGCGCAAAATGCCATTTTCGATCTCAGAGACATCTACCATCTATTTCAAGAAGACTTTGCTTCAACCACGACAAATTTAGATGGGATTTTAAATATTGCAGATGAATATACGGTTGACACCATTTCAGGGGATCAAAAGATTATTAGTCAATATAATATTGATGCTGCAAACAATAGACTGCTCATTGATTTTAATGCTGAAGCTTTGGATGCGCTTAAATCTGGCAAAAAAATTATTGAGCCGAATGCCAACAATTATCAATAAATTCAAATCCTGATCATCACACTAAAAAGCACCTGATATCAGGTGCTTTTTTTTGGATTATATGGTTACTTTTTGAATCGTCTAGCTGGCCATGACATCATAAATCGCGCCCCACCCAAATTTGGGCTTCGATCCACATGAATCGTTCCTCCAAACCAATAAGCAATACGACTTACAATGGAAAGACCTAAACCATAACCACCTGAAGCACGTGTACGACTATCATCGAGTCGAGCAAAGGCTTCAAATACACGCTGACGATCTTCTTCGGGAATCCCAGGGCCATCATCTTCTACACAGACATAAGCCATGTAATTCGAATCAATCCCTCCACTAATACGTACGGTATCATCACAATAACGGATCGCATTTCCGACCAAGTTCTGCACTACACGATGTAAATAACGGTACTCAGCATCGACCACAACTGAATCAGACAATGTCTGTAAATCAATATTTTTATTGGTTTTTAAAGCTTCCGTTTCAACTGCAACTTGACTCAGCACATCATTTAAAATGACTTTTTCAAAATTAAGCGAAGGCATGCCCTGCTCTAATTTTGCATAGGTCATGATCTCATCAATCAAGGTGTTTAACGCCTCAATATCTTTATCGATCATTTCCACTTGCTGTAATCGATATTCATATTCTTGTTCGTCCGCCAACATTTCCAGTCCAAAACGAATCCGCGCCACAGGCGTTCTGAGTTCATGCGATACAGCACGCATCAACTCTCGCTGCGCTTCAATAAGTCGCTGAATATGATCAGACATGTTGTTATAACTGGAGGCTAAGTTGGCCATTTCGTCATACCCTTCCACAGGTACACGAACGGACATCTCCCCTTTTTGCATCACATCTAAGGCATCATTAACCTGACGTAGTTTCCTTTGCATTGGCACAATCAAACCCTATACCCCTAAACAAAGGATAAACATACTCAGTAGCGTAATTCCTGCAGCCAATTGAAAAGGAATCCAATTGAACATCTTGATTGGACCCATGACCAAAACATCACCCGGTGAGTTTGGCATTGGATTTAAAATCGAAATGCTCGCACCACTGCCCGTGGCACTGTCTGCAATTAAAATCACACTTTGATTGAGTCTTAGACGCCCAATTTGCTCAGGGTCTAGATTGAGTTCAGTAATTCTTTTAATTTCTAAATCATAGGAGAAATATTGCTTAATCTTGGCGAGGTATTCACGCTCTTGCCCAGGATAATAATTTAAGTAATCCCAAATAAAGATCGGCAAGACTTTCATTGGTCTCTCGACCGAATCTTCTTTCTTCAAATATAAGTAAAGCAGATGCTTGGGATCATCCTTTAACCCAATAAGAAAATAATTAACGCCCTTTTCAGCGTCATATCGGACGACAGCCTGACGATTATTTAAGCGCTTTCTTTCACTGTGTGAAAAATCAACTTTGTTTGCATCAATGGTATAGATTTTAATACCCAATAAATCTGATGCATCTGAGATCCAATCTTGCTTTTGTTGCGGGGTTGGCTGACGTGCGATACTTTCACTGACTACATAGGCTATGCCATCAGTCAAAGACTCACGATACTTTTGCGCACGCTGATAGTTAATAATTTGAACCAATAAATAGCCAAATATTGCCACAAGAACGACCGTAATGACCAATCCTGCATAGATGCGCAAAAATATACTGTGTTTAGACACGTATTATGAATACCTAATCAAATCAAGAAATAACCAACAGAATACTTACATTCCATTGGTTTCTTTAACGAATAAATAACCTTTACTACGAACTGTTTTAATTCGTTTCGGGTTCTCAGGATCATCACCAATTTTTGGACGAATACGTGAAATACGTACATCGATCGAACGATCTTGACCATCGTATTCAATCCCACGTAAGCGCTCAAAAATATCTTCGCGTGACAGAATACGACCAGCATTGGATGCCAATAACCACAATAAGTCATATTCAGCACTGGTGAAATCGACCAATTCGCCATTCAGCGTCACTGAGCGCCCACCATTATCAATGACTAGGTCATCAAATTCGATACGTTGCGCCACTTCATCTTCAGTGGTTTTGTCTGTACGGCGTAATAATGCACGAATACGAGCCAGTAAAACACGTGGTTGTACAGGTTTTGCCACATAGTCGTCCGCACCCATTTCTAGACCTAAAACTTGGTCCATATCTTCAGTACGTGCAGTCAACATCAAAATCGGTTGGTGATAATGTGGACGAACTTCACGACAAACGGTTAAACCATCTGCACCTGGTAACATTACATCCAGCACAACCATGTCAGGTTGTTCAGCAATAATGCGACGGATCGCACGATTACCATCAGGTTCTACACCAACTTCCAATCCATTTCGAATCAAATATTCTTGGGTCAAACGAGCAAGACGCTCATCATCTTCCACAATTAAAATTTTTGGTAACTTTTCTTCTTGGCTCATATACTGCCCCTATATTTAGTTCTGCATTGCCTGCAAATAATTCACATTCAACGCACTTATATTGCAATATACACACGTTTACATTGTAAACAAGATTCCATTCACCAAACTGATACACGATAGTTGCAATTTGTAATTTTTTATTAAGCGTTGAATTATAAAAACTTTTAATGACATCACTGTAAATTAAGGACATGCAAAATAATCAAGCAAAAATATTTTGAATAAAAATTATACAAAATGTTTCGTCGCAATTTAACAACTTGATCCGTTTCACACTTTCTCACTTATCCACAAAGTTATCTATAAGCACTCTAAAAACTCTCTGTTATGCTATCGCCTTGTGGAATAAGACATATAACAATTTTTCTTTTTATCGCAATTTTTTTGCACGGGGAAAGCCAATTTTTTTTGGGAAAAAATTATCAAAATGTCAATATTGATCTACATGAAAAATTCCCGTATCTTGTGTCTTAAATGAAATTAAACCACTAAGTCTTGTGTTTATCCCTCAAATGTCGTGACAACTCATTTTTGGTTTTGTCCGATTCAAATGGTCTATAAACATAATAATGATGACAATGGAGCTACGCTGAAAATGAGCGCTAATACAACCCCTGGTCAACTTCAAGTGATTAAACGCACTGGTGATGTTGCCCCTTTTGATGCAGATAAAATCTCTGTAGCAATTGGTAAAGCTTTCTTGGCTGTTGAAGGACAACCAAGTGCAGATTCTAGCCGCATCCATGATCGTATTACTCAGTTAACTGAGATGGTCATGAACACGTTTAACCGTCGTTTGCCTTCTGGCGGCACAATTCACATTGAAGAAATTCAAGATCAAGTTGAATTAGCGTTAATGCGTACAGGCGAACAAAAAGTGGCACGTGCTTACGTGATTTATCGTGAGCAGCGTTCTTCTGCACGTAAACAGACAGGTGCACACCATCACCCTACGTTGCAAATTACCGGTGCAAATGGTCAACTTGAGCCGCTTGACTTAACTCGTCTACAAGCAACAATTGCAAAAGCGAGCGAAGGTTTAGAAGGTATCGACGTTCAAGCGATTGTCGATGAAACTGTAAAAAACTTGTACAACGGCGTAAAAGCGACTGACATCTCAACAACTATGATGATGGCAACGCGTACCCGTATTGAACAAGAGCCTAATTATACGTATGTGACTGCACGTTTACTTCGTGACAACTTGGTTGCTACAGGTTTAGAGTTCCTAGGTCTTTCTACAGATACCAACGAAGGCGATGCTTTAGAAACATTCTTGAATAAAGGTGTTGAGCTTGAGCTTCTTTCTAAAGACTTACTTGACTTTGATTTAGTGAAATTGGCTGCTGCGATCAAACCTGAACGCTCTAACCAATTTACTTACTTAGGTCTTCAAACATTATTTGACCGTTACTTCATCCATTCAGATGGCGTACGTTTCGAATTGCCACAATTGTTCTTCATGCGCGTGTCTATGGGCTTGGCGTTAAATGAAGACAACCGTGAAGATCGTGCAATTGAATTCTATGACTTATTGTCTAGCTTCGACTACATGGCGTCTACGCCGACATTGTTTAACTCTGGTACTTTACGTCCACAGTTATCAAGTTGCTACTTAACCACCATCGCAGATGACCTCTATAACATTTATGGTTCTATGCGTGACAATGCCCTGCTTTCTAAGTGGGCAGGCGGTTTAGGTAACGACTGGACACCAGTTCGGGCATTGAACTCTTATATCAAAGGCACAAACGGTAAGTCGCAAGGTGTTGTTCCATTCCTTAAAGTGGCAAACGATACTGCAGTTGCGGTTAACCAAGGTGGTAAGCGTAAAGGTGCAGTATGTGCATACCTTGAAACTTGGCACTTAGACATTGAAGAATTCTTAGAGCTTCGTAAGAACACAGGTGATGACCGTCGTCGTACGCATGACATGAACACTGCAAACTGGGTTCCAGATTTGTTCATGCAACGTGTATTTGAAGATGCTGAATGGACATTGTTCACGCCATCTGAAACACCTGATCTTCACGACTTAACAGGTCTTGAGTTTGCTGAACGTTATGCTTACTACGAAGGTATTGCGAAAGAAACAAATATGTTGCACAAGAAAATCCGTGCAAAAGATTTGTGGCGCAAAATGTTGTCGATGTTGTTTGAAACAGGTCACCCGTGGATCACATTCAAAGACGTATGTAACTTACGTTCACCACAACAACACGTAGGCGTTGTTCACTCTTCGAACTTATGTACTGAAATTACCTTAAATACAAACCAAGACGAAATCGCGGTATGTAACTTAGGTTCAATCAACCTTGTACAACACGTTCAAGGTGGCAAGCTCGATCGTGAAAAACTTGCTCGCACAGTAAAAACTGCGGTTCGTATGCTCGATAATGTAATTGACATCAACTACTACGCAGTTGAACAAGCACGCAACTCGAACTTAAAACATCGTCCAGTCGGTATGGGTATCATGGGCTTCCAAGATGCTTTATACGAAATGAAACTTGCTTATGGTTCAGATGCTGCTGTTGATTTTGCTGATGAATCAATGGAAGTGATTTCTTACTACGCAATTTCAACATCAAGTGATTTGGCTGTTGAACGTGGTACTTACGAAACGTTTAAAGGTTCATTGTGGGATCAAGGTATCCTTCCAATTGACTCATTAGACATTGTTGCAAAATCACGTCCAGACCGTATGTTTGAAGTTGATCGTACCACTCGTTTAGATTGGGACACTTTACGTGCCAAAGTTCAAAAAGACGGTATGCGTAACTCAAACGTGATGGCGATTGCACCAACGGCAACCATTTCGAACATCTGTGGTGTTTCTCAGTCTATCGAACCGACTTTCCAAAACTTATATGTGAAATCCAACCTTTCTGGTGAATTCACTGTGATCAACCCGTACTTAGTACGTGCGTTGAAAGACCGCGGTCTTTGGGATTCAGTAATGGTGAACGATCTGAAACATTTCGAAGGTTCTGTTCAAAAAATCGCGCGTATTCCAGAAGAGTTAAAAGCAATCTTTGCAACTGCGTTCGAAGTTGAACCACGTTGGATCGTTGATGCTGCATCTCGTCGTCAAAAATGGATCGATCAAGCTCAGTCTCTTAACCTTTACATCTCTGGTGCAAATGGTAAGAAATTGGATATGACATACAAAATGGCGTGGTTACGTGGTCTGAAAACAACTTATTACCTACGTGCATTGGGTGCGACTTCTGCTGAGAAATCAACTATTAACACTGGTGCATTGAATGCTGTTAAAGCAACTGTTGCTGCTCCTGTCGCTGCAATTGCGAAAGAAGAGCCAAAAGCTGAAGTGGTTGCTGACGAAGAAGGTTTCGGTCAAGCAGCTCCAGTGCCAATGGCTTGCTCAATTGACAATCCTGATTGTGAGGCTTGTCAATAATCTGACAAAACCTCCCCTAACCCCTCCTAACAGGAGGGGGATTTCTCGAAGCAAATCGCAGAAAGAAAGTCCCTCTTTGTTAAAGAGGGATTTAGGGAGATTCCAAACTGAATAAAATAAAATAGGAGGTGCGGATGTAAAGATTTATAAAGTTTAAGCAATAAAAAATGGCCTATCACAAGTGACAGACCATTAGTTTGAAAACCCAAGCTTTCAGAGGAAATACTTCCCTGAATGACTAAAGTATTCGATGTTAAATTTTTCGACGACTTAACAAAGAATACTTTAACAAAGTTTAGGGTTAGAGTCACTCCTCTGAAAGCATCTTTTACAAAAAGGAAATGCTGATGAGAATAAGTTGCTCATTGGATAAGCCTGTTAGTGTTTGTAACTATGTTCGCTTTCGATTTAATCGTTGGGAAAAAGTGCAAGCTCATTGCAGAAGCTATCCAAATCAAGCCCAATTAAGCTTGTGGTAAAACTTAAGGGGCTGAAAAGCCTCTTAACTTAAATTCAAGGAAACCACCATGCTACATATGACCCATAACTACATGTTAGGACTTATTGCCCTGGTGGTTTCATTTGTTGTGTGTTTCTATCTGCCAATCACGTACGCGTGGTTTACGATTCGCAAGCAAAAGCGTAAGCAAAATAAGTAGTGTGGGTATCTACTCTACCGAACAATGTTGGTGATTTTATCGGCAAAACTTAATTTTGCTTACACAGATTGAGCGTTATGATGGGCATCTCTATGTGAGGTGTCTTAAAAAAGATATAAAGCAACGTAGAGAGAATTGATATGTCTATCCTGAGTTGGGACGATTTCGAAGATGATGAACCGAAACAAGCTGCACAAGCACAGCAGCCTGCGACCGTCGAACCGCAAAAAGCGACTAATTCGCAGGTGGTATCTCATGCACACAACACATCGTCGCATGTGGCAACTGCACAACCCGCTAGAACCAATTCAAGTCGATCAACAGATCCAACCGATCCGTTGGCTCGAGCATCTAGTGCCTTAGAACATTTAGATGTGGCACCTGGTTTAGAAGAACTCGAAATGGGTGCACAACGTGTACAGGTTGATGACAAAGCGATGATTAACTGTCGTGCTGACTTGAACCAACTTGTACCGTTCAAATATGAATGGGCTTGGCAGAAGTACCTAGACGGTTGTGCAAACCACTGGATGCCTCAAGAAGTCAACATGAACCATGACATTGCGCTTTGGAAGTCCGAAAATGGCTTAACTGAAGATGAGCGTACCATTGTGATGCGTTCACTTGGTTTCTTCTCAACAGCGGATTCTTTGGTTGCAAACAACTTGGTATTGGCGATTTACCGTCATATTACCAACCCTGAATGTCGTCAATACATTTTGCGTCAAGCATTCGAAGAAGCAATTCATACGCATGCTTACCAATACTGTATCGAATCTTTAGGTATGGATGAAGGCGAAGTCTTCAACATGTACCGTGAAGTACCATCAGTGGCGCGTAAAGCGGCTTGGGGCTTAAAGTATACGCAATCTTTGACTGATCCGAACTTCCACACAGGTACACCTGAAAACGATCAAATCTTGCTTCGCAACTTGATCGCATTCTACTGTGTTCTTGAAGGTATCTTCTTCTACTGTGGTTTCTCGCAAATCTTGTCTATGGGTCGTCGTAACAAGATGAATGGTGTTGCTGAGCAATTCCAATACATCTTACGTGATGAGTCTATGCACTTGAACTTTGGTATCGACATGATTAACCAAATCAAGATTGAGAACCCTCACCTATGGACAGCTGAGTTCCAACAAGAAATTATTCAAATGATTCTTGAAGGTACGATGCTTGAAATCGAATACGCGCGTGACACGATGCCACGTGGTGTATTGGGTATGAATGCAGCGATGATGGAAGAATACTTGAAGTTCATCTGTAACCGTCGTTTGGCTCAATTGGGCTTACCTGAACAGTTTGCTGGTGTGACAAACCCATTCCAGTGGATGTCTGAGATGATGGACTTACGTAAAGAGAAGAATTTCTTCGAGACTCGTGTAACGGATTACCAAACTGGTGGTGCGTTAAGCTGGTAAGAATTTTAAAGAGCGGAATCATTTGATTCCGCTCTTTTTCTGTTATAAGAGGCACACAATATGGCTAAAGGAAAAAATCAACACGTTGTTCCTCGCCAAGACGGTTGGGCTGTTAAAGGTGCTGGAAATAACAAGGCAACAAGAGTGGTTTCTACGCAAGCAGAAGCAATTCAGATCGCACAAGATATTGCTAAAAATCAGCAATCTGATACTAAAATTCATGGAAAAAATGGTCAGATTCGTGCAGGTAACAGCTATGGAAATGATCCATATCCACCAAAAGACAAAAGGTAAAATCCCACATTATTGTGAAATTTTTTTATCATTTAACCCCCACTAGAAATAAAGTTATCAAAACGATATATTCATTAAATATAAGTATAAGCTTTTGAAAAAAATATTAATTGGGTTGAAGAAAATATGTTTAAATTTAGAAAAAGTGTAAAAATTGCGCCTGGCGTTCGTTTAAACATAAGCAATAAAGGAATAAAAAGTATTTCTTTAGGAGGTAAAGGAATTACACAGAATATTAGCAAGAAAGGCGCACGTACAACTTTCAGCATTCCCCAAACAGGTCTTTCATACTCAACCACCACATCTTTCAGAAAGAAAAAAAGGACCACAAGCAACTCACATCAAGAACTTGTCTGGATTATCATAACTGTTTTTATAGTTTTTATAGTGTTTAAATTTTTTGTATAGCATAAAAAACCGCCCTAAAAGCGGTTTTTGTCCCATATAAGGCTAAATTCTCATTTCACTAGAAGGAACAGACAACACTTGTTCCTCAAATTTAGCATTCTCAAAAGCATCAAATAATTCTTTTTGACTTAAATCTTGATTAGCATACGTACAAATTTCTTTGTCTGCTTTTAACTGATCATCAATCTCTTTACCTTTACCACTGCGTCGTGACTCGTAAACCGTCCGTTGTCGGAAATAACTAAAAGGTTCAGAATTGGACAAGAAACCATATTTGGAATCATGTACATAATTTAGATAAAACTGGGCAACCTCTTCAGTTGCAGGAGCTTCCCAACTATCTAAGATCCAATCCTCCATACGAATCATATATTCGTATCCATCAGATACAGGAGAGGTTACGGTATATGTGCCAGGACCTTTTCTTAAACTTTGCAAACGCTCCATTTCCGTAGTCATATCACGTGGCGTCCAGAACATCAAAGTGTCTTTAATTTTATTGCCCCAACCACTACGTGCCTGCTGACTCACTGAAGGCGTATTATTTTTTGCCAAAGTTGCATAGGCAGAATAATAAACCTTCATTGAAGCAATAATTTGATCCTGTATTTGCCCAGTTGCCTGCATGTGAGTTTTTACAGCATCATATAAACGCTGTGTCTCAGTTTGAATTTCAAATTGTTGCTCAAAAATTTGTGAATGATCATTTTTCAATTGATCATAATCATACATTCTAACACCTGCGCTAACTGCTTCCGTCAGCATGTCTTTAAGCGGGATACGAGCAAAGTTATCATTTACATTTTGGCTTCCTGGTGTATATCCCCCACCAACATCTGAGTGCATACCTGGGTAGACAAATTCTTTCCAATTTGAATTGGCAATCTCACCATTTTCCTTATGAACAAGATCCACTGGAAAAGCAAAACGAAGTTCGTTTCCAGCAATGTGATGCACACACATTTTCACACGTTCATCGACCACCAAATCCCGACCTTCAAAAGTTAGATTATTATTCAAATTAGTCGCAGGAAGTCCAAATGAAGCCACCGTATCAAATATGCCCATAAATTTAAATTCAATAGGATATTTCCCATTGCCATAAGTCAAACCATCACAGTTAGACTCACATTGCCACATAAATTGATTGTTAAATGCGCGTGCTAGAGCAGCACCACGGGAAAATCCAAAAGTAGAAATATTGATTTTCTTAATCAGACGATGTTGAGCTAAACTTTTATCGACTTCAGCAAAACTATATACTTTTTTTTCGTTAGCATATTTTCCCGTATCTATTTCTGCTTTTTTGGCATTCATAATCATAACTTGCTTTAAAGCATCATTAAGTTGTTCTTCGCCATAGCCTAAACGCCTACCGCCACCAGTTCCGAGTCCTCCTCCCGTTATAGGGTTATCCCGAGCCCAAGCATAAATTTTTTCAAATATACCCAACTCTCCATTAAACTTTGTACCGACACCCGATACATAAATTGCATAATTAGAAGAAATACCTGAAATTTTCATGGACTTTGTTGCTGTCATTGCATATTCATTGGCATTAGTCCATAACCTTGCTGGGTTAGACCATTTCTTTTTTTCTTCATCTTTGTCTTTATTATTACCAGTTCCATCAAAAAAAATGGAAATGTGAATCACATCAGTACAATCTTGTTTAACCGACGGTTCCGCATTTTCAACATCACTATTGGTTTCTAATGTTCTTTGCACTGCATCGATAGACATTTCATTCACTCCATAAATGCTCATTTTTTATTTTTTAAAGATTGCAACCACGTCAAACCTTTTTCTTTAGGTGTTGGCCAGCTGTTTGATGTTGTAATTTCAACAGTATCATCCGGATATAAATGCACAGCCAAATATTTCATACCCTGAATCTGATCTTTAGTTAATGTCACTTGGTTTTTAGCGACGTGCTCTCTTTTACTATTCGACTCACCCCATTTAATTTCTTGAGGCCCTACTTTTACTGGTGAAGTATTCATCCCCCCACCAAATCCACCACCAATTTCTTGACCATTTATTTGAACATTATAAGCATTATATGAAGGATCATAGTGGAATGAAGTCGTTCCCATATAGTATGTCGCATTAGGTCCAATCCCTGCACAACCTGCCATACTTAGCACTGCTGTCACAGGTAACAATAATAATCTTTTTATACTCATCATTTTATCCTTATCGTTTTGCTTAATTATCTAAGCTATAACAACCATTTTAATTACTATAGATTAAATAATTTTTCATTATTGCCTGTTTCATTGTACAAGTTCGAGATATAAACTAAATCATTACAATTCTATTTAAGGCTATTTTCAACATCGCTTTTGCTTTCTTCAATTGATTTAAAGAATATCTGATATCATCATTTTCTTCCGCTATTTCTTATTTTTTCTCGCCATTTTAAACCTTTTGCTGTGGGGTTTGGCCAACTGTTAGATGTAGTCACCTCAACCGTATCATCTGGATATAAATGTAACGCCAAGTACTTCATTCCTCTGAGCTGTTCTTTTGTTAGAATCACTTGGTTCTTCGCTTGATGTGTTCGTTTACTATTTGATTCTCCCCATGTAATGACTTGTGGCCCTACTTTTACTGGAGACGTATTCATACCACCGCCACCGCCACCAATTTCACTTCCACTCAATTTGACCATATAAGGACTATATGTTGGATCGTAATGAAATGAAGTCGTTCCCATATAGTATGTCGCATTAGGACCAATCCCTGCACAACCAACAGCACTCAACATGAAACCTAGGGGTAAAAACAATACTTTCCTTATATTCATATGTTTTCCTTATATTTAAAAATATCTTTTCAATATAGCTTTACTCGTGATGTTATGAATTCCAACATCAATCTGGTTATTTTTTCAATAATTTCTGCTGTTCATATAATTCACTACGCCATTTCAGACCTTTTTGTGTTGGAATAGGCCAATTCAGTGAGGTGACAATTTCAATCGTATCATCTGGGTATAAATGAACAACAAGATATTTTTGTCCTACTATATCTTTCTTATTTAAAAAGACCTGATTTTTAGCAGCGTGCGATTCTCCTGTTTTCGCATCCTTCCAAGTTACGTTCTGCAAACCCGTCGTAACAGCTGAGGTATTCATTGAACCTAGCGCTCCACCAATTAAGCGGTTATTCAATTTCACATCGTAAGTGTTATATGAAGGATTATAATTGACTGATGTCGTCCCCAAATAATAAGTGGAATTCACATTAAAATTTTGACAACCAACCAAACCTAACACAAAAGCAAAAACTAAATTTTTATGATGTATTTTCATTATCAATTCTCATACTTGAAATAGCTTATTTCAAATCAAGTGAAGTCTTCTTTAAAGACTCCATTCCTCTAGGGTCTGCTAATGGCCAATGAATCGAAGTCGTGATTTCAACAGAATCATCTGGGTATATATGAACTGCTAAATATTTTTTTCCTTTCAAATCTTGCCTATTTAAATAAATTGTATTTTTTGATACATGTATTTTTTTGCTATTTGATTCACCCCAAGTTACTTGTTGTGCGCCCAATTTAACCAATGAAGTATTCATCCCACCACCAAAGCCACCACCGATTTCTTGGCCATTTAACTTAACTGAATATGCATTATATGAATGGTCATAGTGAAATGAAGTCGTTCCCAAATAATAAGTTGAATGCAGCCCCGTACTTGTACATGCATTCAATCCACTTAAAACAAACATCATGAAAAATACAACTTGGATCTTGTTCATTAAAAAAACCTTGTCTTAGATACATGTGAGACTTGATCTTGATCTATACAAATCAATCAGTGATTCAACCTGCCTTACTCACCAATTGACTCATTGCCTGATCCATCGTCATATCTTTATTTTTAACCTTTTCAAGCACAGCTTGTAATTTTGTATCTATTGCAAAGTTCTCTTTATAAATCAGCTTTAAGCAGATGAAGTTAAGTATATCTCGTGTCCCTGAAAGCAAATAAGCCCGTGCTTCTGGAATGCTTTCAACCACAAATTGGTACAAGGTGTAATCGTCAATATGATCGACCAAAAAACCATTGTTCAATTTTAGATAATAAATCAAATGATCAGGAAAGGTCGCCTCAACCATCATCTCTTCTTGCTCGACATCAAAATGCAATGGGCTTTCAATTTGCGGTAACGCATCTACCCGTTCATTCAATCCAAAAATGGCTTGTATATTGCCCAAACGATCCCAATACCACCAACTTTGTATTGGACTCATTAAACGTTCAAATTGAGCTTGATTACATACAGGACCTTGTACATAGAGCGTCTCATCTTTTGGATTGCCCAATAAGGTTGCCAAAACCAAAGGATCCCAAAATGCCAAAATCATCTCTAAGCCACCGTCAAATTCAACCTCTATAAAATGGCGCAAATGCGCATATAGAAATTCAAAATTTAATGGCGTAATGATGATGGTCATTGCAGAGCCACCTGCAATATTTTTCTCAATCCAAGCCCAATCACGTGAATCAAATTCATGCGGAAGTTGAATCAAGTGAGGGGAAATCTCCTTAGCCTTTTCCCCACTGGCTTCTTTCAATAGACATTTTTTTCGCGCATTTTTAAGCGCTTTTAAAAATCGTTTATCTTGCGCTGCATCAGCCAGAGCATAAGCATTTAAACCAATTTCTTCTAAAGGATATTTCTGGAATGTTCGATATAAAACCTGCAATTTATTGCTTTGACTCATTAAAATGCACCGCCTTTATTCACAAAAGCACCACGTTGTGCAGCACGTCGTGCCAAACATTCCCAACAAATATTATTTGGAAATAAAGGTAATATCGGCGTTTCAGATGCCCCAGACGTAAAAATATGCTGTGCCGCTTTTGCAGTAAATTGATTCGGTGTAATCACCGTTACCCCGTTACCATCTATACGAATGGCACTGTTTTTGGCTTTTAATACAATTTCAGTTGGACTATTGATTTCAACTTTGCCATCTGATGAAGAAATTTTGACTTCTGTTCTGGCTGATAAATTCAACTCATTGTCCTGTGCTTGAACATCTAACTTGCCCTTTGCAGCATAGAGTTTAAAATCTTCTTCTCCTGCAAAGAGACTCATTTTTTTCTTTGCATTGACTATGAAATGTTCATCCGTACTCAAATTCGTTGAGTTTCCAGAACCCAAAGTCAAACTATTCAATGCATTGACATGAATGTCTTTAGCTGCAGTTAAACCAATACTGTCTGGTGATGCTAAAAGCATTAAAGCATCTTTAGTGGCTTGCAAATCTGACCATTGCGATTCAACTTTTTGAATATAATCCGCAATGTTATTGAGCATATCTGCAGCTTCAGCTTGTTGTTTGGTTGCATATTCCGACAGTGCTTTCATATTTTGCAAACCTTCTGCAAAATTGCCCGTCGCCTCTTTTGCTTCAAGCTGAGTACTTGCTGCTTTGTCCTGAACAAATGTTGTGAGATATAAATTTTGACTTCGAATGGCACCAGATTGATCGGTACGCAACTCAAATCCCTGACCACGAGCCTCACTTTCTGCGAGTTCTTTTGGATGACTTAAATTCCCCAAATTTAACTGAGTAGAAGCATGACTACTTTGCAATTGTGTACTGATTTGGCCTGTTGTATCGTCAAAACGTAATTGGTTAAATCCTTCGCCTGCAACCTCTTTAGATCGAATACCACTGAGCTTTTTGGTATCTGGCAACCGACCTTTAATATCAAACTTGGTTGGTGAACGCTGAGCTTCATGAATACGACCTGTCACAAATGGTCGATCAATATTGCCATCAAAGAAATCAATCACCACGATCTCACCTACACGTGGTAAGAATCGTGCGCCATAACCTTCACCAGCCCATGGTGTTAGAACATCAACCCAAGCAGAATCAGTATCATTGTCATTAGAACCTGCACCACCATCATGAACATGGTCGTCAGCTCGAGTGAATAAGAAACGAACTTTTATTCGCCCCCACTCATCTACATGAATTTCTTCAGTTTCCCCACCCACCACTTTTGCACGTTGTACATGTGCAACCGCACGATGGATCAATGGATCATATTCGGGAACAACGGCAATTTCACGACGAATGACGATCAATTCATTGGCTTGACGTTCATCACTTTTGAGTTTTGGCAGATGCCATTGACTCATATCCAACAACTTTTCAAGCTGATCTTGAATATCTTTCGGTAGGTTATTTTGATTGTAAAATTGTTTACTTAAAATTAAGAACTCTTTATCTGTACCCTGATGGTTTTGATCTAGTTCAGGATGATCGATTAATTGAAACCAATAGCCGACTTGCACATCGCGAACGCTACTCATCACCTTAAAATATTTTGCTTGTAAGGCCTGATAAGCATTAAGTTGATGATTCAACTTTTCAAGTTGATGATTAGATGAAGCTGTTGATTGATCTTCGCCATTTAAATCACGAATCCACGCAGGAGAGACATTCCACGCTTGCTCTAAACCTAGACTTTCATTATCGCGTTGTTGACTATGTTGATGCGAGCTTAATACAGCTCCACTTGCATCCTCTTGATTTAAAACATCGGCTTGCCAACGTTGCACATATATTGAAGTTGGCTGCAACTGTCGCTGTGCAATTAAACTGGTAATACTGTCATATTTTTCGGTCGCATGGCTACGATGGTAACGAATCACACGTCTTTGCAGAGTTTCAAATTGATGATTATCATCAATCAAGCGTAATTGTTGCTGTGCAATATTTTCTTGAAAATGATCGACAAGATAATCTGACTCATCAATTAGCCAATTGATCCCTTCTTCACGCATTAATCGAGTCAAATATACATAGTCACTTTCATTGGACTGCATTGAAAATGGACGCACATCATAATGCTGCGTTAAACCATCAGTATCCAATTTTAAACTGGCAGCAAATAATGGGCTTTTACTTTGCCATTCTTGAAATATCGTCTCAATAATTTCAACAGCGGTTTTATTCATAAAGACACGACTATTACGTCGTTTATGCCACAGGCTTGTCGCATCTTGTAAAGTTAGGCGATACAGCGACAATGCACCATCACTTTGTCCTTGACTGGCTCCTGTCACAATTCCCGTTGTTCTAAATATTTTTCCAGTATCAGTAACTTGATCAACTGCAACTTGGCAACCAATAAATTCCTTAAGTGAAATATAAGAATTGGTGGACAAACAAATCAGATCTACAGACAAACCTTCATTGATCTTATGAGAACCATTGATATATTGTAAAAAAACTTGCTTATTAAGGTCTTCATTTGAAAACTGAATATGAATTACACGGTTATGACCTCCAAAACCCAATTTTTCTAAAACACCATATATATTATTAAGCATTTTTATTATGACCTTATTATGATTACCAATAATATTATCAGATCACCAAACTGGTCACAATTTAAAAATATTGACTTAAAATAAATTGAATATTAAATAAACAATCCATTTATGCATTCAATGATATTAAAGCAAAATTCAATTCAGTAAACGCTTCGGCTTCGAATGCAGGACATTTCAGTTCAATTATCTCCTCCACATAAAGCATGTTCAATTCAAATCAATTAGCCACTACCGTAAAAGTTAAATTGTAGATTTTATTTTTAAAACAATCATTTAAATCAGATAGTTATTATATATTGCCTTCAAAACAATGTTTAAAATTCGATGATGATGACCACAAATAAATGGTTAGAGTCCCCAAGCTTTCTTTTCATGAGTAACAATTCAACCTCGTTATCTCATATACATTAATACTCTTAAAGTAGTACGGATAAGATCTAAAAATTAAATCAGATACTGATATTAAACCAATGATTTTATATATAAATAAAAATAAACATCAACGAACTCATCCATCGCATTCGAACGCTTGATTTTCAACTTTTAAAGACTAATTTCAACTCAATGCACGATATTTATTTGAATATCTCTTTATCTCCTTGTGCCTCATTATTAACTTTGAGTATAGGGCGTACTCGCCAATATCAGTCAAAGAGGACTACTGCAGTTAATCTCAAGAGGATCATACATGATATGCCATTTGATATTTTCCAATACATTGGCATAAAAATACTCATAAACATGCATCAAATTAATTTCTGCAATTAACCATTTATCTTATTGTTTTTCTATCGTTTATTTTTAATTCATTTGCTATGATAACCACAAAATTAAATCAATGATGATTTTTTAATAGTAATAACTTCAAACAAACAAAAGAGAATTTTATGAAAGGATCAATACTGGATTTTTCTATTCAAACAAATACTGGCATCATCAGTGGGGACGATGAAAAACGCTATAACTTTGTAGGTGCAGAATGGCGTGAACAACGCTCTCCTAGCCGTGGGGATCGTGTTGATTTTGATATCGATAGCGAAGGACTCGCAACTCAAATCTACTTGACTCAAGGTCAGCAAGCAAACCCTGTACAAATGCTCAATGAGCAATTAGACAAAATCTCGAATCAAAATCAATCTGAAGAGCAATACAATATGATTGATTGGTTCGTGAAATGTTTAAAGAACTATGCAAACTTTACAGGCCGTGCACGTCGTAAAGAATACTGGTTTTTTACCTTGGTATATGTAATTGGGTTGATTATTACCATCATCATTGATGCTATCCTTGGTACTTATGCCCTCTTCGCCGCAGTTTGGATTCTTGGGTTAATTGTTCCTTCCTTATCTGTCGCAGTACGTCGTTTACATGACACAAACCGATCAGGGTGGTTCTACCTTATTCAAATGATCCCCCTTGTCGGCCCAATAATTCTGTTGATTTTTTTAGTGACCGAAACTATCCCTGAATCTAATCAATGGGGAAATCCAGCAAAATAATCGATCAACCTAAATATAAAATCGTGTTATCAACAGTGCTGTTTAAAATAGCATGAAATAAAAAAGGGCGAATTCGCCCTTTTTTACTTTGAAAAATTAACCATATTTACGTGCAAAGTCTTCATCTGATGTACACAGATAAATAATAAATTCAACGAAAGCAACAATTGACGGAATAAAAGTCCAAAAGAATACAAGATACAGTACGCCCCAACCAATACGACCTAAATAGAATTTATGAACACCAAAACCACCTAAGAAGAATGCCAAAATAGCTGCAACAATACGATTTTTCTCACCGACTTGACCTGGGAAAGGAGCAGCGCCTGCTACGCCATAAATCTCTGATGCCTGTCCTGTACCATCTATATCAAAATCAACTTTTTGACCTCGAATAGGAGCCCCTTGACTTCTCCACTGTGAGCCAGAAAAGTGATAACGATTTTGGTCATCCCCACTAATCACCCCAGAATTTGTTTGTACTGAATAATCGAGTATTTGTCCCTTCATTTTATACCTTTTATATGTTTTTAATATTGCCTATAAATTCTATAATGTATTGAATTAATTAGATAGTTTTCAAATAAAAATTACTTAGACTTTTTATTATTCATTTTTTATTAAGCATAAAAAAGGCGCCTTTAGCGCCTTTTCCCTCATAGAGCTTATTGAGGAATACGAAGTACCTGACCTGGAAAAATGTCATCAGCATTTTTTAACAATGGACGGTTTGCTTCAAATATCTTGTTGTACTTATTTGCATCCCCATAAAATTCTTTTGAAATTTTAGATAAATTATCCCCCGATTTAACCGTATAAAACTTACTTTCTGGCTCTGGTGTAGCGACAGTCAATTGATCATCAACTTGTGCAACGTGGTCAATATTCCCCACAGCAAGAACAATTTTTTCGCGGTCTGCTTGAGTTTGAACCTGCCCTTTTACTGTCGCCAAATCAGTCGTACCATTATAAGACACAGATAAACCCGTCACAGGCAAACCTAATGCTTTGATATGACCTAATAATTTATTTGCGATTTCCTGAGCAGAAGGTTCTGCTGGAGTTGCAGGCGCTTGCTGTTCAGCGGGTGCAGTATTCTTTTTACCAATGCCTTTCACAAAATCAAAAAGACCCATTTGTAATTCTCCATTTTATATAAAAAAAATATTGTTCTAAAAAATTAGCTTGTAATTTTTATACCTAAAATTTAAACGAATAAGCGTAATCTTTGTTAAATCAAACGTAACTATATGTAATTTAACAATGCTATTTTTCGATAAGCATTTCTTTAATTCAAATAAAAAAGCCATCTATAATTAGATGGCTTCAAATCTCAGACTAACTGAAATCTTACAGATTAACCAAGTTTCTTAGAAACATAGTCAATTGCTGATTGAACAGTTGTGATTTCATTTGAATCTTCGTCTGGGATTGTAATATCGAAATCGTTTTCGAAAGACATTACAAGCTCAACTAAGTCTAAAGAATCAGCCCCTAAGTCATCCATGAAAGATGCTTCGTTTTTGATTTCTTCAGCTTTAAGACCAAGTTGTTCAGCTACTGCTTGTTTGATACGCTGTTCGATATCGCTCACAGGAATTCTCCTCATTGCTTGTGGCGGCTTTTTAATGCCTATAGTTTAATTGAATCTTGAAATATTTAAAAGTTTATACATCGCATTACGCCATGTATAAACCACCATTCACATGTAAAACCGTACCTGTAATGTAACTAGCTTTGTCAGAAGCAAGGAAACTTACAGCATTGGCAATGTCTTCAGGTTGACCGAAGCGATTTAAAGCCACTTGGTCACTCATTTTTTTGCGAATATCTTCGCCTAATTGCTCAGTCATTTCTGTTGCAATAAAGCCCGGTGCAATACTATTGACCGTAATTTGGCGACTGCCCATTTCTTTCGCAAGACTACGGCTAAAGGCTTCAATACCAGCTTTTGCGGCAGAATAATTGGCTTGCCCTGGGTTAGCAAAATGTGCAACCACAGAACTAATATTAATAATACGACCGAAACGTGCTTTGGTCATGCCTTTGAGTACACGTTTCGATAAACGGAAAACGGCTTTTAAATGAATATTTAAAATATCATCAAAATCATCTTCAGACATACGAAGCAATAGATTATCTTTGGTGATACCTGCATTATTCACAAGGATCAATACTGAACCATATTTTTGTTCAATGTCAGTCACCAATGCATCAATCGCACCTGCATCACGGACATCCAGTACAGCACCTGCGCCATTGTCAGCAAATTGAGCTGTTAACTTTTCAGCACCAGCTTCAGATGTGGCTGTACCCACCACAAAGAATCCATCTTGAATCAATTGCTGAGCAATAGCTGCACCAATCCCTCGACTTGCACCTGTTACCAGTGCAACTTTACGTTCCTGAGTCATGCAATTTTTCCTTCAGCCACTAAAATGGCATTGAGCGCATCTTCCAAACGACTTTTGGTGTCTAATGGAAATGCTTTTTCGATATTCGGTAAACGTTTAGCCAGATTGGTCAGTACATTTCCTGGGCCACATTCAACAATGTATTGAATGCCTTGATCTTGCAAATATTGCATGGTCTTGGTCCATTGCACTGACTCATACAATTGCTCAGTCAAAGCTTGACGAAGTTGTTGTACATCTGTCGCAATTTCAGCACTGACATTTTGTAGTACAGGAATACTTGGTAGCTCAATGGCAGTTTGTGCCAAAGCTTCAGCGAACTGTTCTGCCGCTGGCTTCATGAGTGAACAATGTGAAGGAACAGAAACAGGCAATGCAATTGCTTTACCTCCTGCTTCTTTGGCTGCCGCCATCACTGCTTCAACTTTAGACGCCGCACCTGCAACAACCACTTGACCTTGCGCATTGTAGTTTGCTGCTTCTACAGAACCTTCGCCAGTTGCACTTGCAGCCTGACAAAGCTCAACCACTTTCGCGTCGTCCAAACCTAAGATTGCTGCCATTGCACCCTGACCTTGAGGAACAGCATTTTGCATCAACTTACCACGTAAGTTAACCAGTTTTACCGCATCACCCAAGCTCAACGCACCAGCAGCTACCAATGCACTGTATTCACCCAGTGAGTGACCTGCTAAAAATTTTGGCGTTACTCCACCCAATTCCAACCACACGCGCCATAAAGCGATACTTGCAGTCAGCAATACAGGCTGAGTAAATTCTGTTTGGTTCAGGCCTTCACCGCTTTGAGCGATCTGCCAAAGATCAAAACCTACTGCTTCAGAAGCTTCAGCAAAAGTGGCTTCAACGCTGCTAAATTGTTCCGCCAAATCAGCCAACATGCCTACTTTTTGTGAGCCTTGACCGGGAAATACAAAAGCAGTCTTTGTTGCTGCTACTAAATTTGAACTTTCTACAATGGACATCAGTTTTCCATCTTGTTTGTCTAAAGTGAATTGAGGCATAGCTTAACAAGCTTAGTTAGCTCTCGCTATCGCAAAAAATACCGTTTTTCGTTAATTGTAAATATAGTCACCAATTCTATGCTTAAAATTGAAAATATATTTGAAGTCTCTATCAATCAATAACATAAATCTTTATCAACACTTCATACAAGCCAAGAAAATCATTACGCCTATATGAAAACCTGTATAAAAATAAGCATGAATTCAATCATCTTGTTTATATGACTAAACCATTAAAACCTTTATATCAATTTTTAAAAACGAATATCGAACCTTAAAGTTTTCGCTTATTTGAATTTTTCGATACGAAATCTCTTCTTTTAAATATTTCCAATCTTGATCAATTAACGATGAATCTCATTCATTATACTTTTATGATCAATTATCAATCTAATCCATTTATTTAAAATAAAAAAAAGGGAGCAAAGCTCCCATTTTTTCTACTAAGCTTGACGCTTAATACACCGTATATTATTCAGCAGATGCTTTAGCGAATAATTGACGACCACGGTAAACACCATCTTTAGTCACGTGGTGACGACGATGAGTTTCACCTGTAGTTTGGTCTACAGTTAATGCATTCTCGGTTAAAGCGTCATGTGAACGGCGCATGTCACGGCGAGAGCGACTTTTACGGTTTTGCTGAACGGCCATGATGGCTCCTTACAAAGATCGAAAAAATGGATCAGAACAAATTCGATTGTCTTATACGCGAGAGTATAACACAAAAATTAGTTAAGTTTACCCTTCAAAGCAGCCAAAACATCAAACGGATTATCTCGTTTTTCTTCGACTATCTCTTCTTCGGTAGGTTGATGCTTATGCACACAAGACTCATGCTTAGGTGACAATGGCATCAACAATAACAATTCATCTTCTATCAGTGCGAGCAAATCAGCGGTTGCAGGTGCATCATATGAACCTTTGGTCGTTGCTTCGCTTTCACCTAAAACGATGAAATCAGCATCCTCATCCAAGCGCTCTATCAGTGACTCATCATCGATCAAGGCTAAATGAAAATCTAAAGCAAGAGGAATTTCCACGGTATCCAAACAACGTTGGCATTCCATCGGAACCTTCGCTTCAACACTGCCATCTAACCAAACAATGCGATGATACGCATCCATTGATAGCTTACAGTCTATATTGATCAATTGATTATCAATTGACCCAACAGCTTCACGGGAAATTCGAACTAGGCGACTCAATGGCAGGGTACCTGACCATGAAAAGCCTTGTTCAGCCCATTTAAACGGCTCAATCTGTGCCGGAAAGGTATTTGCTGACATAATTAAGGCGGCAATTCTACAAATTCATAAGTACTCTGTCAAAGATTAAGATACAATTTTGTACTTATTTAGACAGATCATTTGGGTAATACAAGTCATGCATCAGTTGCAGCCGCAACCTGAAGTCACAACTTCATTACAGTTAAACGCTCCTACGCCTTCAAATTTTACTGATCACTTAAACAGCGTGCAACTCGCACCTTGGGTGAATCTGCAAACAGAAGCGCTACAGGTAGACTGGCTCATCTTACACTTTAATCACTGGTTTTCCCACCTAAATGTGACTTTGGTGAAAGGTGATTTTCAACCCGAATATTTCCCTGCAACATCAACAAGTTCCGCTCGTATTCAGTTTGCCCATGGCTTTTTTAACAGCGCACTGCATGAAATTAGTCATTGGAGTATTGCAGGTGAACAACGTCGACTATTACCTGACTTAGGCTATTGGTATGCGCCAGATGGCCGTACAGCAGAGCAACAAGCGCTTTTTGAACAAGTTGAAATTAAACCACAGGCCATAGAATGGCTCTTTGCGACCGCTTTTGGGCGCAAATTTCGTGTGTCTTTAGATAACTTGACTGGCGAAGGTGGTGATGGTACATCCTTTAAAAACAATGTATACGCTCAAGTTCAAAAGTATTTTTCTGGTGAAGCAAAATTACCACGTGATGCGCAACATTTTATTCAATGCATTTGCTATTGCTGTCGCGATGGAAAAGCTTTAGAGCTTCATGAATTTAAAAGAGAAATGCTTGATTAATCAAATGAACTGAATCATTAAAGTTTTTGAATCCAGTGATTCACTTTTAATCTACAGATACACCACATACATATTGTCAGCGCTTATAAACTCAAGTCATAATTCAAACATCAAGAATTAACTTTGAGTTGATCAAAGACGCAATATAGACATCGTTGCTGTATCGCATTTTAAATGACAATAATCACAATACATTTCAGGAGAATAAACATGCTGCATTTAAGAATACATCCTGATAACCCTCAGCCTCGACTTATCAGCCAAGCGGTGGAGCGTATCCGAGCAGGTGATGTGGTGGTCTACCCGACCGATGCGGCGTACGCCATTGGTTGTCAAATTGGGAATAAAAATGCAATGGAACGTATTGCTCAAATTCGTGACTTAGGTCCAAAACACCAATACGCCATTATTTGTGCGGATTTATCGGATATTGCAACTTATGCCAAAGTCGACAATGCAACCTATCGACTTTTAAAAGCCAATACGCCTGCGGTAACAACTTATATTCTACAAGCCACCAGTGAAGTCCCTCGCCGACTCATGCATCCAAAGAAAAAAACCATTGGGTTACGTGTCCCAAGTAATCCTGTCTGCCAAATGTTGTTAAGAGAGTTAGGCGAACCATTGCTGACCAGTACGTTAATCCTACCCGGCCAAACTGAACCTTTAGATGATCCTTACGATATTGAGCAACAACTGGAAAAACGAATTGATGTTTTTGTAGATAGTGGATTAGGGACACTCACAACCACCAGTATTGTGGATTTATCTGGTATCAATCCTGTGATTGTGCGTCATGGTGTCGGTGATGTGAGTGCCTTTGAATAACGTTATTTCAATAAAAGCTTAACCATAAAGCACCATAAAATCTTGCAGTCGAATCTTTTGCCGACCGTGCTGGTCAAAATTATCAACATTTAGCCAAGCCTCATAGGCAAGATTCAACTGCAACCATTCTTGATCCACAATCGAAAACCAAGCCGTATTTCGATTACGCCCTTTATTGATACGGTCTTGGCGAAACACCCCTTCATGTTGAAAGCCAAAACGTAATGCAGCTTGTTTAGACGGTTGATTGAAATCATCACATTTCCATTCAATGCGTCGAAAATTCTGTTGTATGGATTCTTTCAACAATAAATAAATGGTTTCAGTCGCTGCTGTGCTTTGTTTCATACTATGTGAAAAATACACATTCCCAATCTCAAGTACTCGGTGATTGGGGCGAATATTCAGCAAAGCCACCCACCCCACAATGTTTGAGTCCACTTCAATCAAATAATGAATAGAACCTGCAAAACCAAACTGTGATTTCAATGCATCAGCCAAATCTTGTTTTGATGCAAATCCATCATAGGGTAAATAGGTCCAACATTGTTCATTGGGTTCAGAGCAAACTGTGCTCCATAATTGCTCAATCTGAGATGCTGTAATTTGACCTTGAGCGATATTGATCAGCTTAACTGTTCTTCCTCGCAGATCTTCCGTTTTAAAAGGACACTCCTCTGTCACAGCAACCCGCATTCCAACTTCTTGTCCAAATCGATTTTTTTCACTTTCAAGTTGAAACTGTGAAGATTTTTGAGTGCTCATTTTATAATTCCAAAATCAAATGATTTTTAATTTTATTTCAGGACGAGTAGCATAAAATTGTTCTACGAATTCCTCAGATTAACACGTGAAAAACCCTCATGTGGCGATATATTTTGTTCAAAAATATTTTAGTTATTGGATTAAGTAAAAAAAGCCATTTATTTATTTTCAGTTTTTTAGCAGAAAAACAGTTTTTGCAATTTATTCACAAACGTTTTTCCTTTAGAATGTAAGGGCTATTAATATGCAATCCGAATCACTATCTAGTTTGAATTTTCGATGAGTGATTCGCAGAATCGCCCGACATGCTTTTGAAAATTCGCGTGGCTAATAACTGTAATGACTCAAGCACTTCAACATTCTTCAGAAATTCTACCCAACATCCGCGTATTAGATGAGTGGCAAGATACGATTCCTGAAGATTTGTATATACCGCCTGCAGCATTCGAAATTCTCCTTGATCATTTCGAAGGACCACTCGATTTTTTAATTTATCTGATTCAAAAAAATGGATTTGATTTATTAAAGCTTGATATTGCACCTATAGCGACACAATATTTGTCTTATATCGACAGCATGAAATCACTCAATATTGAGCTCACTGCCGATTATATGGTGATGGCTGCTTTGCTCGCTGATTTAAAATCTCGTTTACTGTTACCGAAACCGAAATCTGTTCAACTTGAAGCAGATCCAAAACAAGAACTGATTGATCGTTTAGAAACCTATTTACGTATTAAACAAGCCGCAGAACGTTTAGGACAAATGCCGATATTAGACAGAGATACTTTCTCAACCAATGTCGCACTTGGACAAACGTCTACTGTTTATGAAGGTTATGAAGCAGATATGCTTCGTGATGCATTATTCTGTATTTTTAACCGACCAGAAGTCGTTACGCATCAAATTTTGCAAGAACCTGTTTTACTTGAAGAGCGTATTGCTTATATTGAGCATATGGTTCATTCAGGTGAAGTACTCAAGTTTGAGGATTTGCTCAAACCAAGCCAAGGCCGCATGGGCTTAGTGGTGACGTTTATGGCGATTCTTGAACTAACACGCCAACAAAAGATTGAAATTGTGGCAACGGGTATTGAAGCGCCACTCGCGATTCAGGGGATACATGCGTGAGCATAGATCAAAGTAGCGCATTTAATGTTGATGAATTACATCATGAACTTTTGATGCAAATTGAAGCGATTATTTTTGCCAGCGAAGCACCTGTATCTATTGCTCGCTTAAAAGAAGCGTTTCAAGACAAATATAGCAAACAACAGTTGCGTACGTTTTTACAACAACTGTCAATGCTACAACATGGTCGTTCAATTGAGCTGACTGAAACAGCTCAAGGTTTTCGTTTTCAAGTCCGTGCAAAATATCGTAATGTGATTGTACAAACTTGGCCAGAACGCCCAACCAAATTATCACCATCACTGTTAGAAACATTGGCAGTGATCGCTTATCATCAGCCCGTAACCCGAGCTGATATTGAGCAAATACGTGGAGTCACGAATAACAGTCAGTTACTTAGAACGTTATTCGAGTGGAACTGGATTAAAGAATCGGGGTTTCGTGAACTTCCAGGAAGACCTGCGTTGTTGGTTACAACGCCACAATTTTTGAATGCATTTGGTTTAGCGTCGCTAAGTCAACTGCCTCCCCTACAGGATGCCAAGGAAGCTTTTATGGCTTTGGACGTTCAAACGCCCAAGTCCTAAATAGGTGCACTGTTGATGATTATTTCTAAGGTTATGCTGTTATGAGTGAAAAATTGCAAAAGGTATTAGCACGAGTTGGCTTGGGTTCTCGCCGTTATATGGAAGAAGTCATTGCTGCTGGTCGTGTTAGTGTCAACGGTCAAATTGCTCAAGTGGGTGAACGCATTGAACCAACCGATGAGCTTCGCATCGATGGTCGTAAAGTTCAGTTCCAAGTTGAGGATGAAATCCGTCGCCGTGTAATTATCTATTACAAACCTGAAGGTGAAATCTGTTCTCGTAGCGACCCTGAAAACCGCCCAACTGTTTTCGATCAACTTCCTTCTATTCCAGGTGATCGTTGGGTGATGGTGGGTCGTCTCGACATTAACTCTACAGGCTTACTGATGTTCACCAACGATGGTGAATTGGCAAACCGTCTTATGCATCCATCCAATGAAATCGAACGTGAATATGCGGTTCGTGTGATGGGTGAAGTGACTCCACAATTGAAAAACAACATGTTGAATGGTGTTGTTTTAGATGATGGACCAGCTAAATTTGAGTCATTCTCAGAAATTGGTGGTGAAGGGATTAACCGCTGGTATCAAGTTGTTGTTAAAGAGGGACGTAACCGTGAAGTACGTCGTATCTTCGAATCTCAAGGCTTAAAAGTAAGTCGTTTGCTTCGTACGCGTTACGGTACGGTTATTCTTCCTCGTGAATTACGTACAGGTCGTTGGGTAGAATTGGACAAAAATGATATTGATAACTTAGCCAAAGCGGTTGAGTTAAAGCCTCGTCAAGGCACAGGGCTGTTTGGTATGGCAAAACGCCGTAACGAACGTATGCAAGAAAAACCTTTAGCTGCTCGCCGTGGTGGCTATTTACGTCAGCAACGTCGTGACGAAGGTGAAGGTCAAGGTCAAGGTCAAGCTGATGATTTTCGTCGTGACAATCGCCAACCTCAATTTGAGCAAGGTCGTAGTGACAACCGTTTTAACAACCGTCAAGAACGTCCGAATCAAAACAGTGGTAACCGCTTTGAGCGTCGTAATGAGCCAAATGGTAACTCATTTGAACAGCAAGGTCGTGGTGAAAACAAATTTGGTCAACGTAAACCGTTTGGCATAAATAAAGGATTCAAAAAGTTTTAATTTCTTAATTAAAACTTGAATCAAAAAGCCACTATTTTTATAGTGGCTTTTTTATAATTAAAATTTATATAATGAAAAAAAATTATAGTGCACTCATATCTCTGTTTCTTATATATCTATTGGCATGTTGTTACATTGCTTATGAAGCACAATTCATCTCAGGTTACTTAGAATCTAGAGGCGTATTACAAGAAGAATATGAATATCCTTTATCTGGTGTATTGTTTTGCTGTGGATTATATTTTTTGGTGATAATTAACTATATTCCATTATTTTTGCTGAGATGTAGTCATAATCATCCTTATGCGAGTTTTATACTCGCCAGTATTATCCCCGTACTTATAACGTTTTATTCATTTTTAGGTGCTATGCATGCATCAAGTTTTTGGGGTGCCTTCATCTTGGTGATGATGATCACCTGTTTAGCACATTTTTTAGCTCTACCCTTTATAATAAAGCGTTATCGAAATAATTTAATTTAAAGACATAAAAACAATGAAAAATATTGCTTTTAAAATAACAAATGTCATCCAATCCAAGGCATTCTTAATTTGTGTTTGGTTGCTGGTCACACTACTACTCGCCTATTATGCAAATACACCAAACCCAAGACCGATGGATCCTGATCATTATGTATTTAAATATCCTTTAGAAAGTGTCATTTTATTAAGCTTTTATTATGCTGTATTCCTTTGTGTCTATTTATGTGTATTTCACATTGAATGGTTTAAAAAACATCCCTACTTAAGCTATTTCATCTCATCAATTATTGCAGTCATTTTCTTCTTGTTTGCAGCAATTATTAGCATGCATTCCTTTGGAATGATTATAGTATTTATCTTCGCCGTAGTAATGACCAATCTCATGCATTTTGTGATTTATCCGCTTATTTGGCTATTTAAATAATGCAATCTTTGGAATATCAATCCACTGTGCTTTTGGAAAATATTGAGCCAAATAGCCTTTTAAATATACTGCCGTATCTTTAGAAATGATTAGGTCTTGTGATTCGTCATTTAAGTTATATGCCAACGCAAATACATCTAATCCACGTCGAGCAATCGCTTCCAAACTTAATAAAGTATGATTAATACTCCCTAAGCGCCCTGAACTCACCAATATAACGGGATAGCGCTGCTCTTCCAAATAATCAATTGTCAGTTTTGTTGTGGTCAATGGCACCATCAAACCACCAGCTCCTTCGAGCAACACGACTTCGTAAGAATCAGCAAGTTGCTGGGTTGCTATTTTTATTTTTTCAAAATCAATATCTCGACCATCAATTTGAGCTGCCAAATGCGGAGATGCAGGATATGAAAATATTTCCGGCATTGTAAGTTTGCGATTATCCTCTTCAAACCAACCCTCACCCATCATTTCACGGTGTTTTTCAATATCTTCCGAAATATCGGTATTGCCTGTTTGAATCAGTTTTTGTGTGATGACTTTCCGACCTTGGGTACACCATAATTTTGCCAAATAGCCCGTTGCATACGTTTTACCAATAGCCGTATCAATACCACTAACAAAATAAACCTGTCCCACTAAGCACCTCGTCTCGCAACCACATAAATAGGATGATAACTTAAAGGATATACAATATTTTCGTGTTCATCTGTGGTGATAAAACGCCGATAACCTGTATAAAAATCTTCCAAAGTGTCTTTGGTCCAACGGAATTTATCCTGTGATGTTGCCGTCACGCCTGTGGCTTGTAAATGCGTTAACACCTGCTTTGGATGAATAAAGTGCAATTGCTCTGTACATTCGGATAAATGTAAAATTTCAAAACCTTGTTTCAGTAATTTAGCTCGAATCTCTTCCAGTTGAAGATAAACTAAACCTCGACCTGTTAATGTTTTAATTTCTTTTAAATTACGCTTTCCAAAAGTGGAAAAACAAAATAAACCTTGATGATTCAAGGCATACTTGGCTTTTGAAACAACCCCATCTAAATCATTAACCCATTGTAATGCTGCATTGGACATCACCAGATCTAAAGATGACGGAAACTCGATATAATCGACATCACCAATCTGCCATTCAAGCCCATCGACACCACTAAAATGTTGCTTAACATTGTCATAAAGATCATTTAAGACCAGTGTTTGAATGGGATATTTTTGTATGAATAAATGACTTAAATTTCCAGAACCACAGCCAATTTCAAATGCTCGGTTGACCTGTTCTCGATCCAAATACTGCTGAATCAGTTGCATCAGTTCATTCGCTACTTTTTTCTGAATCAGCGCATGTTCATTATAGTTTAAATGTGCTTTTTCAAAACGTTGTGCGATAAGCGGTTTAATGAGTTCAATATCATCCATCATGTTTAAATTCACCCAATGTCCTTCTATCTTTTTTTACTGGTCAGTTTTCAATGCTTAAGCATCCTACCGCATAGCGTTACCGGCTTAAGACTTAAAAGACGAATGCGCCAAATGCTTTAACAGATTGATCACATCTTGCTGATCTACTGTTGTATTCAAACATACTCTTAATCTTGAGCCACCCTTGGGTACCGTCGGAGGTCGCACAGGCATGATATAAAATCCTGCTTGTTGCAATTGCTTGGCTTTATCTATAGTCGCTTGCGCTTCACCGATAATAATCGGCACGATATGACTACTCGATGGACATGCATAACCTAAGTCACGAATATCTGTTTGGATTTGCTGGCTCAACTGTTTGAGCTGTAAACGTTGTGCATTTAAATCCTGCATCTTAGAAAAAATAAATTGGGTCCATGCCATATTTATTGGGGGTTGCGCTGTACTAAAAATCAACGGTCGCATGTGATTGATCAAAAAAGTACGAATAATCGGATCACAAATTAGATAGCCCCCGACTGAAGCCAAAGCCTTACCAAAAGTACCGACCAAAAAATCAATCTGCGCAATGACAGCATATTGTTCTGCACACCCTAAACCTCGTTCACCACGAACGCCAATAGCATGTGCTTCATCGACATAGAGCATCACTTTGGTATAGCGTGATTTTATTGCAACCAAGGCTTTGAGATCGGTTTCATCTCCATCCATACTAAAAATGGATTCAGTCACCACAATAATGCGATCAAATTTGTCATCACCATGATATTGACTCAAC
This sequence comes from Acinetobacter shaoyimingii, assembly GCF_011578045.1. Taxonomy (NCBI): domain Bacteria; kingdom Pseudomonadati; phylum Pseudomonadota; class Gammaproteobacteria; order Moraxellales; family Moraxellaceae; genus Acinetobacter; species Acinetobacter shaoyimingii. Next base: position 2,837,052 of record NZ_CP049801.1, read on the forward strand.
AACTGTTCTAAATGCGTTAAATCATTATGTCGATATCGATAATATTGCGCTTTTGATAGTCGAATACCATCAATCATACTGGCATGAATTAACTTATCGGACAGAATCAAGGTTCGTACATCACACAGCGCGGGCAAAATGCCAATATTCATGTGATAACCACTGTTAAATAGCAACGCTGCACGACCTAAAAAGGCATCACTCAGCGCCTGTTCCAACGCTTCATATTCAGCAAAATTTCCAGTTAATAAGCGTGAAGATGATGAACTCATCCGTTTTGCGGATGTAGGCATAAGATCAAAAAATTCTTCAACCAACTGCGTATTCTGTGCTAGTCCCAGATAATCATTACTGGATAAATTCAGCATTTGATGATCATTTACCATGATCCATCGTCCGTCTTGCTGAGCAGATGTAAACTGCCTGAGTTGTCCCTGATGCTTGAGTGAATCGAGCTGATCGGCATAATGATCGAGTAAACTCATGCTACCTCCCGATCCATCGACTGAACAACACCGACCAATTGAATAAGCAAGCTTTCAAGTTGTTCAGAAGAAATGACATAAGGTGGCATCAGGTATACCAATTTGCCAAATGGACGTACCCAGATTCCACGTTTAACAAATTCGGCTTGCAGGCTTTTCATATCGACATTAAAAGTCAGTTCAACCACCCCGATTGCCCCCAATACCCGCACATCCTGAACATAAGAAAGTGAGGCTAATGGTGTGAGATGTTGTTTCAATTGCTGTTGGATGCGTTGAATATTACTTTGCCAATCTTGAGCTAATAGTAATTGAGTACTTTTTAATGCCACAGCACAGGCCAAAGGATTCGCCATAAAGGTTGGACCATGCATAAATACGCTCGCTTCGCCCTGACTAATGGTTTCTGCAACTTTTTGTGTGGTCAGCGTGGCAGATAAAGTCATATATCCACCTGTCAGTGCTTTACCAATACACATAATGTCAGGTTCAACCTGTGCATGTTCCCAAGCAAAGAGCTTACCCGTACGCCCAAAGCCTGTAGCGATTTCATCGAAAATCAAAAGAATCTGGTATTTTTCACAAAGTTGTTTAGCTTGTCGTAAATATTCAGGATGATAAAAATGCATACCCCCTGCACCTTGTACAATCGGCTCTAAAATAAGGGCTGCTATAGATTGATGGTGCTGTGCTAAATGCTGTGCTAAATCATGAATATCATGTTGATTCCAATCTTCATAAAACCCCACTTGCGGCGCTTCGACAAAAATACGATTGGGCAAGCTTGTGCCAAAAATCTGGTGCATACCTGTTACAGGGTCGCAAACCGACATGGCATTCCACGTATCCCCATGGTAGCCCGAACGTGGTGTTATAAAATTGGTCTTCTGAGTCTTGCCTTGTGCAGACCAATACTGCACTGCCATTTTCAAAGCGACCTCAACCGCAACGGAGCCTGAATCTGCGTAGAAAATTTTATCTAGGCTCGGCGGAGTAATTTTGAGTAATAGCTTGCCCAGTTCAATGGCAGGATCATGAGTGAAACCACCAAACATAATGTGTGACATTTGTTCAAGCTGTTTTTGCACAGCTTGGTTGAGTTCAGGATGGTTATAACCATGAATGGCGCACCACCATGAAGACATACCATCAATCAGTTGGCGCCCATCATCCAATTCAATGATTGCACCATAAGCACGCTTAACCTTAAATGTCGGCAGTGGCTTGAGCATTGAAGTATAAGGATGCCATAGATGCTCCTGATCAAAACGATCACTCATCCTTTGTTACCATTGCTTTGTTTCATCTATATCTGCCATCCACTGTTTGCTTATTGTTCAAATTTCCTCATTTTTCGATCATAGCGATTATGCTCAACAAATTAAATTGCCTGATTAGACAATATTCACTATTTTTTTAATGTTGTTTTTAAATACCCTAAAATTTTGTTAGTTGTTTCATGAATATTAAATAGTGGAAAACCATGTGAACCTATAACACTATCAATTTTAATAAACTTTGCAGGTATTTTACGCAAATAATCAGCAACTTTGTAAGCAACTAAACCATCATCTTCAGCCAACACATGATATTGAGGCCCTTGATAACTTTCTAAAATACTCACAGAATTTAAATTTTCCAACAATTCTAAACCTTGAATCTTGATTGTTTTATCTTCATCATTAACCGAATTTTGTAAGTATTGCCAATCTTGTTTGGCATTTTTGCTGCCTTGAGTCACTAAATAGGAAAACCGTTTTAAGGTGGTTAACGCATCTTGTTGAAAAGAACTTTTAAAACTTTGAAACGCAGAATATTGCATTCCAATCGGCCAACATTCTTTTGCTATAAAGCAAGGATTTGAAGCTAAAGTAATTAATACTTTCGCTTTTGCAGTCTTTTTATAGATTTGTTCAGCAAGCACACTGGCCAATTGCCCACCCAAGGACCAACCTGCAATGACGTCAAACTTTTGCGCAATTTTGATCTTGGCATCTAATTCAACTTGATCAAAGGCATTAAAAATATTCATCAGCTCAACTTGATAGCCTTGAGCTTGTAATGATTGTTTGAGCGCTTCTAATGGTTTTGTTCCTAAACCCCAACCCGTAATAAGTAAAATACTGTGCATCCCTGCAACTCCATTTATTATCAATGATCTAATCACTATTCATTCTTTTATCTCATATGGAAGTATATAAACCCTTAAGCAGAATGGCATTGTGAAAATCAATCAAAATAACAACAGATAAAAGCGACTTATCGCCAATCATGCTGTATAAAATTGAAGATTCGAGTATTACAAACCCTCTGAATGCGTTGTATTTTTCTAATCAGTATTTTCAAGATCAACCAGAATTTGTGCAGGGATTACTCTTGCCCAATTTTGTTTAAAAGCTTTATGAATCTGATCAATTGGAAATTGACTACTTTTCCCCACTTGTTGTGCATAGTGAATATCATCAGCGCGCATATACGCAATCAAATAATCTTTCCCTTCAAGTTTCAATTGGAACCATGATTCAATGAACACTCGTTCAGCTTTTAAAGTTTCAATTGCTTCTTGTTTCCTGGCATTGATTTCAGCTTGCCACACAGCAACATCATCCAAGCGATTTTCTTTCAGTTCAATAAGTACCGCACCAATATCCATTTTTATTCTCAGTGTTGATAAAACCTTTTTATCTTAGTTTGATCACTTAAAAATCACCATAAATGCCTATAACTCACATTTTAAATTTTGTTAAGATCAATAAGCACCTTGACCAATAAGAAGTAAAAGAGATGAACATTCGATTCAGTATCAGCTTATTCTGTTGCATTCCAGTTTTGGCTTTCTCCCCAATCAGCCATTCTGAAAAATCATTATTTTCAGCCGCCACATCCGAGCAAAAGCAATGGGTTGGTAAACCTGCTCCAGCCTTTAAACTTCAAGATCAATCTGGTAAGTGGCATGAATTAAAACAATACGCAGGCAAATGGGTGGTGCTCTATTTTTATCCCAAAGATAACTCCCCTGGATGCACCCAAGAAGCCAATCAATTTAAAGCGCTATATCCGCAATTTATAAAAAATAATGCCGTGGTGTTAGGCGTGAGTTTGGATGATGTCGCATCTCATCAGAAATTTTCGGAAAAATTAGCGCTACCTTTTCCAATTTTGGCAGATCAAAATCATCAACTTGCTAATCAGATGGGTGTAGTGCGTAATTTAGGTATCGCAAAAATAGCCAAACGGGAAACTTTTCTCATCGACCCACAAGGTCATATTATTTACCACTACAGCAGTGTAGATACGCAAACACATGCTAATCAGGTTCTGGCTGATGTTCTGAAATATTCAAAATCACTTGGTTCAAAGTCACTTGCTTCAAAACCACAGTCATCAAAATAAAGCATACGAAATACAAGACATAAAAAAGCCCGATTCAATCGGGCTTTTATAATCAATAGATCAATTACATTTGTGATTGAATATAATTTTGCAGACCAATCAATTCGATCAAACGCAATTGTTTTTCTAACCAATAGGTATGGTCTTCTTCGGTATCATTCATTTGTTGGCGAAGCATATCACGGCTAACAAAATCACCTTTCTCTTCGCAAAGTTTTACACCTTGAGCCAATTTTTCACGCACATGATATTCAAGTTTTAAATCGGCTTTTAAGCAAGCAACAACATCTTCACCTACTTCAATATCATCACGATTCATATTCGGTGTCCCTTCAAGGAACAAAACACGGCGAATCAATGCATCTGCATGGGAAGCTTCTTCTTGCATTTCATGGTCAATACGTTCAAAGATTTTGCTTAAGCCCCAATCTTCATACATACGAGAGTGAATAAGATATTGATCACGAGCAGCCAGTTCACCACCGATCAACATATTCAGATAATCTACAACTTCTGGATTGCCACGCATTTCAAAATCTCCATTACTTTGTTTAATATTATGGACAAAAGGTCATGCTATTGCAAAATTTATATTGTGTAAGTTTATGATTTTTATAAAATAAAAATGAGAAGCATACGCATTTACACTCGTATGTCTAAAATTTATACATATAAAAGAATATCTTAAAAATTATGAAAATATTCTCGGATAAATTTTAAGCATCTTTTTTGAAGTTTTATTTTTTGTAAATAGTCCTTTTTGGTTTAATCAAGTTACATTTCAATCCATTTTTAAAGCGCTTTACAAAGACACTGAGGCAATTTCTATTTATCATAAAAATATACAGGGAAATGATAAAAGCACTATGAACAAAACAACTGAACATCCAATTTTAGTCACTGGGGCAACGGGGTATATTGCGGGTTGGGTTATTCGTCAATTATTAGAGCAAGGCCTTACTGTACATGCAACCGTGCGAGACTTAAACAAAACCAAGAGCTTTCAACACTTACAAGACATCGCTGAAAAAAATTCTGGAAAATTAAGACTTTTTCAAGCCGATTTACTCAATAAAAATGCTTTTGATGAAGCTATGCAAGGCTGTGAAATTGTCATTCATATGGCCTCACCTTTTTTAGTCACCAATTTTAAAGATCCGATCAAAGAGCTTATTGACCCAGCCATTAAAGGCACAGAGAATGTTTTAAATAGTGTCAACCGTACGTCTACAGTGAAACGCGTTGTGGTGACATCGAGTATTGCATCTACTTACGGCGATGCCATTGATGCTTTAAAAGTTCCGAACAATACGTTGGATGAAAGCTATTGGAATACCAGCAGTTCAGCAAAGCATCAACCTTATTATTATTCAAAAGTTGCAGCCGAGCGTAAAGCTTGGGAAATGCAAATTGCACAATCACGCTGGGACTTGGTCTGTGTCAACCCAGCCCTTGTGGTTGGTCCATCACTGACACCGATGACTAAATCAGGCAGTGTTGAAGTGCTTCAACAATTTGGTAGTGGTGTAACACGTTTTGGTGTACCTAAAATTTGGAGTGCTCTGGTCGATGTTCGAGATGTGGCTGATGCACATTTAAAAGCAGCCTTATTACCAAATGCCAAAGGTCGTTATATTATTAGCTCTAAATCTCTGACCTTACTCGAAATGGGCAAAGTACTCACTCGTCATTTTGGTAAAAAGTACCCTTTTCCACGAATGAATACACCTAAATTTTTAGTGAAAATTGTTGCACCGTTTATTGGTCATTCACGTAAATATGTTGAGTTGAATGTAGGATATCCTCTGCATTTTAATGCTCAAAAAAGTATTAAAGAATTGGGTATAAATTACCGTGATGTCGAAACCAGTTTAGTCGAGCATTTCCAGCAGTTGATTGATGATGGCATTGTGAAAAAGCGTGGTTAATTGTCATAAAATAAAAGCCCGAGATTCGGGCTTTTATACAATTATAGTCAAATTTTACCTTAAAAATTTTCAATCAAATTCTGCCCAAAATTATTAAAATCTCCATGGCGGTTATTAACGTAAAACTCTATCGGAGATAATTGCAAGTTTTTATGAGTTGTCGAAAAAAATAATGAATACTTAAAGTCAACTTGTTTATTTTTATTAAAATTTAAAGTCATTTGACAATGAACACTTTCACTATTTGATGTGTTTAATTGCTTTATCTCCAAAAATTTAACATTGAAATTTCGATGAACAATATCATTCAGCAACTTTTCATCATTTGGGTCAAATTTAAAATAAGAAGTAAAAATAGCATTTTCTGCCCCGTCAAATTCTCTCATCATTGCTTTTTGTTTTTTACTTAATTGATAATCAATGTATGGTTCTAATAACTTTTCAAAGACTTGATTATATTGATATGTCGAATCATCTTCTTCAACTTCTTGTTGTTTTACAATATTGATAAACTCACTATTAGCATCCTTATAAATATTCTTAATCCTTTCCTTTAATATTTGATTAAATTCTTCTGGGCTATATTTTTGTGATCGAGCCATATCCTCTAACTTTTCCTTCTCTTCATGTATATATTCAGCGAAATAAGGATTAGAAAGTTTTTGACGATAATAAAAATAACGATCTAAACTTTTTTCAACGGATCGACTGATTTCTTCTTCGAGCTCTTTTAAAATACGAGGGTTTTCACATTCTGTTTGTGCATAAACAGGAATTATTGGTAACATCAACAAGGTGATTATCGTTATTCTTTTAAATATTTTCACTTTTGAAATTAGATTGTAAAGGCATAATTACTATACCCTTACAATTCATTACTTTTCAATACTTAGATGGTCTGCCCATATTCAGCCATCAAAGCCAAAAACTCTTGTTCATTTAATATTGGAACACCTAACTTCTCAGCTTTATCAAGTTTAGAGCCTGCTTTTTCACCTGCCACTAAACATTTGGTTTTACTAGAGACACTGCCACTCACACGTGCACCCAACGCTTGCAACATTTGAGTTGCTTCATCACGCCCCATAGAACTTAAAGTGCCTGTCACCACCCAACTTTCACCATTTAAAGGCTGACGTGTAGGTGCAATTGGTGCATCCCAATGAATACCAGCAGCAAGTAGACGATCCAACACTTCCAAATTATGCGGTGCTTGGAAGAAATCCAAAATCCATTCAGCAGTAATATCACCCACATCTGGGGTTTTCTTCAATGCTTCAAGGTCTGCGTTACGTAACGCCTCTAACGTCTGGAAAGTATTGGCAAGCATACGAGCTGTGGTTTCACCTACACCACGAATTCCTAAGGCATAAATAAAGGATGCAAGCGTTGTTTTCTTACTGTTTTCAATGGAATCAATCAGGTTCTGAACAGATTTCTCACCCATCTTTTCAATGGTCAGTAATTTTTCACGATGCTCATGCAAATGATAAATATCAGCCACATCTTTGAGCAAATCTAAGTGCAATAAAGACTCAGCCCAACGATCACCTAAGCCTTCAATATCCATGGCTTTACGAGAAACAAAATGGCGAATTGCTTCAATACGTTGTGCAGCGCAATATAAACCGCCTGAGCAACGTGCCAATGCTTCACCTTCAGGCATAACCACTGGTGAATCACATACTGGACAGTTTTCTGGCAGATGAACTTCGACGCTATCCACAGGGCGAAATTCAGGCCAAACTTTTTCAACCTTAGGAATCACATCTCCGCTACGATAAACACTCACCGTGTCGCCAATGCGGACATCTAAACGATGGATTTCACCAATATTATGTAAAGTCACATTGGAAACAGTCACACCACCAACAGCAACAGGATTTAAACGTGCTACAGGGGTTAATGTTCCTGTACGTCCGACTTGCCAATCGATGTTATCGACAGTCGTAAGTGCTGCCACTGCAGGAAATTTATATGCTGTTGCCCAACGTGGTTCACGGCTCAAAAAACCCAACTGTTTTTGCTGTTTGAGATCGTCAACTTTAATGACCATGCCATCAATTTCAACGCTTAAATCTGGACGCTCTGCATTAATTTCTTCATAGGCTTTTTGCACATCGTCAATACTGTCACAAACAAAATGGCGTTCACCTACAGCAAAACCAAACTGCGTCAACCATTCCAAACTACCTGACATGGTGGTTTGCCCATGATGTGGCTCACACTGTGCAATACCATACGCATAGAATGCTAGTGGACGTGATGCTGCAATTTTTGGATCAAGCTGACGTAAACTACCTGCTGCCGCATTACGCGGATTGGCAAATGTTTTTTCACCCTTGGCTTCATTTTCAGCATTTAGTTTTTCGAAGCCCGCTTTTGGCATCAGGACTTCACCACGAACCTCTAAAAGCTCAGGCACTGGACCTTGACTTGATGACAATACTTTTGGCAAATTTCGGATGGTTTTGACATTTTGGGTAATCACTTCACCCGTTTCACCATCACCACGTGTCACACCACGAACGAGAACGCCATGTTCATACCACAGTGAAATCGCTAGACCATCGAACTTGAGTTCAACATCATATTGAATCTTTTGATTGGGTAAACGTTCTTCTACACGGCGTGCAAAATCGAATAAATCTTCTTTATTAAATACATTGCCCAGTGACAACATAGGTACTTTATGCGTCAGAGTTTCAAATTTAGATAAAGCTTTTCCACCGACTTTATTGGTCGGGGTATCGGCTTGGACAAGGTCAGGATATTGTTGTTCTAAAGCCTTTAGCTGATGAAACAACTGATCATATTCGCTGTCTTCAATCGTGGGTTGATCCATCACATAATACGCATGATTATGTTGAGCCAGCAGTTGAATCAGTTGACGCATTTGCGCAACCACAGCAGTTTGATCCATAAATGATTTCACCATATAAAAGGGCGGAAAATTCCGCCCAAAATTTCAATTTGCATCAGTATAAATCAATTTTGTTCAAATCGATTTATGCACCAGCAATAAATTTAAACCGCTTGGTTTGAACGATAATCGATGGCTTTATGTCGCCAGTGTTCTTTTAACTGTGGCGTAAATTCAAGATTATTTTCATCATACACAGTACCATCTGTTTCCCGTGCAATGAGACCTGCAATACTCACCATACTGTCATAGCCTTTTTGTACATTTTGATGAGGCAATGCCAAGAAAAATGCCAAACCTTGCACCTGTTCTACAGATAAGGTTTCCAAATCAAAACCAGCAGGACCTTGATCTGTAATTCGAAGCACAGAGAACATGAGTGGACTTTCTTGGTCTGGACTTTCATAGCGGTGGAAACAGTTCATTTCACCGAAACGTAAGCCATATTTCAGAAGTACTTTTAAAGTTTTATCACCAGACAATGCTTTCCGCGGGTTTGGATACATGTTTAAGCTAATGATGTATTCAGCATTAGCAAGTGCACTTTCATCGTCAAAACGTTGTTGCTCATGAAGATGTAAATCTAAAATATTACTTTCTTCAGTAAATTCTTCGATTTTCGCAGCTTCAACATTTGGATTTAATGTGAACTCAGGATCCGCTTTTTTGACCTCGTCAGAATGAACATCTGCTTGTTGAATTTGAGCCTCAGAACTTTCATCTTTAATCTCTGTAGCCTGTTCAGCCACAGGTTTAACTGGAACATCGGATTCAGTTGCTTCTGAAACAACCGCTGTCGCTGCTGTTTCATGTGACTTGGTCAATTCTTCTTTAGACACATCGGTTGTAGTAACAGAAGGTTCAGACTCAAGATCACTCAGACTAGGTTCAATACGGCCTTGCGAAACGGGTGCTGTGCTTTCAACATTTTCAGTTTGCAATTGATCACGCACATGTCGAGGAATCACAGGTTGCTGACTCTCTGAATTAATATGCAATTCTGAGTCTAATGATGGTGCAGCATCATTCGGTTTTCGCAGCATCATCCGCAATCCAAACAGACAGATAATAATTGCAACAACAATTCCAATGATTGTGGTGACTTCCATATTATGACTCCGCGGCTAGGCCGTACTCTTTTGCTTCTTCTATATTTACAGTAACCATTTTCGATGTACCTGGTTCAGGCATCGTTACGCCTAATAAATCAGTTGCCATCGTCATTGCGACCTTATTATGCGTAATGTAAATGAATTGAACCTGTTCAGAAAGCTCTTTTACTAAATTACAAAATCTTCCGACATTGGCATCGTCGAGTGGCGCATCAACTTCATCCAGTACACAAAATGGCGCAGGATTGAGTCTGAAAATTGCAAACACTAAAGCCAGTGCTGTTAAAGCCTTTTCTCCACCCGATAATAATGCTAATGAACTATTACGTTTACCCGGTGGTCGCGCCATGAGTTTTACGCCAGACTGCCAGTCATCTTCCAAACTTAAGGTTGCTTCACCACCATTAAAAACTTTTGGAAACAGGTTTTGTAATTCAGCATTGACCTGATCAAATGTGGTCATAAACAATTTTTTGGTTTCTTGATCGATACTTTTCATTGCATCTTTCAATTGACCGACTGTTTTTTCCAAATCTTCAATCTGATGGCTCAGTTCTTCATAACGAGCTGACACTTCTTCATATTCTTCAGATGCTGCCAAATTCACGGCACCAATCTTTTCGAAACTGTGCTGCGCTTTTTCCAGTTTAGTCTGATGTGACTTTAAATCAATTTGAACATTCGACAAAATGTCACTATTCAATTCTTTGAGCTGTTCTGAATAATGTTGCAAATCCGATTTTGCCACTTGCCATGCCAGACGTTTTTCTTCCAACTGACCACGATAGGTCTCATCATTTTGCTGATGCGTATGACGTAATTCAGTCAACGTTTGTTGTTTCGCTTGAATGTTATTCAGTTCAACCTGCCATTCAGACCACGTTTTTTGTAGTTTAGCAGTGATTTGTGCCTGTTCTTCAAATTGCGATTGTAAAGCAGGTAATTCCAGCTGGATTGGGTCAATGAACTGCTTTGCCTGCTCCATTTGCGACACAATCTGTTGATATTGTGACTTTAAAAATGAAGCATCTTTTTCTAAAAGCTCAATTTGCTGTTGGTTCTGAACAGATTGACGACGTGAGACTTCTAAGTCCTGTTGTTTTTGCTGAACCGCTTGTTGCAATTCTTCAACCTGATCATTGAGTTCCTCTACCTGAAATTGCAGCGTTTTATATTCAGGTAAACTTTTCTCAAGTTTCAAGGTCAATGCATGCATGTCGATTTCTAAATCGTCTTTTTGCATGGCATCTTCTTCAAGCTGCGCATCCAGTTGTTGCAACTGCATAGTCAATTGTTGCTTTTGAACATCAAAAGCCTGCAAAGCAGTTTGTTGTTTGACGATGGACACATCAATTTTTTGCAGAATAAGCTGTTGCTCTTTCAGCGCAGATTGTTGCGCTTGCAATTTTTGCTGATGCTCAGACAAACTTTTCTGAAACTCAGGTAGTTTTGATTCTGCATCAATCAGCTTTGGTTGAACTTCTGCCAACGCCGTTTCAATTTCTTCTAAACGGATTTTATGACTCAGTGCACCTTGAGCAGCTTGACTAGATTCATCAAAGAACAGACCAATGACCCAGTCAGATCCAACATGATAACCATCTAAACTCAGAATGGATTGCCCAACGTTCAATAGCTTTTGTAGCGACAGTGCCTGATTTAAATTGTCGACAACGGCGACTTGATACCATAGAGAATGATTCGGTGACTCAATCCAATCTGCAAGGCACGGATTATCCCCCAACTGTATTTTGTCATACCCAGACGATGCTTTAATCTGACGAGCGACACTTTCTTGAAATATGTCATCCGTCTCGATGACCTGTGCAGACAACCATTTGGCTAAGAATTTCTCAATCAGATTGGCATGTGTTTTAGCAGTATCATTAAGCTTTAATACTTGCATCAACTGCACGACCTTTGCATCAGATTTGGTGCTGGTTTTCGCCATCAATTGATTGAGATTCTTTTGCTCAGACAGTAGCACTTGTACTTCAGACTTCAATGTTGAAATCTGGGACTTTTGCTGTGCAATCTGTTCTTGAACCTGATCAAGGTCAGCTTTCGTCTGCACCAACTGCTGTTCAATTTCCGTAATCTTTGTTTGAGCATGTTGCTGATCATTGACCAATTGCTCAACATCTTCAGACTGAAATTGGTTTTGAATGTGTGCTGTTTGATTTTTTAAGGTTTCTTTTTGCTGTTCAATACGGGCAATATTTTTGCAGAGCTGTTCACTTTGCGCTTGCATCTGCAATTTTTGTTGCTGTTGCTTTTCAACTTGCGCTTTGATCTGTTCGAACTGCTGCTGCGCCTGATTTTGCTGAGATTTTAAGTCAGTAAATTGCTGATTACCCTGATGTGACTCCGCCTCACTCAACTGTAAGTTTTCAGTTTGAGCTTCTTGTTCATTGAGCAAGTTTTCAAGCTGGATATCAATCAGCTGTAAGCGCTCTTTGGTTTGAACTTTTTGTTGTTCAAGTTGAGCCAAAGTTTCTGTGTTTTGTTGGAACAAACTCTGTTTTTGTTCCAAAGTCATTTTCAATTCAGCTAACTTCTTTTCAGCCTGTTGCCATTCATTTTGTAATGGTGTGGACTGCTGAATCAGACGCTGAAATAACTCACTGGTGGCTGTTAAATCATGCTCAACCGTGGTCAACTCCGAACGGACTAACTTAAATTTCTCACCTAAATCGGTCATTTCAGCGGTGTATTCTTGCTGTATACGCTGACTTTGCTCACATTGAAATGACAAGATTTCAACTTTAAGGGTTCGGATTTCTGTTTCTAAGTTTTTATATAAAATCGCTGCTTCCGCTTGGCGTTTTAAAGTTTTGAGTTGAGATTTCAGTTCGAGCGCAATGTCATTTAAACGACTTAAATTTTGCGTAGTATGTTCTAAATGCTGTGTGGTTTCACGGCGACGCGCTTGATAACGTGAAACCCCTGCTGCCTCTTCAATATACACCCGCATTTCTTCAGGTTTAGCATCAACCAAACGGTTAATCATGCCCTGCTCAATGATCGCATAAGAACGAGGACCTAAACCTGTCCCTAGGAAAATATCGGTGATATCACGACGACGACATTTGGTGCCATTTAAAAAATATTCCGACTTTCCATCACGTGTGACTTGGCGGCGAACGGCAAGCTCGGTATACGCGTTATAAGCTCCACCTAATTTTCCATAGGTATTTTCAAAGCGTAATTCGACACTGGCCATGCCAACAGGTTTACGTTTTGAAGTGCCTGTAAAGATCACGTCTTGCATGCTTCCGCCACGAAGTTGACGTGCACTCGACTCTCCCATGACCCATCGAATGGCATCGATCACATTTGACTTACCACATCCGTTTGGCCCCACAACCGCAGTACGATTTGCTTTGAATTGTAAAGTACTGCTGTCCGCAAAGGATTTAAAGCCAGATAGTTTTAAACTGCTTAATCGCATAGTGTCCTAATTAACGACGCGATCTCCGCGCCCAAGCTAATTCAATTTGTTTCATTCGTGCTAGAGACTCTAACACTAGATTGCGCAAGTGTCGGCAAAAATCTTCCATAAATAAAGTAGCTTGTTGTGATTTTCGGCTTAAAATTGCATCAATCACCAATTTTAAAAGCTCTAACGCCTCTTGTAGCTCACGTCTTGATATATTTAAGGTTAAAAAATAACTGCGACGAATCGAAGGCAATAACTCATTATAAAACTTCATGAGATATTGATTGTTCACCATCTCTTGTTGCTGTGCTAAAAACTTAAATACCCCATCATAAAATTTCTCAGTATTTCCTTGCTTCACATGTTCAATCAATTTGCCCAACAACTGTTGTACTGCATCCGCTTCGTAGTTACGCCATGTTTCACTGATTCGTTGAACAATCTGTCCAAGAATTAAGGCACTGGTATCAAATAATGCACGAACCTGTTGAGCCGACATCTCAGAAACAATCGCTCCACGGCGTGGAAAAATTTCAATCAGATGTGTTCGCTCAACCAATAATAACGCTTCACGAACAGACCCTCGACTGACATCAAGTTCTTTAGCAATGCGTAATTCTTGTATACGCTCTCCTTCTACCAAATCACCACTAATGATTTGTTCACTAATATGTTTGGCAATGTGTTCGGAAAGACTATCAGCTTCATCCAATTGTTTGATTCCTATTTTATTGTTATTCAATATTTTGAACTTGCTCAAACGAACAGCATTTTTTAAAGTTCGTACCTTTGTTTTTATACGAACAGGCTATGTCATGCCTATGTCTTTGTTAGACAATTTTTTAAATTTAAAGTCAATTTTGTCCCCACAAAATTGCTCAATACTACAATAACAATATGATTTTAAAAATGAATCCCTTGATATATAAAATAAATACCCACGCACGTCAACAATGCTGCAAAACATTTTTTCAACATTGCAGGTGAAAGTAAATGTGCAACTTTTGCACCAAGTTTCGCTGTGATAAAACTCATCACACTAATGCCAATGAATGCATAAATGTGTACATAGCCAACGGCATTTTCAATTTGATGCTGTGCTTTTGTACCAAAAAACATAAACCCAATTGCACCTGCAACAGCGATGGGCAGACCACACGCGGCTGAAGTTGCAACAGCTTTTTGCATAATCACGCCATTTTTATTTAAATAAGGTACGGTCAAGCTTCCTCCACCAATACCAAATATGGCTGATGCAACGCCTATACCCGTACCTGCAACGCCTTGCATTACTGCTGAAGGTAAATGTTTAGACTCATCGACCACAACATTTGCACTTCTAAACATGCGATAAGCCACCCAGATTGCAAATGCACCAATCACCAGTTGTAAATTTCCACCTGACATTAAACCTGCAATACCCGCCCCTAAAAATGAACCAATCATTAAACCCGGTGCAAGATTTTTAAAGACCTGCCAAAGTACTGCACCTCTTTTATGATGTGCCATGACAGAACTGATAGAAGTGACAATAATCGTGGCTAATGACGTACCTAAAGCCATATGCATAATGACATTTGGGTCATAGCCCATATGGGTAAATACAATAAAAAGAATAGGGACAATAATGAGACCACCACCCACGCCAAAGAGTCCTGCAGCAAAGCCAGCGATTGCACCAATGGCTAAATATATGATTAACTCCATAAATCATTCACTCTTCTCAGATTCAACATGGATTTAGAGACTCGTCATCTTCGACAACTGCTCAGCGATGCACAGCAACTCCCTGAAATTCTTTTGCTCAAGAAAAGCACGACATCCACCAATGATGAAGTGCGAGAACTGGCTCAAAAAGGAGTTCAGAGTATTTTAGTTTGTAGTGAAATGCAAACCCATGGTCGTGGGCAACATCAGCGTGAATGGGTCTCTCCAGAAGGCAATATTTACTTAAGTACGCTCATTCATACACGCACTCCTTTAGATGGTCGTATTGCTCTTGAAACCGCCCTCAATATCTTGCAAATTCCAAGTTTAAAAGGGCTTTTAGATTTACAGATCAAATGGCCGAATGACCTCTATAGCCCACAAGGCAAATGGGGTGGAATTCTGGTTGAGCCGATTGATCCCCATCAGGCTGTGGTCGGTATTGGAATCAACCTCATGCCCGTACCCAAAGATGAACGAATTGAACAAATGGCAACCTCTTTGATGCAACTGGGGCTAAATTATCCCAATCGGATTCAAATCATCAGCGAGCTATATTTAGCGATACAACAAGCCGCACAATGGTTTGAACATGGCAGTTATAATCTGGCTGCACGTTTCAATCATTACGCAGCTTTTCTAAATCAAGCCATCGAATTTGAACAAATTGATCAGACTGTTCATGGAATTTTTAAAGGTATCTCAGATGATGGTTGTATTCACATTCAGACTGAACAAGGGTTAAATTCATTTTATCAAGGTCGATTACGTTTAAAGGCCTAAACCCTGTTTGCACATTTTACTGATGATATGCCTTGGAAAAAAGTATGAAAAGACTTTGGCTCGATATTGGAAATACTCGCCTAAAATATTGGATCACGGAAAATGGTCATGTGATTGAACATGAAGCAGAATTACATCTGCAATCCCCTGCAGATCTATTGTTGGGTCTAATCCAGCACTTTAGAGCGCAAAAGCTCGATCACGTGGGGATTTCATCGGTCCAAGATAAAAAAAATAATGATCGCATGAGCAAAATTTTAAAATTGCTCGATGTTCCAGTGACTTTTGCCAAAGTCCATGAAGAATATGCAGGACTGATCTGTGGTTATGACAATATCACCCAGCTGGGGATTGACCGTTGGCTGCAAGTCCTTGCCGTCGCAAAACCAGATCAAGATTTATGTGTGATTAGTTGTGGTACGGCGCTGACCATTGATTTAACTCAAGACATGAATCATTTAGGTGGTTATATTCTTCCAAATCTATATTTACAACGTGATTCACTGATTCAAAACACCAAAGGCATTAAAATTCCAGATATTGCTTTCTCGGAGCTTACCCCAGGTCGCAACACAATTGACGCGGTACATCACGGCATTTTTTTAGGATTACTCAGTACCATTCGTGAAGTGATGAAAATGTCGCCACGACAACTGATTCTGACTGGCGGTGATGCAGCGTTATTTGCTCAGTATCTTACAGAGTTTCATCCGATCATCGAGAATGATTTATTGCTAAAAGGCTTAAAGCTCTATATCTCACATCAAAGTTAAATTATTCAGGAGTAGATGAGTCAGCTAGGCTAGTCAATCCCAAGATGCGACTATAAAAACCAATATCTAAAGCTTGAATTGACTCATCTCGCCTTGCCTCATGCTCAATAGAATGCAACAAGGTCTGATTTTCACAACACTTCTTTCATTTCATCCGTTTTATATTTTATGTTGTTGATTTCACGTCTATCATTAGCCAAGTACATTGCTTACAGCTCCTAAACATGTACTTAATTTATTTATACCAAATCATTTAAATCAACAATAACTATTCCAGAGCATATTCATAATGATCAGCATCTATTCAACAAAGCAAAAACCGACTCAGCAGCTTAAAAACCATTCTATCGGCTTGATTTCAGCCGCGATTATTGGTTTCAGTGTGTTATTTAGTGGTTGTACCAGCATCTCCACTGCATCAAACATCCCTCAAAATATTCAACAACAACTTTCCACTCAACAACCCATCATTTCTTATTTTAGTCCAACGCCGAATGAACAAGACTGTGGTTGTGCATCTAGCATCGATCAAAGCTATTCAATGGTTCCTATCGAAGATGGTTATTACCGTAGCCTATTGGGACGTGATCAAGCAGGTCGTTTCTTGGTTCAAGACTTTTATCAAAAGACCAAAACACCTCAATCCTCCCCATTTTGGATTATTGATCCAATGGGTTTATTTAGTTTCTCAAGTGAAGTTGCTACAGGCCCGTTAACGCTGTATTTCCCCAATGGGAAAGTGTCTTACCAAGGAACTCGTGATGATAATGGTCGTGAAGTCGGCAAATCGCAAAGTTTTTACACCAATGGTCAATTGGGCTTAGAAAATGAAATGACTGATGAAAAAACTCAACGAACGCTCTGGTACTCAAATGGGACTAAAGCTGCTGAAATGACCCTCAGCAATGATGAAATGAGACAGTTCGAATATAAAGTTTGGGATAACAACGCTCAGTTGGTCGATAACGAGCAACAAAAAGAACGTATTATTGATGCTATTTATACCCAACTCGATGAAGATATTAATTAGAACAAACTATAAGAAACCACGTTTCAGCACGTGGTTTCTTATTTCTTTGATTCCATTAAAAAAGGCGCTTTCTGCGCCTTTTTTATTCAATCTGAATAGACAGATTATTTCTTCGGTGTGTTATCACCAAATAATGGTCCCATACCACCACCGCCACCGAATTTCTTCTGCATGCCACTGAGTGAGCGCATCATTTTTGCCATACCCGATGGATTGGCAAATTTTTTCATCATCTTCGCCATTTGCGCATGCTGTTTAATCAGTTTATTCACTTCAGCAACATCCATACCACAACCTGCTGCGATACGTTTTTTACGACTCGGATTCATCAAGTCAGGGTTACGACGTTCTTTAATGGTCATCGATTGAATAATCGCTTCCATTTTTTTCACTTGCTTTTCAGGGTTAGCTTGCGCAAGTGCATCTTGAATCCCTGAATTGCTCATGCCAGGCAACTTATCTAAGAAGCCCATCATGCCGCCCATTTTATTCATTTGTTCAAACTGCATCAGCATATCTTCAAAGTTGAAGTTACCGCCTTTTTGCAGTTTTTTCGCCATTTTTTCGGCTTTTTCTTTGTCGACTTTACGCTCAAGCTCTTCGACCAGCGACAGCACATCACCCATACCTAAGATACGTTGTGCAACACGCTCAGGATGGAATGGCTCTAAAGCATCAAGCTTTTCGCCCATACCCAAGAATTTGATTGGCTTGCCAGTAATCGCACGAACAGAAAGTGCTGCACCACCGCGCGCATCACCATCTGTTTTGGTGAGGATTACACCGGTCAATGGTAAAGCATCATTAAAGGCTTTTGCTGTATTTGCCGCATCCTGACCCGTCATGGCATCAACCACGAACAAAGTTTCAGTTGGGTTAATCGCAGCATGAAGTTCTTTAATTTCATCCATCATGTCGTCATCAATATGCAGACGACCTGCAGTATCGACAATCAAAACATCGGAGAACTGAATTTTTGCTTGTTCAATGGCACGATTCACGATCGTGATTGGCTTTTCATCTGCTGATGATTCGATGAAGTGTGCCCCAACTTCACCCGCAACAGTTTGTAACTGTTTAATTGCAGCTGGACGGTAAACGTCGGCTGAAACCATTGCAACTTTTTTCTTTTGGCGCTCTTGTAAGAAACGTGCAAGCTTGGCCGCAGTCGTGGTTTTACCTGCACCTTGTAAGCCCGCAAGCAATACAACGACAGGTGGTTTTGCTGCAAGGTCAAGGCTTTCATTCGCCTCACCCATCATTTTGGTCAATTCGTCATGGACGATTTTGACAAAAGCTTGTCCAGGCGAAAGCTGAGACATCACTTCCTGACCCAATGCCTCTTCCTTAACTTTCGCGATAAACTCACGAGTTACAGGCAAGGCAACGTCAGCTTCAAGCAGAGCCATACGTACTTCACGTAACGTATCTTTAATATTGTCTTCGGTCAGTTGCCCTGAGCCAGTAACATTTCTTAAACTCTGCGTGAGTCGTTCTGTTAAGGTATCAAACATTGCAAAATCCGCTTAAAATGGTTGTTGCAAAAAAATCTTTCTTAAAATAGAAAATTTATGCATAAGATGCTATAGGATACTGTAGTTCGCATGGAATTTATATCTCATAACATGAATATTCAGCATCCAGAAAAAGGTTTGACATGATTAGCCTCCCTTTGGTTTATACGATTTTAGCATTAATTGCTTATACCACATCCTTTTGGTATTTGTTTTTACACTTAATGTCAAAACGCGCACCAAACCACTGGTTTATTGGCATTCTATCTGGTCTTGGTCTGTTTTTGCATGGCGTTGTGCTTTATCACGATATGGTGACGCCACTTGGTATCAACTACGATGTGTTTAATCTCATGTCGTTCACGACCGCGCTGATGATGTTACTCAGCCTGTTGTATAGTACCTATCGACCTGTCATTGCCCTGAATTTATTGGGTATTCCCGTTGCAGCGCTGGGTTTAATCCTTGGGTTTACCTTTAGCCAGACCAGTTTAAGTATTGGCAAAAATTCATTTGGTTTAGATATTCATATTATTTTATCGCTATCTGCTTATGCAGTTTTACTCATGGCAACTATTCATGCTGTTTTGCTTTGGTTACAAGATCGAGAACTCAAAAACAAACAGAAAAAACGTGTTTGGGTGAGCTTTTTACCTTCTTTCCAAGCCATGGAATCGTTGTTATTTGACATGCTGATCACGGGTTTCTTGTTGCTCACTGCCGCATTGGTATTTGGTTTCTTTACCATCAATGATTTCTTTGGACAACATTTAGCACATAAAACAGCGTTTAGTATTGTGTCTTGGTTTGTTTATGGTTCATTACTATTCGGACATTACAAATTTGGCTGGCGTGGACAAAAAGCGATTCGTTTCACCATTCTAGGTTTTGTCTTACTGGGCATTGGTTTTATTGGATCGAAATTTGTTTTAGAAATGATTTTAGGACGATGATTGATCTTTCAGAGCATTATTTCCGGTGTTTTGATGACTTAAAATCAACAACTGAAGATTCTTAAACTTATGACATAAACAATGGCAGTAAAAGCTCAAGCTGTCATCTACAGATAGCCTTTATTTATAAAGCAAGCCTGATTTTACAGACAACGCACTTATCGTTAAGCTATTTTTTTAACTTATACATTCTATATTGAGTGAGTAGAGTCTCATACATGATCAATTCATTTTTTGATCTTGTTACCACCCTAGACATGCACTTAAAAAAAACGTATAACACCGTTTTTAATGCTTCAGGTTACCTACGTTGAAACTCATACTTGCCCCCATGGAAGGTCTAACAGACCCTATTATGCGTGATGTGCTGACATCTGTGGGAAGCTTTGATTGGTGTGTATCTGAGTTTATTCGTGTCACTGATTCTGTCTTGCCAGATCATGTTTATCAGACTTATTGTCCAGAATTGTGGAACGATGGTAAAACCCCTTCTGGTACGCCACTGCATGTACAATTTTTAGGAAACAACCCTGAAATGTTGGCCGCCAATGCTGTACGTGCCGTTGAATTGGGTGCTCCTGCCATTGATATGAATTTTGGTTGTCCTGCCAAAACGGTGAATCGACATCGTGGTGGATCAGTACTTTTAGATGAACCAGAAGTCGTACATGAACTTGTCAAAGCTGTGCGCGATGCTGTGCCAGAACATATTCCTGTGTCTGCAAAAATGCGTTTGGGTTACATGGATCGTCATTTTACCCTTGAAAATGCACATGCCATTGAAGATGCTGGTGCAGCTTGGGTTACCGTCCATGCACGTACTAAAGCCGATGGTTATACCCCACCTGCATTTTGGGATCAGTTACAACCCATTCGTAAAGCATTGAAAATCAATGTGATTGCCAATGGTGAAATCTGGAACAATGCCGATGCCAAACAATGCATCCTTGAATCGGGTTGTGAAGATTTAATGATTGGTCGTGGAGCTGTAACCACGCCAGACATTACTCAAAGCATTCGTCAAAATAGTGATACACCTTTACTGAATTGGAATGAATTACTGACTTTGCAAATTCGTTTTTTAAATGGTTCGTACAAAAAAGAAATGAATATGGTCGGTCGTTATAAACAATGGCTTGGAATGATGTCCAAACACTATCCTGAAGCCAAAGCACTATGGGATGAAGTGAAGCGTTTGAAAAAAATTGATGAAGTCATTGAAAAACTGAAAGTTTAATAAGGATATAAAATTAAGCCTTTGTTTTAATCAAAGGCTTTTTTTTATTCTTGATCTTGGGTTTCTAAAATCGCTTTGATTTCTTCTGGTTGAAACTCTTTTGTTAAAGCTGAAGTAGGATTCATGACTAAAGTTGCACCTGAGGTCATTTCAAACAGTTTTCGAGTATTTAAGGTTAAATACTCAACCTCAGTTCCCAAATCTTCTTGAATCGTTTCACTTGATAGAAAGAATGGAATGGCTTGATCGCCTTCATCTGTTTCAAGCACTCGAAATTGGATTTGATTATCCTGATCTTTTGTACCTAAGCAGTACACATCTGAAACTAGAAGCTGCTCAATAAAAAAGGGAATCAGTTCGTAGTTTTCTTGGGTTTGGGTGAATAGTTTTTGGAGGTTCATATTTTTCTCATTTTAGTATGATTTAGTTATAAATTTACAGAGTTTAAGTCATATAAATTTAAAACTTTATATTTTTTTATAAATTTCAGATAATCCAGACATCAAATAAACATTGAGCCCAAATCGCAAAACGTCTTCAAAACACAAAAGCATGATCGACTTTATACTCACCATCTTCAATGATCATCACCATTTCCGCAACATAATCACCTTCAACTTTGCTGTAATGTTGCTTCCAAATAAATGCCACAGAGTCGGGACGGCGGAACAGTGCAACGAACTCACGTTCTGTGAAAAAGCCATTTTTTTCTTGGTAAACGCCACACACTATTTTAAATTGGGTTTCGTCCAAAACACTTTTCGCACGTTTTGAAAAGTCTTGTATATGTGCTTGATAATCTTGACGAGTTGAAGCATCCATGAGTTGATTCATCAACGCATTGCCAATGTTGAGTAGTTCAACATCAGACAATTGCTCAAAATTGGTCACCATCTCAACTCCTTTTATTTAAAATGCTCGGCTTCGAACTTCACCCGAATAATCAAGACAATCCTGTACACGTATTTTTTGTATAGGACTTAAATCTTTTAAATCAAACCAACGATATTCACTATGTTCATGACTGACTTGAATTGTCGCATCATGCTGAATGTGGCATCTAAAGATAAAAGCATGCGACATAACCACCGCATGAAAATAAACACCTGAAAGATACTCAATCTGAACATCGAGTCCTAATTCTTCTTTACATTCACGATATAGCGCCTGATGAATGGTTTCTCCTACATCTAAACCACCACCAGGTAAGCCCCAAGCTTGATCAGCATAGCCTGCTTTAAGGAGTAATATTTGCTGATTCGCATTGGTGATGACCGCATGAGAACTTAATCGATAAAAATCTTGATAGGCCACGTTTCATCATCCACAGTAAAATATTTCAATAACGGACTTAAATATAAATTGAAAATAAATGCTGACGTCATCAAGCACGAATAAAGGTTTTCATACAAATCAGTCGAATTGCATAAACAATTGATATTGCAAATACACTATAGCCAATATCTGTACTCAATATAGGGATACAAAGCACAATAATCGTGGTCAATGGATAAAACCATTTTTCCAAGCCATCAAATTGATGTGAAAAATGTAAAGACCATAAGGCTGTGGTATAAATCACTAAAGGTATTGCGATCAAATACCCTGCCAATTGGTCAGAAATTTCAGCATGATGTGTAGCGACATCGACACATGCAGCCAAGCTTGCACCAATCGCTGCCACAGCCACAAAGATAAAGAAATGCCCATAGCCCCATATAAACGCGCGTTTACGGCTATTTAAACACTCTGCAATATTACTATCGAAATACATCCACCACATGCTAAACATTAGAATCAATCCGCCAACCATCAGAAACATTAATTCCGTACTGAATAGCTGGTTATGAATGGCATCAACTACAGCTGAATAACTGCCAACGATAGATTCACCCAAAACAATAATTGTAAGCAGGGAATAACGCTCAGCAATGTGATGTGCATGCCATGGTGTTCTATTATAAGATTCGGCAAAAATGGGCACACTTAACTCAGCCACAACCAAGAGCAGAAAAACGATCACGCCAAAATCTACTGGAGTGAAGTGATAAATGAGCCAACCGACTTGAACACATATAATGCCAAAAGCATATCTCAAAGCGGTCTGACGGCGTTCTACATCACTTTTAGCAACACGAAACCATTGAGTGACCAGACTCAAACGCATAATCACATAACCAATGATAATCACATCAAAGTCTTGCTTTTGAAATGCATCCATGATCCCTGCCGCAATGACCATTGAACCAATAATTTGGATAAAGGTCATAATGCGATAGCCTGCATCATCATTGTCATAGGCAGAAGCAAACCAAGTAAAGTTCATCCAAGCCCACCATAATCCAAAAAACACCATCAAATAGCTGGTGATACCAGCATCGATATGGTTTTCAATCAAACTATGATGTAGTTGTTGACCTGCTGTCGCGATAGCGACCACAAAAATTAAGTCAAATAACAATTCTAATGATGTTGCAACACGATGCGGTTCATGTGGATCACGAGGAGATAGTGGATTAATCCACCGATTTATACTTTTAATAGGAGAGTTCATTGTTATTTTGACTAAATACGATTTGGTAAATTGAATTTTTCCAAATCTAAAACATTTAAACAAGTTTTATTTTGCGTTCTCATTTTCAATGTAGATATTTCAAATGTAGAAGTAAAATAGGCATTGAAATATATGTAAATAAACGCATCATTCGCATAAAAGTGCTGTTCAAAAGTATCAAAAAAAAGCATTGAATCTTTAAATTGGATCGCAAGAATCATCCTGATTTCTTGCGCTCAACTCAATCATGTGGTGATCTTTTTTTAATTATTTTTTATTCTTCGTTCATCAATATTTTATTCATGATTAGCTGTTTTATAAAAATTTAAATCACCATACGTAGTTTTGGTTCATCTTTCAAAAAAACAGCTTTGCCTGTTAACATGTCAATAGGCATAGAAATATGCTGATGAACCACTCGCCATTGATTATTTTGCTTTTGTAAACATAAAGTTGTACGACACCAAGGCATCATTCCCTTATCTTTCATGGCAACATTTTCAACTTTGGAATGGCAATGCAAAATGGCAAGTTCTTCACTCGCATAAAGTTTGACATTACGACGTGAAATCTTCATACCTTCTGAAAAATATGGACTAAATTTTTGCCATTCATTTTTATATTCATCAATACCATTGAGTTGGCAACTGACATCGAACATACTGATATCTTTTGAACATTGGTTCAACAACTCATTGATTTT
This sequence comes from Acinetobacter shaoyimingii, assembly GCF_011578045.1. NCBI lineage: Bacteria > Pseudomonadati > Pseudomonadota > Gammaproteobacteria > Moraxellales > Moraxellaceae > Acinetobacter > Acinetobacter shaoyimingii. The sequence continues at coordinate 2,861,586 of NZ_CP049801.1, forward strand.
AGTGCTAATAATTGCATTATCCCAGAGTTGAATTTGTTGTAATACTTCTTGGGCAAGATGTTGATCGCCATCAATTTGAATTTTCATTATTGTTCCTCCCACTCACTCTAGTAAGTGTGACCAATTTAACACTTTATATAAATTATGATAATATCGTTAAGTTTTCTTTTTATTGAAGTTTAGATTATTTTTGTTAACAAATTTAGTTTATTTTAATAAATACAACATCTTATTAATTACAACTTAACAGATTTTCTTACTCCTCACATGTAATGTTGATGATTCAACATTTATTTGCTTAAAAATTTAATGATCTCAAAAATAATTCAATACAAAAATTTCTTCAGATCATTCAAATTATTCACCCAACTCAAAACAAAAAAGGGGTAGATTTAAATGCATGCATCACATCCCTTTTTACCCCCATCTCGTTTTAAATGATAACCACTATTCCATCGACTGCTTTACTTAGTTTTGCATTCACTTTATTTGCCTGACTGGGTACACTTTTAAAATGTGCATTTTCAGAGAAATAAAGTAAATGTATGCAAGAACAGTCTTTTTATCCTGTTAAATCTTTAATCGTGGTTGTTGAACCATTATTTTTCACCGACTCGATACCATTATCTCTTGCAGCAGCACTTGAATACAGTTGACTGGTGCCAATGATCTGATGATTTGCAGCCTTTAAATTAAAATAAGGTTTACCATTTTTAGCATCTACACGATCATAATTTGCATCACTGCCACTATTTTTTTGCACTGATTCAATCCCATTTTGAGCAGAGGCTTTGGCTTTATATAATTCACTGGTTAAAATCGTTTCTGCATTACCCGCTTTTAAAACGAATTTATATTGTCCATCACTTGCTTGAGAAATTTCATACCAACCTGCCATATTTACCCCTTTCTATTTTAGTTAAATGATTTTATTAGAATGACTTTACAATGAATAAATTTTATCCAATTTATTAAAATATAAATGAGTTTATATTCTTTATACAATCATTTTTTGTCTATTTTTTTATTCTTATTTCATATGCACACCATACCTACTCAGCCATAGTGTTTGAACTATAATGCCTTTTCATAAATCACTATATTTTCCAATAATCTCAATTTAAATCATTATTCTGTATAATTAAAGTGTTATTCAAAGCAAACTTAATAATTAATTTGATTTTTTGAATTTTATCTTTTCATTTTAAGAAAAAATTTAGGAACAAAATAATAGACTTCTTGTGTAAATTAAAAATGAAAATGTGTAATACCTTTATACAAAGAAAAACAGGAAATGAATGCGCTGATTTCCATTACACATAATAATGTATCTGTGTCGAGTAAATGCATGATTAAAACGCTCATCAACTTTTTTACAGCATAAATACTGACAGTCAGCATAAACATAAAAAAAGCATAAAACCCTAAAGTTTTATGCTTTTTCATTAAACCTCTTCGGTAAATACATTATCACCTCATTGGGTGTGCAAATTTATTAGACCACTACATTACACGCCCTCACCTTTTAGGAGAGGGCTAGGGAGGTTATTTGCTTGACCACCTCATCCCAACCTTTACCCTGAACCATATATGGCGCAAGAGAAGGGACTTTCGTTGTTCATTCAAATACGAACCATTGATCATTTTGTGATTGATGCAAGAAGTCTATTGAGTGCATTCAATTATGATCAGCAATCACATGGTAAAAACCGAATCACATCTGATGTTTGAATGATAAATTTAAACTTTTTTAACAAATTCAGATTTGAGCTTCATTGCACCAAAACCATCAACTTTACAGTCGATATCATGACCATCGGTTGCTTCTGGAAGTAATCGAATATTCTTTGCCTTTGTCCCTACTTTAACGACAGATGAAGAACCTTTAATTTTTAAATCTTTAATGACTGTAACGGTATCACCATCAGTCAGCACATTACCATTTGCATCTTTAATGATAATAACATCTTCTGTGATTTCCCCTTCTTTCCACTCATGTGAACATTCAGGACAAATCAACAAATCGCCATCTTCATAGGTATATTCAGAGCTGCACTTTGGACAATGAGGTAAAGTCATAAAAAAACTCAAAAAAGCAAAATTGTTGGGCGCAATATAGCATTTTTATTTGACGGAGTTTAATCCTCTTTGGTTTCATCAATAAATGCCTATGAGCAGAGCTGTCCTAAAATAACCCATACATTTAATGATCTGGAATGTCTGGATTCACCAATAAAGCCAACAAATTGAGAGATTCTTGCCAGCCTAAATAACACGCTTCAGCTGGGATTTCCTTGGGTACACCCGAGGTTCAACTCAGTGCCCATGAGCACAGGCTCCATATGAATAGTCACGTAAATGACTTCATCAATCTCAGGGTCATCAAATTGATCTTTATAACGCAACAATTTATTTGGAATGATTTCCATATAGGTGCCAAAAAACGAATGGGTAAAACCAGTTGAGAAATTGGTGAGTGACATCTTATAGCCAGCTCCAACTTGTACATCAATATAATGTACTTTGCCCGTAAATCCATGCGGAGGCATCCATTTTGACATCGCATCTGGGTCTGTGAATGCTCTGTATACACGTTCTGGAGGCGCGCTAAAGATACGGTGAATTCTAATTGTTTGATGCATGATCTCAATCACTTCTTATTTTTTATCATATTCATGTGATTTAGCTTAATCAGTTATTCCCTTACAAACTGTATGGGTTTGGTGTATTTATCTTCATTATTCATTTTAAATATAAAATTAACTGTTAATTTATTGATATTTCCAACCTAAAACAAAAATAGCCTATTGAAATAATAGACTATTTTTATTCATCACTCAGATATTAAACTTAACAATTATATTGAATGATTAAACTCTATCTCACTCATTAAGAATCCATGGACAGCATATGTGTAGATTCTGCTTGTTGAAGTTTGCCAATTTCCTCAAGTTTTTGCTGTCGCGTCTTCTCATTGCTTAAGGTTTCAATTAAGTCATCCGCTAATTCATTCAGTAATACAACATCATCCTCACTCATTTGACGAACATGTTGATCCAAAATACACAAACTTCCAAGCACTAATCCTTGCTGTGTCCTCAGAGGTACGCCTGCATAAAATTTGATTTTGCTTTTATTCAACTCTGGGTTTTGTCTAAAACGAGGATCACGGTCAATATCTTCAATAATCAGCGCTTCATTTTGATGAACCAAGTGTGTACAGATGGACTCTTCTCTTGGAATTCCTGCTTCAATTGGATTTGCATTTTCATCTGCCAATGGGCTACCTGGTGTATTCACCCAGTCTTCGTCTACCAATGAAATTTGCGCATATCTGACGTCAAAAGCTTGTGTAGCTTCCTCTATATATTGCTTATAGATTGGGAGTGTTTCTGGTTCTAATAATTGCAAATCGTGTAATGCAGCCAAACGCTCATCTTCATTTTCATTGAGTAATTCACGTGCTGGGTTTTCACCTTGTTCAATCAAAAGCGCATCTATACTGAGCATTAACTCATTGACCGTTGCCACCACCGCATCTGGCTCATAACGGCGAATGATGTCGTCTCTCAGCTCGTCACTGCTATTGCCCCAAGTGGCAAACACCAGTTTTAAATGTGGAAAATGAGTTTTTAAACGATGGTTCAGCAGTCGAATTTGAGCCTGAGGTTGTTGATGAAATACTGATAAGCAGACGATTTCTACACTTTCTGGAAGGCTCTCCAACACATCAATATTAGATTGAATCAAGGCTTCATTATGGCTTTGTGCTGGGACTTTACGTAAATTTAAACCATGTGCCAGCATAGATGAAACCAGTACATCAACTTCCCAACGTGCACCTAAACACGCCACTTTCGGCTCTGATAGATCAATTTCAGCTGCATACTCTATTTGAAAATCATGATTGAATAATTTTAAACCTTGATGCATACGTAAACGATGTTCAGCACTGGCATCAGTGTTATGACTTTCTGAAAACAATCGAATAGAAGGTATAGAGACATCTTCATAAAAGCCGTTGACTTTGCGACTGATCAACTCATCATTACTTTGCTTAGAACGCTTATGGCGACCAAACAAGCTAATCTTTTTAGGCATACCTTCTTCAATGTAGGCCTGTGAAATTTCTAATGCATCATCAACATCTCCTGCCACTAAACGTTGATAAAATCGTTCTGGAGGTGTCAACACTGAGTCACTACCAATAAACACTTTCATAAAGGATAATGCTGGAATGTAATTTGCCAAGACCAAAATACATGCCGTTAACGGCGTTGAAAGAATTAAACCTATCGGACCCCATAACGACGTCCAAAAGGTTGCAGCAACAATGATCGCTAATGTTGAAAGCCCTGTACTTTCACCATACAGCCACGGCTCAATCACATTATTACTCACCAGTTCTAAGAGCAAAATGAGCCCTAAGGTCCAGAGCACCATGTTCCAAGTCGGATCGACAGCAAAAGCCAATGTAATTGGAAAAATCATGGAAATCAGTGGTCCCACATAGGGAATAAAACGCATGACCACAGCCACCATGCCCCACATTATGGCTGCTGGAACGCCAATAAAATACAGTCCAATGGCCATCGGAACACCATAAGTGGCATTGACCAATAGCTGCATTCGCAAATAGGTTCCTATACGAACTGCTGCTTCATCCAAAGCATCTGTACCGACATTTAGATTTCCACCTAAGAGTTTCAACAAGCGATCATGCAAATCTTTTCGATTGAGTAAAATCAGCACCACAAATAAGAACACAATACCCGCAGTGGCGAGTGGACTGACAATTTTTGCACCCCACTCCAATGCGGCTTCTGTGGTACTTTGTTGATCGCCCACCATCTGTACTTTTTGTATATCAGATTTTTTTTGCTCATCAGGTGCTATTTCTTGCATCGATTTTTGCACGGTTTGAATGGTACTGATTGCTCCATCCCAAATGCTCGGTCCAGACGTGACACTTTTAACGGAGTTAATTTTCTTTTCAATGGTGTCCTGATACTGTGGCATTTCTTGGCTAAGTGTCGCCAGTTGATAGCCCAAATAAGTACCTGCCCCACCCAACACACTTAATGCAAAAAGTACAACCAGTGCGATTGAAGGAAACTGCGGAAGTCCCCACTTTTTAAGCCGAGACACTAAGGGTTCAAGTAAGAATGCCAATAAAACTGAAAGTGCTAATGGGATGAGAATCTCTTTGCCATAGTACAAAGCCAAAATGATAATCGTTGCAATCACAAAACCAGCCATGAGCCTCAGTGCGCGCTTTGTTTGTGTATCTTGATTCTGTTGATCATTCTCGTGATTGTTATTTTCTTGTTCTGTCAAAGTACTTTTGAGATGATCCATACCGCTATCCTTAAGTGTGAACTTAAGCATGATTTTTGATCTTTTTATTTAGAATTTCTATACAGTTAGTGTAATTTCATCTTGGTATTTTTATTGAATTTTATCGTGCTGAAACTGTATTCAAGTTGAAACTCAAGTTTTTCTTTTTGCATTAAAAAAGCCTTCGAATGCCATGACACATCAAAGGCTTTAATAAATACTTTTAGTTCAACAACTTGTGTTCATTACGAGTTGAGTGAAGCTGGCGATTCGTCATCTTCAATTTCATCATCATAGACATAGGCCATACAGCCCCAACCATCATAAACACCTTGATATTGCTCAGCGATTTTGGTCACCCACTCTTCTAAGTCAACAATGTCTGAATATTCAGGCTCCATATACATGTATATGGTGATAATCCATTCTTTAAGATCAGATTCTTCGTCGACAAATAAACTGATTTTTTGTTCTTCATGTAGAAGAAACAATGCACATTTCTCAGCTTGTTCTTGGCTCGTGAATGCAATTGAATATTCAATTTCATGTGCTTCGGTGAGGTCATCACCATCTTGATGCATTTGCCAAAGTACATCGCCATTGTCATCATCGGGGAATTGTTGGTAGTCGCGGTCAGTCATTGTAGAGTCCTTATTCATCGCTTTCACTTTATCATAAGCAATACGTTAGCTTAATTTTGTTTCAATTTGAGTATGATTCATGATTAAAAATAAAACCCCAATTAAATGGGGTTTCACTCTACTACAGCTTAACTTCTAAACATTATGAAATAGGCTCAGATGTAAGCAGTATTTTACCAATTTTTAATCCGTCTTTGCTTAACTGCGTAAAGACTGGATTAGAAGTAAAATCGGTCGGCTCAAAAATTAATTCAAAGTCTGCCAAACTTTGCGCACCTATTTCTTGCAGATTATCTGAAACAATTAATTTCATATCGCCAATCTTAGTTTTTCCATGATGAGCGTGGACATTATTTAAACCAAAGAAAGAGAAGGTCGTCAGATAGCTTCGTTTACTCGTGTCTTTTTTACTTACCATATATACAGCATAAGTAAGCATTGGCTTATTCACCAACTCAATATTTTGTATAGTTAGATATGAAATTGCTGGGCCAGTTGATCTAAGCATATTATTTACTGGAAGATCTTTAAAATTGGCTCTTGAAACTTGAGCACCTAATACATTGATATTACTGATTTCAATATTCTCATGATGACCTAAAGGACTCATTAAAAGTTTATTAGATTCACTAGCAAGCAGTGTTGGATCAGATTTTAAGCCTAAATCATCATAATCCGGCATAAATTCTGAATTAAACGCATCAGCTACTTTTCTTGATACAAGATTCCCGTTTTCATCTACAAACTTCATTTCCTTCTCAAACCATGTCGCAGGCATACCAAGATTAGCTTTAGCCCACGCAAGGTCAATTTTTTGTCCCTTTGCTTTTTTAAGCATCCATTTTTGCCATAAACGATCAATATTACGATGATGTAAATAGAAAATTGGATCATTACCTGCAGCAGGAACCAAGCCCATATTCGGGGCATAGCAGTTTGCACCAACGGCACAGTGCATTAAGTTGTGCGGATTACTTTCAATTAAGTTTGAAAATCCTGCTTTATCATCTCTATAAAAATCGACCGCTTGTAATGCTTCAAAACCTGTAATATCAATTGTTTTATTATCTCCTCTTACTTTTATTCCTATTTTATTTTCGTTTAGTCCAATGGTTCGTTTAATATCGAAAGCAGATAAATAATTTTGCGTAAATAACCACGGTAAAAATAATAAATTATTGTTATCTATATTATCTTCATATTTCCAATAAGGGAGTTGTAAGTTGGGATTACCACTCGCTTTCCTCAATGTTTTTTCGAAATAATGTAGATACAAGCGATGCCATGGTAAAAAAAACTCCGTACCATGTTCACAAGTTCCCCAAACCTCCTGAGCAATTTTATCATTACCTGCCGTCTGATTATTCAATGAAGCATAGTAGTTTTGATAGAAACCACATGCCTTCCTTTCTGGCTCACCTTTCGCTTTGTCATAGCATTGTTTAATTAACTCTTCATAATATTCTTGTAAATTTTCAGATTTTTTATCATACCCAAAGTAACCATGTATATTTGCCCAATAATTTAGACTTGTTCTATATTTCGCTGTGTTTGGCTCAGCGAAATTGGCCTTTCTCATTTCAGCAAAGCCTTGGTTCAATGCATTTAAATTCTTTAAATCTTTTACGTAAGTTTCTAAACTCGGAATCTTCTGTGCATAAGTAGATATAGATAAAATTCCACACGTACTGGCCAAAATTACTAATTTTGCAATTCCCTTTTTCATTGTTTTCCCCTTGTACTTATTAAATTTGATGTCATCGTTATTATATTGATCATATTTAAATCACAATAAATACCTCATTGAAGATTAGATCAATTTTATTTTAATAAACAAATATTTACACATATTGAAAAACTTTAAACATGCAAAAGCACGACCGATTCTAACTTTTAAATTAAAGCGTGAATCAATCATTTAAAGATCTTTTTATTAAAATAAATAGTTTGTGAAAAATAACTTAAAAAGGAACTTTTCCACGAATCTCGACATCCACACCACTCAATGGCTGTTGAAAAGCCAAATATGTTGCATGAAGCGCCATACGATTAAGCAAACTTCGTGTAGGTTCAGGGTGATACAACTTGTCCCCTGTAATAGGATGACCAATATATTGCATATGTACACGCAGTTGGTGCGAACGCCCCGTAATGGGAGTCAATAATACGCGTGAAATATCACTTGCTTCATCATACTCAAGTACTTCATATAAAGTTTGAGCAGGTTTACCCAATTCAAAATGCACAATCTGACGTGGACGATTTTCCCAATCTGTGATTAGCGGTACATCTACACTGCCTTTATCAGCTTCAAACTGACCTTGAACCAAAGCTATATAATTCTTCTTCACAGTTCGTGCTTGGAACATTTTACTGACAGCCACTTCCGCATCACGGTGTTTAGCAAACATCAAAATACCAGAGGTTGCCATATCTAAACGATGTGTAATTTTAGCGTTGGGATACTCCTCTACAATACGTAGGTACGCACTGTCATGATGTTCAGGTAAACGTCCAGGCACCGACAATAGACCTGCTGGTTTATCGATAACCACCAAATCATCATCCTCATACACAATCGATAATGGATCTTGTGGCGGTGCATAAACAAATTGATCAAATGACATGATGGCACTGGCAGATTAAATATAGGCGCAAAATATCAATCTCAGTTACGGCTGTCAAACATGAATCAGATGATAAAGATGTTGCATATTGATCAGTATCCAAAAAACATCGTTCCTATTCTGAAACTTTCAATGATTATGATCTGATGTTGAATTGATTAAAAAAATAAGGGGGGAATTTTAAGAAAATTTAAGGATGATGATTAAAAGATGTATTTATTTTTATTAGAAAGTTTTGTCTGTTCTTCATTGGACAATTGATTTTTATTTCGAGGGATATTGGGATAAACAAATCACATGTTTACTTCAACTCGCCTAACTTTGTAAGTTAACCGTTGTGTCCTATAGATTGGTAATCTATAGCGTCCTAAGCCGAATCGAGACCTTGTGGGTAAATACGCAACTTACTTTGTAAGTACTGGCGCATATTGCTCTCTTCGAACCCCGTCACACCCTTGAGATATATAGTAGTCAAAATAGCTCGGGATTAATTTCCTAAGATCAGTCTTATTCTTAAAATTTTTAAATTTTTTTTCATCTTATATTATTTATATGAAAATTATTTTCATCATAGGACTTTTTATGCAGATTAATTGCATTTTAGAATGGTTTTTTGCTGTTTTTTACTTCCACCGATGGGCGTAATCTATCTACAAATTTGCTGGCCCTAATAGGACTGGATAATGGTTCTAGACTTACCACGCAATTTTGATTGATACATCAATTTATCTGCACAATGGGTCGCTTTATCAACACTTTCGGGTAACTCATTGAAAATACTCATCCCCATACTGTAATCAATGCCAAATTCATCATTTAAACCACTTTCTAAAAATTTTATTCTTAATTTTTTTTCAAATTCTTCCGCACTAATAAAATCAATATTTTCTAGAATGATTGCAAACTCATCTCCCCCGATTCGAGCAACACAAGCAGAATTTTGCACAGCATTTTTGAGTAATTCCGCAAATCGAATTAAAACTTCATCACCTTTACTGTGTCCAAGCGTGTCATTCACTGCTTTAAATCCATCTAAGTCTATGATTGAAATTGCGATTTGTTGTTGTTTTTTTAAATTATTTTTTTGAATTTCTTGGTAGGCTAAGTTAAAAGCACGGGTATTATTTAAAGCGGTGAGGCTATCTTTCATGGCCATGAGTGTTAACTCATTCATTGCTGCTCTAATCTTGTAAAGCAAATAAGCCACAATATAAAAAAAGATGATTCTTACACCAATATTCCAATACACCACATAGGGGTTTGAATAATAGTGACCTGAGGTCATATAAATGCATAACCAAATAATGGATGCCATAAATATGGCTAAGCTGGTGACTTTGAAGTTGTCAAACCAAGCAGCAATGGCAATGGGCACCAAATAGAAAATACTAAAAGCAAACTCATAACCAGTTAAATAGTCAAACCACCCCATAAGCACATTGATCAAAATGATCACTACACGCCGGAATAAGACATGAGAGGAAAGTAAATTTTTCAGGGTATTCATCATTGCTGACCCAAGGTTATGACATGAAAATGACCTGTTTGATTTTTACACCTTGACCATTCACTTACGATTAAAGCTTTTATATAGGATGATGAACTTCACATCTCGACAATATGATAAATAACATAACTTTTATTTTTTATTTTACAAACTGATTTTTGATTTTAATTCTATTTTTTGTGTATATCTTGATTTAAAAGCACTATAAATATTTAAAATAAAGCTTTTTATTGATGCCCTGGTGCATTGAATATCCATACAAATCATCTATTAACAACAAAAGTCGTGGTGGATTACGCTACGCTTATGGAAGGCTCCACCCTAGAAAATGAACTGTGCTGGTTTTACCCGTTTTTAGATTACATCATTTCAATTACATCTATAAGGCGTTGCTCGTTTAAACCATCTCATGTTCAGTCACTTGCTGTTTCCGACGGCGCACCCAACGAACCAACCAGATCATAGCAATAACACCCACAATCACCACTAAAACAGGTACAACAAAAGCTAACACTGAAACCACCAACGCCCCTATCCATTCTCCTGTAGAGACAACTGGATTTGCCACGCCTCCTGTGGTTGCTGTAGAAACGCCACGTAAAGCAACCGTACTCATTTGCACTGCACCTGCTGTCCCACCACCCACAATAATCGCAGATGCCCAACTGGCAAATTGCGACATCTCACCAGTGCTGACTGCCATAGTTGCCAGTGTTCCTGCAATCATAGCAGCAGGTGTGGAAATGGTATCGAGGACATTGTCGACCCAAGGAATGTAGTAGGCAGCAATTTCAGTCACTGTTGCCACTGCAAGTGCAGCACATACAGCAGGCATCGCCAACCATTCAAAGCCTTTCATCGGTTCGAACCATCCCATCAGTGATGCGATACTCATCACCAATAGCGGTACAAATACGCGAAAACCACATGCAGCGCTGAGACCAATACCTATACATAGACCGATGATTGTTTCCATTGTTATTTTCCCAGTGAAATGCTCTTCACTTTTTTATTGTGCTATCTAATGGTTTATAAAGTAACAAAAAGCCCTATCGAGTGATAGGGCTTTATTCAAAACAGAGGGTAACTGTTTGAGGTGTGCAGCTTAAGCAATCTTGTCGTTAAATTGATTGCCAAGGCATTTGGTACACGGTGGTAAGCGGTCTGTACCAATTTCTAAGTAGGTTCGATGTCCGCATTGGACGCAAAAATAGAAACCTGTTCCCGGTTTAGAGCCAGCAGTAACCATTTTTGTTCTCCATAGTTTTAGAAATGGTGAGCAGAGTATAGCCAAGCTTTATCAGGAGTTTATTGTCTATTTTGACAGGTGATGAAGTCATTTTTGCAAGAAATGATTTAGCAAATAAATTAAGTTCTATTTTGAGTGGTTTATTAAATATGTCTTACATCGAATTAGGGCTTTTTAAGTGAATTTTTTTATTGAAAAAATGGGTTATGTTGTAGGCGTGCCTTGTGCAAAACACTCAACTTATAATTAACAATATAAAATGTATATGTGCATTAACCCCATGATTTAGATTAAATATTAGACAGTATTTATTTGATATATTAATATAACTTCACTATAAAATTTTCTTAAAATCATATAGAGAATATTAAAAATGGAAAAATTTATTTCTTTAAGCTTAATGCTTTTGGGGACTGCAATCATCAGTCAAATGAGTTTCGCAAACAATCCAACCAATGGTTACTGCCAAACGGTTGATCCGAGTGTTTGCGGTTGGGGCGCAAGTGCACCTGCTCAAGCCCGATGGTTTATTGCAGTTGCATTTGATCCAATAACGGGCGCGTATGCCGCATCTTCTGGTACAGAGCATCAGATTGCATTGCGACATGCTTATAAAACTTGTCGATCTATTAATGTGGTGGATGGTAAGCAGAAAAGATGTTCTGGTAGTATTAAAAGTGACTCTGGTTCTTCGAGCAATACTACGCCTTTTGTTCTTGCAAGAGGTCAGCGCGAGGATGGTCAGTATGGTTTTAATATACGATATAATGGGTATGGCACGAGATCATTTTGGCCACAGGACTCAAAAAACTTGAAGGTAAGTGAAGCCCAAGCCGCAATGGATGACTGTCAATATAGGTTCAATCTGAAGAACTGTACGCTTGTGATCAGTTATTAATACATTTATGTGTTTAAAAAGTCCTCATTTAAAGAGGACTTTTTTATTTAACAACATGAGTCTTTGTCGATAATGGCTTTCAAAAAGTTCTGTTAGTATAAACAATGCTTAAAATCTTTCTCGCTCTTGTGGTGGTTCATCCACTCTTTCATCGCTATAAAAGTCATCAGGCATTTGTGCCAAAACCTGAAAGAAATGTTCTGCTGTGACTGATTTTTCACGCAATACCACTTCATCGCCACGACGAAAGATTTCAACTTCTTTGCCTTTAAAATGAAATTCTTTGGGTAAGCGAATGGCTTGACTACGTCCGGTCATAAAAACTTTTGCGGTCGTCATCTTGAACTCCATGAGTTTTGATATATCTTATGATTCATATTTTTTGAGTGTTTTTTAATCAATGTTAGACAAAAAAGCCCGATCATATGCTCAGGCTTTTTCTCTAAAAAACAAAGATCGGTGTTTAATCTAGGTTAGCTTAGGTCTTGCCACTAAACTAACTATCAATGCATTTGTTATATAGTAGTAAGCAAACTGTACCAATTTTTAAGCAAGCTTGATGATCGAACAGAACATAAAATAGAGAGCTATTTAGAGTATTGTGTTTTATAAATAGTGAGCAAAGACAATGATAATTTCTTAAAATCCATTATCTATTAAATACTTAAATTTATATCAAATATATTAGGGTCTGTTGACATTTCATAATGGTAACCAGATAAAGATACAGGCTAAAGCAACTGAGTTTTCATAGTTCTGCTTTAGCTTGTCATACCGAGTTGCAATTCCTCGAAAATGTTTCAATCTTGCAAATGCATTCTCCACTAAGTGCCTGATTTTATATAAATACCAATCCATGTGCTGATTGCTAGATTTAGAATTACATTTCTTTGGAATGTTCGCTTTAGTTTCGGTATTCTCAATTTTTTCTCTAAGTAATTCTGAATCATAACCCTTATCTGCACACAATATTTCTGTTTCTTTTAAATCCAAAGCATCAATCAAATTAGGTGCAACTTTTACATCATGGGTCTTGCCATCACCAATGATAAATTCAATAGGATTTCCATTCGCATCCACAGCTAAATGGATTTTAGAACTATTTCCACCAATGCTTTTAGAAATAGCTTGGTCTTTCACTCCTGCCGCATGTTGATGTGCTCGCACATGAGAGGCATCAATAAAAACCCATTCTGAATCTGGATCATTGGATAATAATTTAAATACTTTTATCAACTTACTGTCTTTGCACCAACGATTAAATTTCTTAAAAATAGAGTTTGGTTTGCCAAATATTTCAGGCAAATCTCGCCAAGGGCAACCCGTTCTAATCCGATAGAGAATTGCTTCAATGAATAATCTCAAATTATGTTTGAGATAAATACCAAAATTGATAAGAATAGATTTCAGCTTAGACCAGTGTTGATCCGTCAGCATTGTTCGAGGCATAGCGAGGAGTAGATTTAGTTTGGCGATTGAATTTTACTTTCTCGCTATTTTTTTGAACAGCAAATGTCAACAGACCCTAGTTAATATTTAAAAAAAACACATAAATCTTTCTATTTTGAAATTTTCGTCTCTAAATCATAAATCTCATTCTAATGAATGAGATTTATCTATTTTAATCATTTATTTTAAAATCAACGCCTATGAAAGATGTATCATCAACTAATCCTTTGTTTAATATCCGGTTATTTAAACTATTACTAAACCTTAAAACGTTATTCATAGTATTATTCGAAAATCTAGGACGCTCTTCCCAGTGGTGATGAGCACCATCTGACATTAAAAAAAATGATAATTTTCCATCACTACTTATTAATTCATTTATAGGAATTTCGAAAAAATCATAACTTCTTAAAAACTTTTCAGATATTGCTGAAGTTATAATATTTCCTCCATCTAATTTCCTAAGCTCTTTTTTTGTATAAATTTTTTCATCTAAGAATTTTTGGTGTTGAGTGTGATCTTTTGTCAAACATTTTAATCTATTATCAACTAACGCATATAAACGACAGTCACCAATATGTGCAATAGTTATAGAATCCGACCTAACATAAGCTAACGTAAGTGTGGTTGCTGCATTTCTATATTTCTCATTTATATTTGTTATTCTTTTGAGGTTTTCTTTTAATTCAGCAAATAAAATAGAACCTTCAGTATATTCAAAACTAATTAAACTATTTAAATATTGTATTGTAAGAGATGATGCTTCACAAGCTCCCTCATATGAACCAACACCATCAGCAATTGCAAATATAAATCCATCCCCAAGTTTCTTAGGGCTTAAGATACTATCTTCATTTGTCTTATTAATAATCTTAGGATAAGAGAAAACAGAGCTTTTGCATATGGTAATCATTTTTCACCCCCGATAATAGAATTCAATTCATTTAATATTTCTTCTACATTTGTATAACGTTTAGCAGGGCGTCTGTTAGTTGCCTTTTCAATTATGGAGTCAAATTTACTATCAATAGCTAAATCCTCTAAAAGTACACCTATTGCGTAAATATCACTTTGAGGGCTATATTGTTGACCACCACACTCAGGTGCTATATATCTTTCTGTACCCATTGCAGGATCGTTAATTTGAGTCAATACAACAGAATTAGGATCTTGCATCAAATTTTTAACTAAACCAAAGTCACCAATTTTATAGGTATCATTAAATTTTAAAACATTTCTAGGTTTGATATCTCTATGTAATAAACCATTATCATGTATACATTTAACACCACTTAAAATACACCTGAAAGCATGTATCTTTTGATCATGGTTTAATCTATTTGCCTTGATCTCTTTACTTAAATCCTTATCAGCTAAATCCATTAAATACCATGGATTGTTATTACCCATACTATGCAAATATATTGGAACTATATTTTTGTGTGGACACTTCTCTTGATAGAGAATTTCTCTTTCGAATCTTTTAATTATATCTGAACGTACCACCCCTTGACTTGTATATATGTAGGGATCATCAGCTAGACGTTTTCTTGCAAATTGTCCAGGACAGCGTTCTCCTTTACTATTATATAACTCTACACGTTCAACTAGTCCAAAACCACCGTTACCAATTTCTTCTCTCACATTAAGAAGGTAATTACCATGCTCTATCATGATTTTCACATCAAAAAATACCCTACATAAAAGTAGGGTATTTTTCACATAATTTCAACATTTATGCTACAAAAATCTCAAGCCACATTCCCTTCCAAGAAATCCTGTGCAAAGCGTTGTAATACCCCACCCGCTTCATACACATGCACTTCCTCTTCCGTATCTAAACGACAGGTCACAGGCACTTTAACCACTTCATTCTTACCATCAGCCGTGGCACGTTCAATCACCAAGGTTAACGTCGAACGAGGCGCAATATTACCAATCACGCTATACAGTTCAGTACCATCTAACTTCAACGTTTTACGGTCAGTGCCTGCTTTAAACTCAAGCGGTAACACGCCCATACCCACCAAGTTGGTACGGTGAATACGCTCAAAACCTTCTGCCACAATCGCTTCTACACCGGCAAGACGAACACCTTTAGCCGCCCAGTCACGACTCGAACCTTGACCGTAGTCTTTACCTGCAATCACAATCAAAGGCTGTTTACGGTTCATGTAGGTTTCAATCGCTTCCCACATACGCATCACTTCGCCTTCAGGCTCTACACGCGCTTTCGAACCTTGCTTGATCGTACCGTCAGAACGAACCACCATTTCATTGAACAATTTCGGGTTCGCCAACGTTGCACGTTGTGCTGTTAAATGGTCACCACGATGCGTTGCATACGAGTTAAAGTCTTCCTCAGGCACACCCATTTTTGCCAAATACTCGCCCGCAGCGGAATCAAGCACAATCGCATTGGAAGGTGACAAATGATCAGTGGTGATGTTGTCTGGCAAAATCGCAAGCGGACGCATATTACTTAAGGTACGTGGTGCAGCCAAAGCCCCTTCCCAATATGGCGGACGGCGAATATAGGTACTTTGCGGACGCCAGTCATATAACGGACTTGCCGCTTGAACACGCTCACCCAAATCGAACATTGGAATGTAGACTTTACGGAACTGTTCCGGCTTCACAGCCTCTTTCACCAAAGCATCAATTTCTTCATCAGACGGCCAAATGTCTTTGAGGTAAATTGGGTTGCCATCTTTGTCATTGCCCAGCGAATCAGTTTCAATATCAAAACGAATGGTTCCTGCAATTGCATACGCCACAACCAATGGTGGAGATGCCAAGAAGGCTTGTTTCGCATAAGGATGGATACGACCATCGAAGTTACGGTTACCCGATAACACCGCAGTTGCATACAAATCACGATCAATAATTTCTTGTTGAATGACTGGATCTAACGCACCCGACATCCCGTTACATGTGGTACATGCATATGCCACAATCCCGAAGCCGAGTTTTTCTAAATCATGCAATACACCTGCTTCTTCAAGGTATAACGCTGCTGCTTTCGACCCTGGCGCAAATGACGTTTTCACCCAAGGTTTACGCACCAAGCCTAATTCATTGGCTTTACGTGCAAGCAAGCCCGCAGCAACCGTATTTCGTGGATTTGATGTATTGGTACACGAGGTAATTGCCGCAATGATAATTGCACCATCTGGCATTAAGCCTTCAGCTTCTTGTGCACGCGCCGCATCTAAGTTACCTGCAATGCCTTTTTCTTTTAAGTCAGCTGTCGATACGCGTGCATGTGGGTTCGATGGCCCTGCAATATTACGTGTCACTTGAGACAAATCGAAACGCAATACACGTGGGTACTCAGCCTGTTTCATCTCCGATGCCCATAGCCCTACTTCTTTGGCATAGGTTTCCACCAATTTAACTTGATCAGATTCACGACCTGTTAAAGTCAGATAATCAATGGTGTTCTGGTCGATATAGAACATCGCTGCCGTTGCGCCATACTCAGGCGTCATGTTGGAAATCGTCGCGCGATCGCCCACCGACATGCTGTCCGCACCTTCACCAAAGAATTCTAAGTAGCCACCGACCACACGTTCTTTACGCAAAAATTCAGTTAAAGCCAGCACGATATCCGTTGCAGTAATGCCCGGTTTACGTTGCCCGACAAGCTCTACACCAATGATATCTGGCAGACGCATCCAAGAGGCACGACCCAGCATCACGTTCTCAGCCTCTAAACCACCCACACCAATTGAAATCACCCCTAAAGCATCAGTATGTGGGGTATGAGAATCTGTACCTACACACGTATCTGGATAAGCAATTCCGCCACGGTTCTGAATGACAGGCGACATTTTCTCTAGGTTAATTTGATGCATGATGCCGTTGCCCGCAGGAATCACATCGACATTTTCAAATGCTGTTTTTGTCCATTCAATAAAATGGAAACGGTCTTCATTACGACGGTCTTCAATCGCACGGTTTTTATCAAAAGCATCTGGATCAAAACCGCCATATTCCACTGCGAGTGAGTGATCGACAATAAGCTGTGTTGGAACAACGGGATTCACTTTAGATGGATCACCGCCCTGATCTGCAATGGCATCACGTAAACCAGCAAGGTCAACCAATGCCGTTTGACCCAAAATGTCGTGACACACCACGCGAGCTGGATACCATGGAAAGTCATGATTTTGCTTGCTGTAAATCAATTCTTTTAATGACTGTTCAAGTATCGCAGGGTCACAACGGCGTACTAACTGCTCAGCGAGGACTTTTGAGGTATAAGGAAGTTTTGCATATGCGCCTGGCTGAATGTCTTCTACGGCTTGACGCACGTCATAGTATTCAAGCTGGGTACCTGCCAGTGGTTTACGGTAGTTGTTATTCATTGCTTACCTGCCTTGATGACTTTTTATAGCTGTATTTTTCCAATCGGATTTAATCGATTTTCAGGCATTGTACGCTGTCGAAAGTCCATTTCCCAAATCTTATATATTTCATATATTTACATATAAAAAACAGGGTTTTTGAAATAATTCCTTACATAAACTTTGGAATATTTGCTCTAAATGTACTTTTTTGGGTGCTAAGTCACATAAAAAATGACTCATTCTTTAGTCGTAGTCTATTTATATAAAGATATTCAACTCGAAATTTCACATAAAAATACACTATAAAAAATTTTAATTTGATGTCCTCAGATGTAGAAATTTCCATAAAATATAGAAAAAATATTTAAAACTTTTATTTTTGAACTATTTGACCTTTGTTAACTTATGTTAATATAAAGTCTCATTAATATCGTATTTTGATAACCAATATACATAAATAGACAACATAAACTTAAATAATAAAAGGAATAATTATGACTAATCCAATGCGTTTTTTTAGTCTTCTTGTTTTAGCTTCAGCTCTCACAGCATGTGGCGGCGGCGGTAGCTCTAGCTCTTCTGGTAGCGATCAAAACAATAATAATAGTGGAAGCAATACAGGTTCAAATACTGGTAATAACAACACTTCTAATGTCATTACTACACAATGCGCAGAAGCAAACTCAACCATCACTGTGACTACAGCAGGTTGTGTGACTGCAGGTACGAATCCACAAACAGCACTTTGTGTTTCATCTGGATCAACGAATTCCATTAAAATGTTGTCTGGAAATAATAAAACTGTTGCAGAAGTTACAAACGGTGGTAGCACATTTACTGGTGCATCTATTTCAATTAATGGCAAAAGTTACGTCTGTGGCTAATCGCTTGGATTGCCCTGTCATATCTAGTGTTTAAATCATCGTGTTTAAATCCTAGATTTAACATTTAAAGTTTAGACTACATCCAGTCATTGACGCATATTTTTGGTGATTGGATGTTTTAAACGATAATTACCACCAACATCTTAAACCTGCATTTTAAAATATAAATATAATCAATAATTTAATGAATTTATTATGTCAAAAATAATCACAATCATCATTGCGTTTATGAGTTTTACATTGGGGTATATCACGTCGACATTTTCATCTCAAGCTCCTAGTCATTCGCAACCGACCAATCAAAATCAGCAAAATCCTACTGCTGAATCTGGCTTTTTGAGCCAATTGGGAGGTGAGTTCGATCAGGTCAATTCGTCCAATGTCGTGACACTGAGTCAGCAAAATCACAATAAAATATTAGAAATTCTCAATAACTTTCCGCAATCTAAAATTAATACCTATTTGGAACAAGCATTTCCAGAACAAAACTTAGATGGGATTCGAGATAAAAAGCAATTTGCTGAACGACTGATTGAAGAAATGAACCAAGACAAAGATGAGTCGAAAACCTTGTCTGGTAAAGTTTTTATTTCAAGCAATCAATCCATCTCTGGTGCTTCAGCACCGTTAAATGAAGTGCATGAGCAACAGTTTATTTATGCGCATTTTGACACGTATGGCAAGGTCCCGCCGAATACTCAAGTTTTCGTCAAATGGATCAATCAAGATACCCAAGAAATTGTGTTATTTTCACCGAAATATATTGTCGAAAATTCACAGCAAAATTGGGTCAGTGCAGTGCCTGCAAAAGGTTGGAAACCTGGAAAATACGACGTTAAATTTTACCAAATGACAGATTCATTAACGCCCATTGCACAATCGAGCTATACTATTCAATCTGTCCTGAAATAAGATAGATTCATACACTCGATTTAAACTTGGATTGTTATATGTCTCAAGAGTTGCTTCGTTTTGCTCAATTCACTTTAAATGGTGTTGATGCGCAAAAATTCCTTCAAGGTCAAGTCACACTCCATGTTGAACGTCTTGAAGAAAACCTGACACGTTACACCGCAATTTGTGATTTAAAAGGTCGTATCCATTTTGGTTTATGGCTCACAAAATTGAATCCTGAAAGTTTTGTGATTGTCACTACACAAGACCAAGCTGAAGAATTTGCAAAACATATTCGAAAATTTGGTGCATTTTCAAAAATGAAACTTGAAGATGCTGGAACAGTTTACCCAACGCTTGATGGTGATATCACAACATTTGCAACTGAAGAAACGGATATTCAAGCTTGGCAGCTGAAAGCCATTGATGCTGGTCAGGCATGGATTTCAGCAGAGACTGAACACCTATTTCAACCGCAAGAATTACGTTTGCATCAACGTGAAGGTGTTCATTACGACAAAGGTTGCTATTTGGGTCAAGAAATTATTGCTCGCCTTTGGTTTAAAGCTCAGCCGAAAAGTTGGTTGCATTTGGTTTTTGGTGGTGGAGCAACCCCTGCCCCTGCAACGCAATTAAATTCAAATGTTCAAATTGTGAATAGCATTGCGGTCAATGAAGGGTATAAAGCGCTAGTGGTCGCAAAACCTGCCGCACTTGAAGAACTCAGTTTAGATGTTTTAGATTTGCCTGAAGCACTCAATGGTGATGTTGCTCGTCCGAAATAAGTCTTTCTCGACTCATAAAAAGCCAAAATAGATCTATTTTGGCTTTTTATTTAAGGTTTAAAATTTAAACATCATTTTGCCGAATGTAATAAATCACCCCAGCTTTATCATCCGATAAATAAAATGATTTTTCATCGATGCGGTAAATATCGCAAGGTCGACCATTCACCGTTTTACCTCGCAAAAAACCATCCATAAATGTTTCCAATTTTTTCCCTTTACGCATAATTGCGACTTGGTAACCATGTCCTATGGCCGCATTGGTTGAGCCATGTAAAGCCACCAAAAAAGCATTTTGAATCGTGTCATCTAGAGTCGTTTCATCAAAATAATCAAAGCCCAATGCTGATGAATGCGCAGGAAAATAGGCATAAGGTGGTGGCACGTTTTTACAAGCAGATGAACGTTTAAATTTAGGATCTAAAGTGATCTTAGCTTTCGATGAATAACACGAAGGCCAACCATAGTCTGCGCCACGTTTCAGTCCATAGAAGGTTTCATCCGGCTTGTGTAGCCCCAAATGATCAGCACCTTGATTCGTCGCAAATAAGAATTTACCAATCCATTTTAAACCGACAGCATTACGTAGACCTGTGGCGTAAATCTTTGGATCTGAGCCATCTGGATTCATCTCGATCACAGTGGCTCTAATCTTTTCTTTTTCTATGCACGCATTGCAACTTGAACCCACTGAAACATAAATTTTTCCATTCCCACCGACCGCAATCGTTCTGGTCAGATGCCAACCGCCATATTTATAACTTAAACCATAGTCTGGAAATCTCGCTAAAAGCTCAGCTGGAGCGGTTGCTTGAGTTTCACCTGGTGTAAATCTACGTCGTGTCAGTTGATGTGTTTCAGCAATATACAGCCAATCTTGTCCTTGATCGTCTGTATAAAATTGCACTGAGTTCGGATTTTTTAATCCTTTCATATAAGGAATTATTTTAGAAAATTTTCCTGTTTGAGCATCCCAACCATCTAAGATATAAATCATCCCTCGTTGGTTGTCGGTCAAATCCTGCATATCGGTGACAAACATTCTGCCATCTGGAGATGGAGCAAAAAAGCGAACGCGTTTTAACCCTTCAGCCGCAGGAATAATGTCGTAGTTCGCTGGAAGATTAAGTGTAAATTTCTTGCCATTTTTTAGCACGATGGGATGTGGTACCAGTTTTGGCTGCTCAGCCATTACAGCAAAAGAGAACATACAGCTTAAAAATAAAATGATGCCTTTTTTTATTATCATGTGCTTAGTCTCTGTATAGCATTTAAAGAAAGTTTTATTTTTTCTTGTCATTAAAACATTATGTACATATTGAACTGCTTTAAGCAGCAAAATACAGTATTATTTTAATCTTGACTATAATGTTGTTAATGCAAAAACTCTTCAAAAAAATAATCTTTCCAATTTTAGTAATTGATTTAAAAATAGACACTTAGATTATTAAACAAACTTCTTTAATCACGCCTGCTTTTTGAGCAAACAAATAAGCAATTTGGATAATATTAAAATTATACTATTGATAATAAAAATGAATATATATGAGGAATTAATGCGTATATTTTAAGCATAATGTTTAAAATATAGCCTTAATATCATATTTTGATAATAAAATAAAAATTAATCATTTTGCGATATATAAAGAGTATGGAATCCTGCGCTCCATCGTTACATATATGCATTCAGGTTGAGCCGTGAAAACAAAAATTGCACTGACATTAATTGCCACGACATTTGCAGGCTCAGTAGCTGCAATGCCAACTTTTTATGCAAAAGTTGATCTATCTTTAGATTATTTACCACGTGATAATGCCAAACAAAAAAATCATGACCATTTTCAGCTTGATTCAAATAACACTTGGATTGGGGTAAAAGGTGATGAAAAACTGAATGATCGCTTGAGTGTTGTCTATCAGTCTGAATGGACATTCATGCTGAAACGCAATAGCAATGAAACCTTCACGCCACGAAACCAGTTCATTGGGATTAAAGATAAAAAGTTAGGCACTTTAAAATACGGTAAAAATGATACGCCGTTAAAACAGTTAGGTGTTTTGGTCGACTCTTATAACCATGCGGTTGAAAATAATGCCGATATGCAAGGCATCATGAGTGGTGAAAACCGTATCGACAATACCCTCACCTACGAAGCACCTTCATTAAAGATCGACGATGCTAAAGTCGATTTTAGCTTAATGTTGCCAATTGGACCGAGTGATCATATTGAAAAATCAAAAGGCGGCGCAAAGGTGGCGGGTAAAGATATTGGCCGTACTTTTTCAGGTTCAGTCTTATATAAATCACCTTTATTTACAGGTGGTCTCGCTTATGACTACGGCATTCCGAGTAATTTCTTGCGCAAAGGTTATATTACGACAACCGATACCCACACCAGTACCTCTGGCGCTTTTGCAGCAGCCAATACCATCCGTGCGATTGGACGTGTCGACTTAGACAATGGCTTAAGCTTACGTGGCTTATACCAAAATGCGCAAGTGAATAAAGAAAATGGGAATTCAACCAGCTCACTAAATATTGACCAAGCAAATAGTTGGTTAGTGGGTGCTGAATATAAACTCCCTCAAGCCGAGAAATGGACTTTAAAAGCCCAATATACCCAAACCAATACTGACATGAAAAATGGCAAACAAGATCGTGACATTTGGCAAGTGATGGGCGGTGCAGACTATGCGTTCAGTAAAAAATTGCGTACTTACGGTTATGCTGGTTATTTAACCCTCGAAGAAGGTGCTAAAGAAGATCATCAATTATTAATTGGTTCTGGCGTGGAATGGAAATTCTAATCGAGACAGAATAAATTCAGTTTAAAATTCAGCCTCATCCAGATTGGGGCTTTTTTAATCATTTTTTAAATAAAAAACAAAAACTTGCACAATAATCACTCAAACACACATCAAATCAGAAAGTATTATTCTGAAATGCACTTTCTTAATATTGCATTCATATTCGAGCTGTAAGGTGCTACTCAATCTTTGGGGGCAGCGGTATGAACAAAAAATTAATGACAATCTGGATGATGACGAGTTTGTTCGCTGTTCTTAGCCATGTTGCTTATGCAAAGCCTTCCCTCTATGGCAAATTCGATTTATCTTTAGATTACTTACCTCAAAACAATGCGACTCAACCAGATCATGATAAATTTCGATTAAATTCGAATAACTCACTCATCGGTATTAAGGGTGAAGAAAAACTCAATGATCGTCTCAGCGCCGTTTACCAAAGTGAATGGTTGATCAGTATTGATCATGATAAAAGCCCTCGAGTCCTTACGCCGCGTAATCAGTTCATTGGTTTAAAAGATCAAACATTAGGAACGGTGAAATTTGGTAAACACGATTCCCCGTTGAAACAATTAGGCGTTTTGGTCGATTCTTATAATAACTCCGTGGAAAACAATGCCGATATTCAAGGTGTAATGGGCGGTGATAACCGTGTCGATGACAGTTTTATTTATGAATCCCCTGCTATTCATGCTGGTTCAGGTGAAATTGATCTTGCTGTGATGTTGCCGATGGGTTCAAGCGGTGGTGTTGAAAAATCAGACGGCGGTGCAAAAGCTGCAGGACATCATTTAGGTGATGCTATTTCGACTTCCCTACTCTATACAGATTCAAAGTTGTCTTTAGGATTGGCCTATGACCATGCCATGCCGACCAATTTTTTACGTAAATCTTATTTAAATACCGAAGACACTTATACAGACACCTCTGGGGCTTTTGCCGCAGCCAATACTGTTCGTGCGATTGGACGTGTAGATCTTGATCATGGTTTAAGTCTACGTGGTTTATACCAAAACTCTAAAGTTGAAGAGCGTCTAGGCAATGCTCGACATGCGGATGATATTGATGAAGCAAACAGTTGGTTATTGGGGGCAGAATATAACCTTCCTCAAGCAGATAAATGGACCTTAAAAGCACAATATTCAGCGACTGAAGTATCAATGGAACATGGTTATACAGACCGTGATATTTCACAGTTTATTGTGGGTGCAGATTATGCATTGAATAAAAAGGTACGTATTTACAGTTATGCAGCTTATCTGCTTTTAGAAGAAGGATCTAAACAAGATCATCAAACTTTAATGGGAACAAGTTTGGAATTTAAGTTTTAACCTTCAAGAAGAATAAAGCCTCAATAAAGAGGCTCTAAATTCCAATATGCAATTGAATCATTAGAAGTCATGAAATAACTTGTTCATGTCTTTACATACATAGTCTTTGAAATGGTATGCACGCGCATGTTTGGCATCGAACTTTGCTTTAGCCTCACCCTTTTCAAAGATATACACACGATCTTCTTTACTCACTAGAAGTTCAGCACCGAGCATCATCAGTAGTGCATCTATTTTTTCTTCATCTGGAATCGAGTCATCTTGCAATACTTTTAAATAACTGCGCTTAATGCCTTTAATAAACATATCTTTTTCACCTACTTTCAAGTCGCCCATTTAAACAAAGTCTGCGTGATACGCCAAGTCCATACGAATTAAAACACTCAATGCTTTTTTTATGCCTAAAAAATGGCTAAAATCACATCACAATATAAATATAATCTCATTATAAAATGCTTACCCCTACTTTTGTTACGACCTTCAAATCATTTGTATTGTTTCTTTTCGCCAGTCTCTTCAGTTTTTGTACATATGCACTGTCCCCAGAACTTCTTGAAGATTTGAAAAAAAATCATGTTGTAGATACAACAAAAACTTTATCGGCAGAACAGATCAATACATTAAAAGTTAAAAATGAACAACTTTATAAACAAAAGAATATCGATTTTAAAATTTTGATGGTACCTAGTATTGGTGAAGTATCCATTGAAGAATATGCCTTAGACGTTTTCAACGATATAAAAATTGGTGATGAAAAATTAGATAACGGATTACTTTTAGTTGTTGCTAAAAATGATAGAAAAATGCGTTTTGAAGTGGGTTATGGCTTAGAGGGTGAGATAACTGATATCCAAGCAGGTCGACTCATTCGACATATATTGGTACCGCATTTTAAAGAGAATCAATATTTCACTGGATTACAGGATGTCCAAAATAATATTTTAAATATCGTCAATGGTCGTGATCTTGCGATTTCATCAACTGCCGAGCCCAATCGTTTTGAAAAATCCTTAATTTTACTGAGCAATATTTCTCAAGTTTTATATGGCTCACTCATGGTTTTACTTTGGTTTGTTATCCGCTACGACGGACAAGACATCTATAAGAAAGATATTACTACCATAAATAACAACAGTGAAAATGAAGGTATCGCCTTTTTAGTGACATTTATTATTGCATTAGTTTTGTTTATTTTTCTTTCGCTCATTTTCGATTGGAGCATTTTAAAATTATTATGCCTCGCTTTATTTGGAGGACTGATCACGGGACTTATATTATCTGCAATCAAAACAACTTATTTTTTTAGACGACCTTTTTTTTATCTATTATTGGGTATATGGGGGATTGCACTGATCTACATGATTTTATGTTTTCTATTCGCAACTCCGAAAGGCACGCTTTCAAATTTTTTATCTCACATTATTGGTTTTATAAAATTTATGATTGCTACCATCGCCCCTTTAGTGATCAGCATATTCATTTTTAAGTTATTACAATTTATTTATCGACGATGTGTTCCTGTTCAACAGAATACTCAGACACAAAAAAGAAACGATGATTCAAACTCATCTTCAAGTTCATCTCATACATCTTCTGAATCATCCAGTTCAGACGCTTCGTCAAGTAGCAGTTCATCTTCAAGCAGTAGTTCGTCGTCTAATGATCGCAGCTCAGGAGGTGGTTCTGGTGGTGGCGGTGCTTCAGGAAGTTGGTAAACTTATCATGTCTCAACGTCTCAAAACTCGTTTTCTCGCAATAATTGAAGAGAAACTCTCAGCAATGACCATTTCAAAAATTACAATCGCATAATACACTTTATCTAAATTTAGGTTTAACTTGATATTTTCATTGAATAAATGGAATTAAATTTATATTAAGGGTCATAAAAATTATGAAAAAGACACTATGTGCTTTGCTGGTCACACTTTCAAGCATGAGCTTATTTGCAGAAGCTCCTGCTGTTGATCCAGCATTTTCCAAAGTACAACAACTCATACAAGCCAAAGACTTCACCAATGCTTATAAAGAACTTGAACAACTTTCCAAAGCAGGCAATAGCCAAGCAACTTATAATTTAGCTTATTTAACGCAAACGGGCCAAGGCACAAAACAAGACAATAAAAAAGCAGTAGAGCTCTATCAGCAAGCTGGGAATAAAGGATATCCGATTGCCAACTATGTTCTTGCACAAAACTATGCTTCTGGGGGATTAGGTTTAACAAAAGATGCAGCCAAAGCTCGTCAATATTTAGAAAAAGCATCTTCTCAGGGCTTTGATGATGCAACAGTTGAACTTGCTGTGATTTTATTTGCTGAAGGTAAAGACAGTTCTGATAAACAAGCCTTACAAAAACTTGATCCTTTAATCAAAAAAGGCAATTATGCAGCGATACATGCAAAAGCCCTTTACGATATTTCTCAAGGTTTTAAAACCAAAAAGGAAGCCCCTGTTAAACAAGGCTTAGCGAGTATTCAATCTTTAGCACAAAAAGGCTATATTCCCGCATTAATGGCTGCTGGCAATATGTATGTAAATGGCAATATTGTTCCGCAGAACTTACCTGAAGCGAAGAAAATTTTTGAGGCTTTAAGCAAACAAAATATTCCTCAAGCAAAAGAAAGCCTAGATGTTGTCAATAAATTATTGGCAGATCAGGCCAAGAATCCTCCTAAACCCGCGCCAAATGCAAAAGCCAAATCTTAGTCTTTATAAAAAATCGGTCATAAAAAACCCTGAAATTCAGGGCTTTTATCATGTCTGAAAAATCACTTAAAAGGCTTTAAATAAAGCTTTCAATCCATGTGGTTGTGAACGTAAATATTGAGGACTGATCTTGATTTCAGCACCTAACGCAGCAGCTGCATGCCATGGCCAACGTGGGTCATACTGTATTGCACGTGCGAGTCCAATCGCATCAGCCTCATTGTTTTTCAATATCTCTTCTGCTTGCTCAGCTTCCGTAATTAAACCCACTGCGATCACAGGAATATCGACATTTTCTTTAATCGCTTTGGCGAATGGAACTTGATAGTTCGCACCAATCTGAATGTCTTGTTTAACATGTAAACCACCTGATGACGCATGAATATACACAGCACCCAACTGAGCAAGTGCTTTGGATAAACCAATACTTGACTCAACATTCCAACTCTCTACGCCATCCATCCAGTCTGTTGCAGAAATTCGAATACCCACTGGATAATCTTTTGGAACTGCATTTTGAATGGCTTGGAAAACTTCTAGAGTCAAACGAATACGATTTTCAAAACTGCCACCATATTCGTCGGTGCGTTTGTTTGAAAGTGGCGACATAAACTGATGTAGTAAATAACCATGTGCAGCATGAACTTCAATTAAATTAAAGCCTGCATCCACAGCACGCACCGCAGCTTGTGCAAAATCATCCACAATCTTTCTAATTTCATCCACAGTCAATGCATGTGGTGCAATGTCACTTTCATTAAATGGAACATCACTCGCAGAAACCGTTTGCCAACCATGCTCATCTGTCGGTGCAATCTGGTTGCGGCCACCCCAGGGTTTATCGGTCGAAGCCTTACGTCCCGCATGTGCCAACTGAATAGCAATGGGCATAGGTGAAAGTGATCGCACCTTTTCCAGCAAAGCCTTCATTTGAGCACGTTGCAAATCATTCCATAAACCCAAGTCAGCATAACTAATACGTCCTTCGGGTTGCACTGCTGTTGCTTCAATGATACATAGACCAGCACCGGACAATGCGTAAGAAGCCCATTGCTGTTCATGCCAGTACGTCACTTCACCTTGATCCGTCGCTGAATACTGACACATGGGTGCAATCACAATTTTATTGTCAAGTTTCAATGACCCAAATTGAATGGGTTGGAACAGTAACGACATATCATCTTCCTCATTGAAATGGCTTCATTATCCGATAACTTACTTAGCAGAACTAAGTCATTAAAAAGCTTTGGTCACGCTTAAACCTGCACTCCAATTTAAACCATCTGCAGGTTCAAAAAACCGCCCATTACCATCATTGACGATCACGGAACCAATATAGTTTTTATCAAATAAATTATCGATACGTGCATAGGTACGAACTTTCCAATCATCGTTACGCCATACATAACCAACATCGGCATTCACCGTAATATAGTCTGGCGCTGTATCTGAGTTGATATCATCGACATAAATTTTATCCATGTATTTGACATCAACACCAGCATTGAAACCTGTTTCAGGTAACCAACCTAGCCCAATAAAAGCTTGGTTTTTGGCAACACCTGGAATGTAATTTCCCTTATCAATTGCAGCAGCTAAAATTTTATCTGGATCGTTTTGATCACGAATTTCTTCAACATTTGCATCAAAAGTTGCATCAATAAAACTGTAACTCGCCTGCGCAGATAAATGACGCCACAATTTCTTATTCCAAGATAACTCTACGCCCTGCCGCAAGGTCTCATCCGCATTTCTATAGGTTGCACGTCCATCTAAAGTACCTGCTGAGACAATGTCATCTTGAGTATTAGACTGAAATACAGCAACAGTGAAATCACCGAGTAAATTTTGTGTTTTTAAACCAATTTCATAGTTATCACTACTGCCTGGCTTCAAATTAAAATTCATCCCATTATTGGCTGAGTACGCCATTTCCGTAAATGTCGGTGTTTCAAAACCTTTGGCATAACTTGCGTAAAGATTTGTAGATGGATGAATTTGCCAACTTAATGCTGCTGAAGGCAGAACTTTGTCATAGTCGGTCTTACCACTATCATCACCATTTCCACTGACAATATAATGATCTTTGGATTCATAATGCACATTACTATAACGCACACCTGCATCCAAACGTACCGTTGGAATCATATTCCATGACGCTTGCAAATACGGGTCTAAATTCCACAACGTATTATTTTCATTACGGCGCAAATCACTTTTCACACCATACTGAGGCAAATTATTTTCAAGTACATAATTTTCATAACCTTTACGGTCTTCATCCATGTAATCAAATGCCAAACCTGCTGTTATTCGGGTGTTAGGTAACAAATTTTTACCTGTCCAATGCCAATCTGTCCCATAATAATTACGTTCAAAATCAATGACGCCACCCGCATGACGTGGATTCTTTTGTGCAGTATCAGGAATTGACTGGTATTGGGTAACTTCACGATTACCTGCATAGACCATGGCATCAATTTGATGCTGATCATTAATCGGTTTAGACCACGTTAAACCCGTCTGGGTTTGCTTAATGTCTTTACGAACATTAAATTGGCGTAAATATGGTACTTGTTGCTTTGGATTCGCTTGCCATAACGGACGTGTCAGACCTTGTGGATCATCCGCTGTGATATCAACGTAATTCAGCATCCAATTAATTTTAGAGCCATCTGCCAAATCCCAAGTCAATTTGGCATTGCTCAAAACTTTATCTGAGCCACTATGTTCACGATAACCATTAGTGTCAAAATACGAGGTACTCACCACATAACTTGGCTCGCCTGCTTTATCAGCACCGCCTTGCAAAATAATATCGCCACGATTTTTGTTATGTGAACCTGTGCTATATCCCATTTCAATTGAATCACGACCTTGACCTTGTTTGGTCGTGGTCAAAATTGTGCCGCCAGATGAGTTTCCATAAAGCGATGAAAAAGGTCCACCCAATACTTCAATGTGATCCAAACTGCTTAAGTCAATATTTGAGGTTTGACCTTGACCATCAGGCATCGTCGCAGGAATTCCATCGACATATAAGCGAATACCACGAACACCAAATGTAGAGCGAGCACCGTAACCACGCATCGAGATTTGCAAATCTTGCGCATAGTTTTCACGGTTATTGATCTGAAGCCCTGGCACACCTTTTAAGGTTTCCGTTAGGTTTACACCGAGGTTATTTTGATTATTTTTCTGATCTATTCGATATACCGAAGCAGGTGTTTCTAACCAGCTGGTATCTGTACGAGCCGCTTCTATTTTTAAAGTGGGTAAAACAACTGACTCGAATTCAGACTCAGCACTTTGCGCATAAAGACTTTGACAAATACACGCAGTTAAACAAAGTAAACTCAAATGTGCAGGAGTCCATGATTTTTTACCTTGCATCTTTTTACCTTAATATGGGCTTAGAATGTCACCTTTGTACTCAAACCAAGGACGAAGGCATTATTCACGTTATGTGTTGAACCAGGATGAATAACATACTGCACATCTGGACGAATGAGAATTTTCTTACCGAGATGACAGTTATAATTGAGCTCTATATTATACTCTGCTTCAGCATTGAATTGATGTTGCCCATTTGCAACTTTCGCATGTACAAAATGTTTATTTAAATGAACACGATTGACAGCCAAACCAATCATATCATCAGGATGATCTGTCCCCAATCCAATATACTCAAGCCCAATTTGCTCAGTATTATCAATCTTATTGGTCGCTTGATCATGCCAAGTAAAATTTTCAAACATTTCTAAGCCTTGTTTGTCTGAACCTGTAGAAGTCAACTGTTGTTCAATTGCAATCCACCCCCCTGTGCTGTGGTCTTCGGGCAATCCTGTGGCGATATTTTTCTGATTATTTGGATCATGGGCAGTATTGTATAAAGCCCCAATACGATAACTTCCTGGTAGCCCATTGATAAACGATTGTGGTTTCCAAATCATTTCTATTGGAATAGTCACACCATCAGCATGTGCAGTACTTAAACTCCAGCCCAAGCCTTCAGCATTACTTTTGCCATTGTCAGGATTAAACTCATATATCCCCATTTGCATGGTCAATTCAGGATCGAAGTCATATCTCACTCGCCCACCCCATGATGCAACAGGATTATTCATCCAAAGATTACTTTGCCATTTACCCATTTGAGCACCGCAAAATGAACTATTTTGGAAATCACAAGCCATCACATCAAAATCATTTCCGATGGTGATACGCCCCACTTTTATATTGAGTCCAGAATTGCTGAATTGCTTTTCAATCGAGAGTTCTGATAATCGTGTATGTTGATTCCCCCGTCCAAAAGTCACTTGTGAGTTTGAAAGTTGAGGTGCAGACGGATGTTGTAAATGACGTACCCCAGTACTTTGACCTTGACGCGCTGACACAACTGCTCGGATTTTCACCCCATCCCAACCGGCCATTTTTTTCATGTCCAATTCAGTGCCAATATTAAAATGTGCAGAGGTTTCTGGTCTTGCACCAGCAAGATGTCCACCACTGACAAGGTATGCTGTATCGCTAAACAACGCAGCATCAAATTTTATCCCCTGTTGTGCCAAGCGTGTCCTATTGCTGTTTTGATCTCCGATACTATAACTGCTGTTTTGGTCGCTATGCTTTGCATAAACCGTAGTTACAACACATAAAAGCGAGGCAAAAAGTGTAAAACTGGTTTTTTTCATGCAGACTCTTTGAAAAACAGCAATAACAGCGGGAGATTAGCAAAATAGGTGCTAAAAATTGAGTGCTGAAATTACAGTGTTTTCATTGAAAAATCTCATCATTTTTTATGATGTGATAAATCATCATCATTGGTTTTGTATATGACTTAAAATTTAATAACTTATTGAATATTTAAAAAAACAACTGAATGATTTAATGTGCCTCATGTTGATATAAAAAGACATCGATTAGACATATTTTTTACACGATATGCTATTTGTATCCTCCATGATTTTTCACTTTTATTTAAATGAAAATATGACTTGTATTCATATGCGCTCACCCCGATATTAAGCAATAACGTCAATCTCTAGCCAAACATATGCCTGAATTACCTGAAGTTGAAACGACCAAAACCAGCTTATTGCCTTTAGTTGGACAAAAAGTCATGTCTGTTCAAGTGAATAATCCAAGTTTACGCTGGCCTATTCCTAAAAATATTCAAAAGCTTCAGGGTCAAAAGCTGTTGAAACTCACA
The DNA here is from genome assembly GCF_011578045.1 of Acinetobacter shaoyimingii. Classification (NCBI taxonomy): domain Bacteria; kingdom Pseudomonadati; phylum Pseudomonadota; class Gammaproteobacteria; order Moraxellales; family Moraxellaceae; genus Acinetobacter; species Acinetobacter shaoyimingii. Next base: position 2,894,261 of record NZ_CP049801.1, read on the forward strand.
CGCCGTTCCAAATATATTTTGGCCGCGTTTGAGCATGACACCATGCTCTGGCATTTGGGCATGTCGGGTAGTTTCCGCTTATGTGACGCAAATACCGAATTGAGAAAGCACGATCATTTAATCATCCAATTTGAAGATGATCAGTTGCGATACCACGATCCAAGACGCTTCGGTTGTATCCTTTGGTTAGATAAAACATCACAAACAAAACTCATCGATACGCTTGGTCCAGAACCGTTAAGTGATCAATTCAATGCAGAATATCTAGCTTCAAAACTTAAAAATAAAAATATCGCCATTAAAGTAGCAATCATGGATAACCATGTGGTGGTGGGTGTTGGCAATATCTATGCAACAGAAAGTTTGTTCAATCTTGGGATTCACCCTGCCCAACCTGCGTCTAGTCTATCTAAAAATCAAATTGAAAAACTGGTGTTAGAAATCAAACGTATTTTAAAACAAGCGATTGATTTAGGTGGTTCTACACTTCGTGATTACACCAATGCGATGGGTGAAAATGGTTATTTCCAACAAACGCTGTTGGCATATGGTCGTGCGGGCGAAATGTGCATCAATTGTGAAACCACATTAGAAAACTTAAAGCTTGGGCAACGTGCAAGTGTATTTTGTCCTGAGTGCCAACCCTTAAAAAAAGTTAAAGTGCCATCGAAAAAATCTGTGAAAGGAACTCAATCATGAAATCTGCCATCGTCCGTCACATCCTTGTTAAAGACAAAGAACTGGCTGAACAACTGAAAAAGAAAATTCAGTCAGGTGCAGATTTTGCCAAAATCGCGAAACAACATTCCACCTGTCCTTCAGCAAAAAAAGGCGGTGAACTGGGTGAAATTAAAAAAGGACAACTTGTTGCACCTATTGATAAAGCTGTATTTACCTTGGCTGAACGTGAATTGCATGGCCCGATCAAAAGTCAATTTGGCTGGCATTTACTTGAAATTAAGTTCCGTATGGATTTTTAATCTTAATCCAAATTTTCTTCTATTTAGATTAAATTTTCTGACTCATGGTCATAATCAAAGTCAAAAGTCTCTAAAACTGACTTCAATTCAGTTAAATGTCGTGGACTATGGCTATGATGTTGTTGAAATTTGATTGGATTTTTCACCCAAAATGCCTGCATACCTGTTTGTATCGCAGGCAATATGTCCATCTCAAGATCATCGCCTACCATTAAACAAGTACATGGAAGCACATTAAAATCATCGCAAATTTGTAAAAATGCCTGAGGCGCTGGTTTTGCGATTTCACGTTCCTCACTGATATAAAATGCATCAAACCATTGGTGTAATTTTAATTTTTCTATTTTCTTTCTCTGCCCATGTGCAGGACCATTGCTTAATACAACCCTTTTAACTGGATACTGTTTACAAATCTGAAGTGCTTCTTCAGCACCATCGCAGAATATGGCCTGATTCAATGCAAAATCGATAAAACAATCATTGAGTTGTATCGCCAGACTACGATCAAAAATTTGAAAACATTCAAGTGGCTTTTGAAATCTGATGATTCGATATTCTTTTGCTGTGAGTTCATGCTGAACAAATGACTGAAATAAAGCATCGTGATGTTTATCATAACTTAGCCAAAAATCATGCGGATCTATCTCATAATATTCGAGCAGTTTATCCACTTTTAAACGCGCCAAAATTTGTACCTGATCCCAATCAAAAATGGTTCGGTCTAAATCAAAGATAATGACGTTTAACACTTGCTTGATTTTTTTATCCATGCTTATTTTTTATTCTTATTTACGCCACTTTACAAGTATGACCATCATATTCCGAAAGTATTCATTCGATTATTTTTTACTATCGATGTTTCAAATATAGAAAAGGCGCACAGAGTGCACCTTTCTAAGCATCAGAATTCATTCTAAATATTTAAAATAAACACCTAAGACTTATTGTGGACGACGTTTTAATTCATCACGAATTTCACGTAACAATTCAATATCTTCTGGCGTTGCGGCTGGCGCTTCTACAGCAGGTTCTGTTTTACGTATACGGTTGATAACTTTTACAAGTAAAAATACTACCCATGCCAGTAACAAGAAGTTGATCAGTACTGTTAAGAAACTACCGTAGGCAAATACATTTAAGCCTAGGTCTTGAGCTGCTTTCAACGTTTGAATGTTTCCAGGGTTATCACCCAACACAACAAACCAGTTGGTATAGTCAACATCGCCACCCAGAATCCAAGAGATTAATGGCATGATGATATCTTTAACCAATGAATCAATAATTTTGCCAAACGCACCACCAATGATTACACCAATGGCTAAATCCATGACATTGCCTTTGACAGCAAATTCTTTAAACTCTTGAATGATACTCATATTTCCCTCAAATTTTACAAGACATATTTTTAAAGCATTGAAATATACTGCGCAAAGCAATCTTTCTTCATTTAATTAATTAGCGCATTTCAATTTAAAATTCGTGTAATTTTATCGGAATAAATAAATTTTATTATATTAAATTGGTAATTTTTATATAAAAAAATGCTACCCATAAATGGATAGCATTTTTTCAATACCTGAGATCAACAATGTTGATCTGGGTATTATTTACCTGAACGATTACGTTTACGTTCGTTTTCAGTCAACCAACGTTTACGGATACGGATTGACTTCGGTGTTACTTCAACTAATTCATCATCTTCAATGAATTCAAGCGCTTGTTCAAGAGTATATTCTACAGCAGGAACTAAAGTTAACGCTTCGTCAGTACCAGAAGCACGTACGTTTGTTAACTGTTTCGCTTTAGTTGGGTTAACTGTCATGTCATCAGAACGAGAGTTAATACCAATGATCATACCTTCGTAAACTTCTAACTGTGGTTTAGCAAATAGACGACCACGGTCTTGAAGTGTAAACAAAGCATAGCCCAAGCAAGTACCTTGAACCATAGAAATCAATACACCGTTTTGACGTTTCGCAACAGTACCTTGTTTCATAGGACCGTAATGCGAGAAGCTTGAAGTCATGATCCCTGTACCAGAAGTCATGGTCAAGAATTCAGAACGGAAACCAATCAAGCCACGTGAAGGAACAGTTGCTTCAATACGGATACGGCCTTTACCGTCAACTTCCATATTGGTCATTTCACCTTTACGGTGACCCATTTGTTCCATTACAGCGCCTTGGTGCTGTTCTTCAACGTCAAAAGTAACGTTTTCGTATGGCTCTTGTTTTTCGCCGTCAACTTCTTTCAAGATTACTTGCGGACGAGAAACACCCATCTCGAAGCCTTCACGACGCATGTTTTCAATAAGAACTGAAAGATGAAGTTCACCACGACCAGATACTTTGAAACGGTCTGGAGAATCAGTATCTTCAACACGTAAAGCAACGTTATGAATCAATTCACGGTCTAAACGTTCACGGATATTACGTGAAGTGACAAATTTACCTTCTTTACCAGCAAACGGTGAGTTGTTTACTTGGAAAGTCATTGTTACTGTAGGTTCATCTACAGATAATGCTGGTAATGCTTCAACGTTTTTAGGGTCACAAATGGTGTCAGAGATATGAAGCTCATCAATACCTGTTACACAAACGATATCACCTGCATTTGCTTCTTCAATATCCACGCGATCAAGACCGTGGTAACCCATGATTTTTAAGATACGACCGTTACGTGTCTTACCTTCTTTATCAATAACAGTTACTTGTGTGTTCAATTTAACTGAACCACGTTGAATACGACCTACACCGATAACACCAACAAAGCTGTTATAGTCAAGTGATGAGATCTGCATTTGGAACGGGCCATCAACGTCAACTGCTGGCGGCTCAACGATGTCTACAATTGTTTGGAACAATGGTGTCATATCGTCAGCAAGTTCTTCTGGAGAAGGACCAGCAACACCACGTAGACCAGAAGCATAAACAACTGGGAAATCTAACTGTTCGTCAGTACCACCTAAGTTATCGAACAAATCGAATACTTGGTCGATGACCCAATCTGGACGCGCGCTTGGCTTATCAACTTTGTTGATAATGACGATTGGTTTCAAACCACGTGCGAACGCTTTTTGCGTTACGAAACGAGTTTGTGGCATTGGACCTTCTTGTGAATCCACTAGAAGCAATACACAGTCAACCATAGAAAGAACACGTTCAACTTCACCACCGAAGTCGGCGTGTCCTGGGGTGTCCACAATGTTGATGCGGTATTCAGTGTTTGTACGGGCATCAGTCCATTTAATTGCAGTGTTTTTTGCAAGAATGGTAATACCACGTTCAGATTCGATAGCGCCCGAATCCATGACACGCTCGATCTCACCCGCGCGATCACCAAGAGCACCTGATTGCTGCAAAAGTTTGTCTACAAGAGTGGTTTTACCATGATCGACGTGCGCAATAATGGCGATGTTACGGAGAGTTTTAATATCTGACATGTAAATTCAATGCGTATTTAATTTGAGGGCAAATTATACAGAAAAAACTAAACTTTTAGTAGTGACTGATCAGCAGCAATCTCGATTTTTTTTGACAAAAGCCTGTCTTTTGGTTTTATAAAGCCCTCTATCTCGATTAGAATAGCGCCATCTTGCCCAAGCTGTGCGACTTATGTCTGACTTTAACACTTCTTCCGAGCAAAAAGATCAACTTGATTTGGTTTATGGTTTAAATGATCGACCGAAACCTTTTGTTGCATTTTTAGCTGCTTTTCAACATTTATTGGCCATTATTGTTCCCATTGTTACGCCAGGTTTGTTGATTTGTTTAGCACTCGGTGTCTCAAAAGAAGATACCAACATGATTTTATCCATGTCATTGGTGATTTCAGGTATCGCAACTTTTTTACAATGTAAAAAAGTTGGTCCGTTTGGTGCAGGTTTACTGATTGTGCAAGGCACCAGCTTTAACTTTATTGGACCTATTATTGGTATTGGTTCGACAATGGTTGCTGCAGGGACTCCTGTCAACACCGTTATGGCTTCCATATTTGGGGTCGTGATTGCTGGTTCATTTATTGAGATGGGCGTATCGCGCATTTTACCTTGGGTCAAAAAACTGATTACTCCATTGGTTACAGGTATTGTGGTGTTACTGATCGGTTTAACCTTGATTAAAGAAGGTCTGATCAGTATGGGCGGTGGCTATCAAGCCATGAGTGATAAAACATTTGCCAATGCTGACAATCTAATGATGTCTTGTACTGTATTGGCTTTAATTATTTTATTGAACCGTTTACGTGTCACTTGGATTAAAAGTTCAGCCATTTTGATTGCACTTGTCGTGGGTTATGCGCTTGCTGGCGTTATGGGACACCTTGATTTTTCAGGACTTCAAGATTCACCTGTTGTTCAGATACCAACACCTATGCATTTTGGTCTTAGTTTTTCTTGGAGTTTATTTATTCCAATGGTGTTTATCTACCTTGTGACTTCACTCGAGGCCATTGGTGATATTACTGCAACTTCAAAAATTTCAAACCAACCTGTTGATGGTCCAAAATGGATGGAACGCATTAAGGGTGGTGTTTTGGTCAATGGCGCAAATTCTTTCTTAGCTGGACTTTTTAACACCTTCCCTAGCTCTGTATTTGCCCAAAATAATGGTGTGATTCAACTTACGGGTGTTGCCAGCCGTTATGTGGGTATCTGGATTGCAGCACTTTTGGTCCTTTTAGGTTTATTGCCTTGTGTTTCTGGCGTCATTCAAGCCGTGCCTCAAGCGGTATTAGGTGGTGCAGTGATGGTGATGTTCGGCGCAGTTGCAGCGTCTGGCATTAACATTCTTGCGGGTATTCAACTAGACAGACGTGCCCTTCTTATTATTGCAATTTCACTTGCGCTTGGATTAGGTGTTGCTCAAGTTCCACAAATCTTAGAGCATTTGCCTGAATTATTCCGTAACATCTTTAGTTCTGGTGTGGCGACAGGCGGTATTGCAGCATTGTTATTAAATATTATTCTTCCTGAAACGAAGAAATAATTTCATTTCAGAAGCCACTCTGCCCAGCATTGTCTGGGCAGAGTTGTTCAATGGAGAGTCAAAATGGATCCGAGAAGTGAAGTTGTCATTCGACAGCATGAATATCTTTCTGGTCGTGTACTACTGATTAATGCCCCTACAGATGACTTAATCTCTCATCTAGAACAAGACATCGAATCTTCTGTTTGGACATGGAATTTTAACGAATATCAGTATTTTTTAAGCCAACAAGCCAATGTACATTTTGGCGTGACTTTACCTGAACACGAATTTGATCAAGTGATCATTTTTGTGCCAAAAGCAAAAGAACTCTTGAATTATATTCTGCATAATGTGATTCACAGATTATCACTGGGTGCATCTGTGTTCTTGGTGGGAGAAAAGAAAGGTGGTGTTGAACGTGCTGCAAAGCAAATGCAACCTTTTGGTAAAACCACAAAATTAGACAGTGCACGTCACTGTCAAATGTGGCAACTCAGCATTGAAAAAACGGTTACCTCGAAAAATTTGGCAGATTGGGCGCAACAATACACAGTCAATACCCCTAATGGAGAGTTGACCATTTGTGCATTGCCAGGCGTGTTTAGTCAAAAGAATTTGGACGTTGGCACAGCAGTTTTATTGCCATACTTAAACCAAGTAACTTCAGGTAAAATTGCGGACTTCGGCTGTGGAGCCGGTGTGATTAGCGCTTATTTGGCCAAGCTTAATCCGAAAAATCGTATTTTTGCGATGGATGTTGATGCCTTTGCACTTGAATCAACACGTATGACCTTTGCAAAAAATCAACTCACTCCTGAGCAACTCGAAGTAAAAGCAGTCACGGGTATTGAAGATGCCCCACTCTTTTTACATGCCATTGTCAGTAATCCTCCATTCCACCAAGGGATTCAAACAAACTACAATGCCAGTGAAAATTTGTGTAAAAATGCGCGTCGCCACTTAAAGTCAGGTGGTGAACTCTGGATAGTGGCAAATCGCTTCTTAAATTATCCAATTTTAATTGAACAAAACTTTGGTCAGTGTACAACCAAGGCTGATCAACAAGGCTTTAAAGTGTTGTTTGCTAACACTCAGAAGAAATCTTAAGGAACGTCGATGAGCGAAACAGATCAATCTCAGCATTTGAAGCGAAAGCTCGGTGCTCGCCATCTCAATATGATCGCCATTGGTGGGTCGATTGGTACAGGTTTATTCCTTGCCTCAGGAGCAACCATTGCCAACGCAGGTCCTGGTGGAGCATTACTCGCATACGCTTTGATCGGCATTATGATTTATTTCTTAATGACCAGTTTAGGTGAATTAGCGACCCACAATCCAACATCAGGTGCGTTTTTCACCTATGGTACGAAATACGTTGAAGGCGGATTTGGTTTCGCACTCGGTTGGAATTATTGGTACAACTGGGCCATTACCGTTGCGTTTGAGCTTGTTGCTGTACAATTGATTATGAAATTCTGGTTTCCAGATATTCCTGGTTTCTACTGGAGTGCAATCTTTTTAGCTATCATATTTGGAATCAATGCCTTAACTGTGAAAGGCTTTGGTGAAAGTGAGTTCCTTTTCTCACTGGTTAAAGTGATCGCTATTATTGTATTTATCATTATTGGTATTGCCATGATTGCTAAAATCATGATGACACCAGGTATGGTGACGTTCCAAAACTGGACACATGGTGACGCACCTTTTGTGGGTGGTTTTCAAGCCCTCATTGGCGTAGCAATGATTGCTGGATTCTCCTTCCAAGGTACGGAAATGGTTGGTGTTGCAGCTGGTGAGTCGAAAGATCCGAAAAAGACCATTCCTATTGCGATTAAACAAATTTTCTGGCGTATTTTATTGTTCTATGTGGTGTGTATTTTCATCATTGGGACTTTAGTTGCTTATGATGACCCTCGCCTTTTACAAGCCGCTTCAAGTGAAGATATTGCACTTTCACCATTCACTTTACTTTACGAACAAGCGGGTTTTGCATTTGCTGCAAGCCTAATGAATGCCGTGATTTTGACTGCTATTTTATCTGCAGGTAACTCTGGCATGTATTCATCTACACGTATGCTGTTCGATATGGCACGTGAAGGTCGAGCACCAAGATGGTTTGCCAAACTTGATAAGCGCGGTGTGCCTATGCATGCACTGTATGCAACAACTGCTGTAGCTGCACTTTGCTTTTTAACCACGTTTATTGGACAACAAGAAGTGTTTAACTGGCTTCTAAACATGTCTGGCATGTGTGGATTTATTGTTTGGTTAGGCATTGCGATTTCTCATTATCGCTTCCGTAAAGGTTATCTCGCTCAAGGTTATAAACTTGAAGACCTGGCATATACGGCTAAATTTTTCCCATTTGCACCTTGGTTTGCCTTCATTTTGTGTTCAGTAATTATTTTGGGTCAAAACTACCAAGCATTATTGGGCGGAAAAATTGATTGGCTAGGCTTACTGTCAACTTATATCAGCATCCCTTTGTTCTTGGTCATTTGGTTTGGCTATAAATGGAAGAACAAAACCAAAATCATTTCTTATAAAGAAATGGATGTACAACCTTTAAATCTTGACCGCGAATAAATTAACAGATTTGCTCTAGACATAAAAAAAACAGCCTCATGGCTGTTTTTTTATTGGTTCATCAATCAACATTACAACATAAATGTAGATACATGATTGAATTATTGAATTTTTAAAATACCACTGACACGACGGTTTTTCGCACGACCTTCTTCAGTTGCATTACTCGCAATCGGTTTGTCTGGGCCCACTCCAAATGCTTTCACTTGGTTTGGATTGACGTTGTATTCAACAATCAGTTTATTACGAATCGTATTTGCACGGTTTAAAGAGACTTTTTTGTTGGCCGCTAATGATCCCGTACTATCTGTATGACCTTCAAGCTCCAACACATAACTCGAATTTTGGGCTAAAGATTTAGCCACAGTATCTAAATAAGCTAAATACTGTGGTTCAACTTGAGTAGAACCCTTTTCGAAGTAAATGTTTACGCCATTTTTTAGCTCATTCAATATATGTTTATTATATGATTGCTTTTCTGCTTTAGGGCTTGGAATGACACATTGTGTTGCACAACCTGTAAACAATACGCTAAGTGATACAGTTAAAAATAATTTTTTTGACATTTGCTCAATCTCTTTTTTGTTATAACGCGTAGATTTATTTTGCAAACTGTATCACATTTATTTTAAATTATTGTTGTTTTTTAACAAAAAAAAACGACTCCGAAGAGTCGTTTTTTATCAATAATTAATCTTTAAATTATTGACCTGTAACAGTACGGCTACCAGAGATTGTCGCGAACACACGGCGGTTCATAGCACGACCTTCTTTAGTGTTGTTGTCAGCAATCGGTTGATCCCAAGCGAAACCTTGAGTAGACAAACGAGATGCATCAACGTTGTATTCATTTACAAGAGCTGATTTAACAGAGTTAGCACGAGCTAAAGATAAACGTTCGTTTAACTTACGTGGACCAGTGTTATCTGTGTGACCTTCGATACGAGCAGTCGCATTCGGGTATTCAGCTAACTTTTCAGCAACTTTAGCGATTTCAGGCTTGTACTGAGTTTTGATGTTAGATTTGTTCGTGTCAAAGAACACACGAAGTTCCATGTTCAAATCTTCAGTCAATTGCTGTGGAGCTGGTTCAACTGGAGCTGGAACTGGAGCTGGAGCTACAGGTTCAACTTCAACAACTGGAGCAGCAGGTTTCAAGTGACCACCAAGAACTACGTTAAGACCAGCTAAAGCTGTGTAGTTCCAGAAATCTTCTTCTTGGTTATACGTTGCACGCGCTTCAGTACGAAGAGACAATGCATCATTTAAACGCCAGAATGCACCTACACCACCGTTGTATAGAGTACCTTCATCTTTTTTATAACCAGCAACACCATCAAAGTCGTATTTGTAGTGACCAGCACCTACTAGTACGTAAGGCTTGATTTTGCTGTCATAGTTTTTAGTGATCAAATCAGAAGTAACGTAGAAGTTACCGTTGATTTGAGTTTGTTTGTATTCAGCACCTGGTGCAACGCCAACATTACCGTCAACATCACCTTTAACTTGGTTGTATTCAGCTTCAAAACCTAACCAAGGAGTCAATTCTACACCTAGTGCAGCACCAACGAATAAATCATCTTGGATTTCAGGAGCAGATGTTAAATGATCAGCGCCATTATTATGTTTAGTGTCTTGGAATGTGTAACCAACTAAAAGCGGAGTAATAGTAACGCCCGCGTTAGCAGCAGCAAATGGTGTAGCAACAAGCATAGCAAGTGCAATACGACTCAATTTCATGGATATCCTCCAGATATAACAATTGTTGTTCAAGCTCAGCCCAAAATTTCTGGCTTCCTGAGATAGGCTTTTTTATACCCCAGTATTTTTTTTAAGCTACTCACGTTGAATAATACAAACACTAGAAGGGTTTTCCAAGTGCTTGATAAATCTAATCAAGTGAATTATTGACAAAATTACTTACAATTTCCGTTGTAATTCGGTAAATTTTCGCTCAATTATTTTTTGTGAATAGCCTATCTTCTCGTTTCGCCTATTTTAACAGCAAATTTGAGCTAATAGTAACTCTTTTTACACTGCTCTTTTTATCGTTAAAATCATAATAATCATTAATTATTTCAAATTATTACAACTTATAAAGAAGATAACTCAATGTATCCCTATTGTAAAGAAAATGCGTTTACTCTTTTTGAGCTTATTGCCATCTTGGCTATCCTTATTATCTTGATTAGCCTTGGAATACCTTATTTTGAACGCTTTCAGGCAAAACAAGAAATTGCTCAAATCTATCCCCTAATACAACAACAAGTAAGTTTAGCTAAAAATACAGCACGAATGCGGCAGGCAGAAGTCGTGATATGTAGCTCTGAAAATCAACAAACTTGTGGAAAAAACCAATGGAATAAATCACTTATTATTTTTATTGATGATAATCATAATAAGAAATATGAATTTGGAGAAACTGTGATACGCATCACAAATAACAACTTCAAGTATGGTGAATTACAGTGGCGTGGTGGTGTTGCAAATTTACAAACTGTAACATTTCAGTCCGATACTGGACTTCCAAGAGGCTCTCAAGGCGCTTTTTATTATTGTAGTTTTAAACTTTCTGGTGAAAATCTCTATATCCCTATCAGTCAAATGGGAAATACCCGACTGGTCAAAATCAAAAAATGTTGAATGAATTTTTAGCGATGATATGTTGGTATTTACATTATTTTTTGATTTAAAGATGAATAAACCAAGAGATCGGCGTACACAGTTTGCCCTTTATTCTTATATTTTTTTCAATATACTGCTTTAGATTTGAAAAAATATGCAATACAACAAATGGAGATAAAAAATGACTGACATCGTAATTGTCAATGGTGCACGTACAGCCATGGGTGGCTTTCAAGGAAGTCTATCGAGCGTCACTGCTCCTGAATTAGGCGCTGTAACCATTAAAGAAGCGATCGCTCGCGCAGGCCTACAACCAACTGATGTCGAAGAAGTCATTATGGGCTGTGTACTTCCAGCGGGTCTAAAACAAGGGCCTGCCCGTCAAGCAATGCGCCAAGCAGGATTACCTGATTCTACAGGTGCTGTCACCATCAATAAACTATGTGGTTCAGGTATGAAAGCTGTGATGCAAGCAGCAGACATGATTAAAGCTGGTTCCGCAAATATTGTGGTGGCTGGTGGTATGGAATCCATGAGTAATGCACCATATGTATTGACCAAAGCACGATCTGGATACCGTATGGGACATGGCGATATTAAAGATCATATGTTCTTAGATGGTCTGGAAGATGCTGAAACAGGTCGCTTAATGGGTTCATTTGCTCAAGATATGGCAAATACCAAAGGCTATACCCGTGAACAAATGGATGAATTTGCGATTCGCTCACTCAAACGTGCACAAACGGCCATTAACGAAGGTTATTTTGCAGATGAAATCGCACCTGTGACGGTGAAATCACGTAAAGGTGATGTGGTCGTTGATAAAGACGAACAACCATTCAATGCCAATATTGAAAAAATCCCAACTTTACGTCCTGCTTTTGCAAAAGATGGAACGATTACAGCTGCAAATGCCAGCTCAATCTCGGATGGTGCATCTGCATTAGTATTAACATCAGCAGATAATGCATCTGCGAAAGGCTTAAAACCTTTGGCTAAAATTGTCGCTTATGCATCGAATTCACAACACCCTTCAGAATTTACCATCGCTCCTGTCGGTGCAATTCAAAAAGTATTAGACAAAACAGGTTGGAATGTTTCTGATGTTGATCTATGGGAAATCAATGAAGCGTTTGCCATGGTGACCATGTGTCCAATTGATGAGTTCAAACTTGATGCAGAAAAAGTGAATATCAATGGCGGTGCTTGTGCCTTGGGTCATCCTGTTGGATCGACAGGTTCTCGTATCATCCTCACGTTGATTCATGCGTTAAAACGTACAGGCGGTAAACGCGGTATCGCAGCACTTTGTATTGGTGGTGGTGAAGCAACTGCTGTAGCAATTGAACTGTTATAAGTTCTACATTTATAAGATGAACGACTATTTAAAAAATCCCTCAGCATGAGGGATTTTTTATGCTTACATTTTAATCACTTTGTTTATGCAAAATAAATCTTAAGCTTGTTAAATTAGACAGAACCGCTATAAAAAGAACAGGACATTAACATGCAACTCAATCATTATCTCAACTTTCAAGGTCAAGCTGAACAAGCATTTACCTTTTATCAAAATGCTTTTGCTGGCGAAGTGACTTTTTTGTCTCGCTATGGTGATCTACCACCACAAGATGGTGTCATTCTAAGTGAAGAAGATAAACAAAAGATTATGCATATCTCATTGGCCATTACAGATCAGATTGTTTTAATGGCATCTGATGTCAATGAACAATTTTGTGCACAAAACAATTTGCCGTTCATTGTCGGGACCAATCACTATATTTCAATCAACCTTGAAAAACATGAACAAAGCAAAGCTTATGAACTTTTTGAAAAATTGTCTATCAATGGCACCATTGAAATGCCGTTAGACAAAACCTTTTGGGGTGCACTATATGGTGCTTTTACCGATCAATTCGGAATTCAATGGATGATTAACTGTCAACTGGAAGATGCTTAAACAACATTTAAATACATAAATGCATTGTGTAACAATATGATTGCTCTATAACCGTATTGAGTAGGCACTGATGCTACACATCAATATTGGAAAATTGAGCAATAATCGTGAGCCCCACCACAATAAAGGCAATACCGATCCAACCTGCCATATCAATATGTTGCCCTAAAAAAGCTTTAGCCAGTAATGCTGTGGCAATCACGCCAAGCCCTGACCAAAGCACATACAAAATTCCCGCTTGCATAAACTTTAAAGCATAGGCAGCGCAAGCAAATGAAATAATATAGAGCACAAGTGCAATGCCTTGATCAAACTTATTGACCAGTCCATTGCCTTTGGCTGAATAAAACGTAGAAAGTACATCTGTTGCAATGGCGATCAGCAACCAAAACACACCTAGATTTATTTTTGAAAGAATGAAAGACATTATTAGCGTAATGATCAGTGATTATGCATGAAGTGTATACTGACTCAGGATTGAGTACTATGCATATGCTCTTAAAAATCAGCTAAATCAAATGACTTAACTGATTGATTGGTGATTGATTGGTGATTGATTAAAATGCTTTTACTTTCATCTATTCAGGATCATATTTATCATTCAAATCATATTTACCATTCAAAAACCCTAAAAGCTTTTGAATACATTCCTATAACAGAAACATGCGGATTTAACTGGGCTTGTCTATGGATGTATTTTGAATAAATCAATTCATCACTTTCGATCAATCGTTAAATTGAAGCAATAAATACATATAACCCAGCAACCAAGATGATGGCAAAGATCAACATCACTAAAAAATAACCTAAAACAAACTTCCAGCCTTTGGTGACACAGCAGTATATAAAAATGATGAATAAAATTATGGCAACTGGGCCCGCTAAAGTCCCCATACTCCCCATTGCAATTAATCCAGAAAGACCAGAAGCCAATAAACCAAAACTCACACCATCACCGAAGGATCTTTTCTTTGCATCATCTGCTTTCACTTCAATAGACTCATTTACAGGATCATGATTGCTGAATGATTCCTTCTGAATTTGCTTATCGTCCATTCCCCAATACTGATGAGGATTTGTAATATTTAAATCCTGATGATCTGAGTTGTCTTGATTTGACATTTGTCCCCCTAACTATATTTTATTTTATCAACGTTTAAAAAGTCATTTGCCTCATTCAATTCATGACGCGATGTGTTTCATTAAAGTATCTCGGGCACTATTGATCAAATGGGCTTGCTGTTCCAGCATTTGCTTGACGGCATCGGTCACATTGACGTTCCGATCAGGGTGAAAATCTTTAATTTTAATTCGATAAGCTTTTTGGATTTCATCTCGAGTTGCATTTGGGGAAATACCTAAAATCTCAGCTGCACGTTCTACCTCTGAATGAGAGGATGATCTATCCGAAGCATGATCATAGGAATGATCTGAACCCTGATGATGCTGTTCATACTCTTGATGGTGCTGTTCACGCTCTAACAAAATTTGTTTCAACTGATCATCACAATAATGAAAAGATAAACCAAAGGAAGTCCCTGCACTAAAGCAATCTCTTTTTATGGTTTCAAAATCATGACAAGTATTGACTGCCAAAATGCAAATTTTCGCATAAATGACTTCTAAATCATTTTGAGGTGGTCGTGAATTTGCCCATGTTCGAATATTTTGAAAAAGTGGTGGTCTATTTTCAGTTTTGAGCCGATCACGTAGGTAGGCTTGATCTTCTGGTGTTTCACATAAATGAATAAAACTATTTTTGACAAACTGTACTTTTTCACTGGTCCAATGTGGCTCATATTTGAGGGCGAACTGGCACAAAATATCAATACAAGCTTCGAGTTTTCGAATCGATTGGTATTGATTTTGATGTGGATTTGAATGATTTTCTGACTGATTATTTTGATTGGATGTGCCCATTGAACCTGTCCACATCCAAAATGCAATTAACCCCAACCCAATTAAAAACCCAGGTATTCCCCCACCCAGAACTGTTGCGATCACTAAAAAAACGACATACCCCATATCACCCTCTTCATTTGAATCAAAAATTAAACTTTTCTAGTTACATCACTGTCTTTAGCGATCTTTTATTTGATTTTTATCGTAAAAAAAGGCCGGACATAAGTCCAGCCTTTTTAATGACTTAATAAATTAAGCCCCAGTTTGATAATTCGCTTGATTTACAGCAGTCGATGCTTGGTACGGGTTGGTAAAGTCACCCAATCCTGCAGCCGCTTCAACAATATCTTTACCTTCTTTAATCACGAAAGTATCGAAACCTGAACGCTTCATGTAATTGAGGACATCTTTAAACACGTCACCTGTTGCACGAAGTTCGCCTTGGTAACCTTGACGACGTAACAATGCAGCAAATGAGTAACCACGACCATCATTAAAGCCAGCAAATTCAATGAAAATTGCATCAAGTTGATCGAGTGGAAATTCGTGAGTTTCAGGTGAAGCATCCACTGTGATGTAGAGTGCTTTTTTACCCGTCACATTGGCAATCTGATCTAACTGTTCAACGGCAAGAACCACGTCACCTTGAGGTAATACACCATCTTCACCAATCAATTGATAGGTATTGTCAGCAATCGTGCCATCTTTAGAGAGCACTTGTAGTGCGGTATTAAGCATATGCACGCTCCTTGAAGGGTTGAATGCCTACACGACGGTAAGTTTCGACAAACTCTTCACCATCATTACGTAAATCAAGATAAGTATTCAAAATTTCTTCTACGACATCAGGAACACGATCTGCAGCAAATGATGGCCCTAAGATATCACCAATTGAAGCATCATGATCGGCATTACCCCCTAAGGTAATTTGGTAAAATTCTGCGCCTTTTTTATCAACACCTAAAATACCAATATTACCGACATGGTGATGACCACACGCATTCATACAGCCAGAGATGTTTAAATCCAATTTACCCAAGTTGTAAATGGTGTCTAAATCATCAAAACGGCGTGAGATCGCTTCTGAAATAGGAATAGATTTCGCATTTGCCAATGAACAGAAGTCACCACCTGGGCAGCAGATGATGTCCGTCAAGAAACCAATGTGTGCTCGTGCTAAGTTATTCTTTTCTAGAATCGTCCAAAGCTCAAACAAATCTTTTTGCGGCACATCCACAAGGGCAATGTTTTGCTCATGCGTCGTTCGTAACTCACCAAAAGTGTACTTATCTGCAAGATCTGCAATCAAGTTCATTTCTTCAGTGGTCATATCACCAGGGGCAATACCTGCACGTTTCAGAGAAATCGTCACAATACGATAGCCTTTGACTTTATGTGCGTTGGTGTTGATGTTAAACCACTGTTTGAACTTCGGATGCTGTGCAAACAATTCAGTAAAATCTTCATCTGCATAATCTTGATAATCAAACGGCGTAAATTCTTCGTCCAATTTTTTCAAGATTTCAGGCTGAATTTTCAAAGTCTTAATCGTATGTGCAAATTCAGCTTCGACTTTCTCTGCAAACACTTCTGGTGTTAAGGCTTTAACTAAGATTTTGATACGTGCTTTATATTTATTGTCACGACGGCCATGCAAGTTATACACGCGAAGAACCGCTTCAAGGTATGCAATTAAATCTTCACGTGGCAAGAACTCACGAATAAAGCTACCAATCACTGGGGTACGACCTAAGCCACCACCGACTTTAATTTTATAGCCAATCTCGCCTGCTTCATTTTTTACGATATACACACCAATATCGTGGAATGATGTTGCCGCACGATCAATTTCTTCAAGTGCTGAGACAGCAATTTTGAATTTACGTGGTAAGAAAGCGAATTCTGGATGGAAGGTAGACCATTGGCGAATTAATTCACATGTCGGACGTGGATCTGCAATTTCACCTGCAACCACACCTGCATATTGGTCAGTCGTCGTATTACGAATACAGTTACCCGATGTTTGGATCGCATGCATTTGAACAGTCGCAAGCTCAGCCAACATATCTGGGACATTCTCTAACGCAGGCCAGTTAAACTGAATGTTTTGACGTGTTGATACATGTGCATAACCACGGTCAAACTCTTTTGCCAAATCCGCAACTTTACGTAGTTGATTTGAGTTCATGAGACCATATGGCACTGCAATACGTAACATAGGTGCATAACGTTGTACGTATAAACCATTTTGAAGACGTAATGGACGGTATTCGTCTTCTGTCAATTTACCTGCTAAATAACGTTCCGTTTGGTCACGGAACTGTGCAACACGTTCGTTGATCAGTTGCTGATCGAAATCAGTATATAAATACATGGCGTACAGCTAGTAATTTCTATTATAACGGAGCACAGCATACCTAGATTTGATCTATCAATAAAATGCGTTTTTTACATATTTTATAGATATTTTTTTGATAAGCACCCTACAATTCACTGATATAAAGGACTTAGATACAATTTAAACTTTTTTCGAAATTCTTATCATTAAAAATTATAAACCCCTACTGCATTCAACTATTAGTAAAAGTAACCCAACAAATCTAATTTACTATCTTCAGGCCATATTTTTTGCCCGACAACAGGTTTATACATCAACCCTTTATGAATCTTCTCTATCATGACTCCATAATGACGATGTTCTTGCATTGCCAACCATTCAACAGATATTGAAACTGGAGAAAATCCGAATTTTTCATAGAAAGTAGTCTCTTCTGAGTAAAGGAATAAAAAATCGATATTGTGAGACCAATTGAAAGCCAAATCATTTAAATAGTGAATAAGCCTTGAAGCATATCCTTGTCCTTGGTATTCGGGAAATATCGCTAGATCAATGATACCTAATACATGAATAGGCTTGCCATTCAAATTCATCGCTCGATAGTCCAGCCCCAATTGTCCAATGAGCACATCGTCTTTGCTCAATAATAAACGGCTATGTGGATGCTGTTTAAAATAAGTTCGGCTATTAAAATCTTCTTCTGGAAAGCATCTTTTCAGCAATGCTGAAATCTGTACTTTTATATAAGGCTCTAATTCAAACTCATGTACCAGCTCAATTTTTATCATTCTTCATCACTATTCATGTCGTTCCACACCGTTCAATAGTGCCAAACTCTGACTTTAATCTGATATGAAATTGTGTAAGACACAAAAAAAGCCTGACGAATCAGGCTTTTTTAACATTAAGTTTTAAACTTAATTATTTTTTGTCTGGAAGTGCATAAGCTACGACAGAGTCACCCATTTTGGTACCAAACGAACCGTGACCACCCGCCATGATAACAACGTATTGTTTACCATTTGCTTCATAAGTCATAGGAGTCGCTTGACCACCCGCTGGAAGACGACCTTTCCAAAGCTCATCACCGTTAGTTACGTTGATTGCACGGATGTAGTTATCTTGAGTACCACCAACAAACATCACGTTACCCGCAGTTGAGATAGAACCACCCAACATTGGAACGCCCATTTTGAACGGAGGTAATGGAATACCAGGCATACTGTCACGAATTGTACCAATACGACGTTTCCATACAGTTTCATGAGTATTTAAATCAACACCAGCCACGAAGCCCCATGAAGGTTGTTTACATGGTAAACCGAATGGAGATAAGAACGCGCTAATTTCAACACCGTAAGGTACACCGTACATAGGTTGAACACCAGCTTCAGTACCCGCACCTTTCGCAGTTTGCTTACGGTTTGGATCTTGTGGGATCAATTTAGTTACGAATGGTAAGCCAATTGGGTTCATTACAGCGATTTGACGGTCTGGGTTAACAGACATACCGCCCCATTCGAACACACCTAAGTTACCAGGGAATACCAAAGTACCATTTTCAGATGGTGGAGTATAAATACCATCGTAGTTCAATTTGTGGAACGAAACACGACACATCAATTGGTCAAACATAGTGGCACCCCACATTTGTTTGTCAGTCAATTTGTCTTTTGGCGCCATATCAAAGTCAGAGAATGGTTGAGTTTTAGAATAGAACTCGCCCTTAGTCTGAGGACCACGTTTCACAGATTGTGGAACTGGTTTTTCTGTAATAGGAACAATTGCTTTACCGTTACGACGGTCAAGAACAAAGGCATTACCTGTTTTAGTCAATACATAGATTGCTGGAACAGTTTTGCCATCTTTGTCTTTGATATCAGCCAATGTAGGTTGTGACGGTACGTCCATATCCCACAAATCGTGATGTGTTGTTTGGAAGTTCCAAACCAATTTACCAGTTGTTGCATTGATCGCAAGCATAGAGTTTGCATAACGTTCATCTAACTCAGTACGGTGACCACCGAAGATATCCGGAGTACCTACACCAGTTGGTACGTATACGATGTCAAGTTGTGCATCATATGCCAAAGGTGCCCAAGCATTTGGAGAGTTATGAACGAATTTTTGACCTGGAGCAGGGATCGCATTTGGATCTTCAGCACCTGTATCAAATACCCATAACAATTCACCAGTATTTACGTCATAACCACGGATTACACCAGATGGCTCTTCAGTAGAATAGTTATCTGTAGTAGAACCTGCGATAACAATGGTAGTACCAGTAATTACAGGAGGAGAAGTTGGAATGTAACCACCTGGGTAAGGGAATGGCATGTCTTTTTGAAGATCAACTTCACCATTTTTACCGAAGTCAGAACATGGTTTACCTGTTTGTGGATTTACCGCAACAAGACGACCGTCGTTCACAGGGAGAATAACTTTTTGTGGACATTCAGTCGATGTTGATTTTTTCGCAGCTAAGCTTGTTTCGAAACCAACAGTGTTGTTTGCATCAAAGTAAGATACACCACGACAAGTTAAATGTTGATAAGTATTATCAGCACGTAACTTAGGATCGTAAGTCCATTTTGCTTTACCAGTCGCAGGATCAATCGCAGTCAATTTTTGGTGAGTTGTACACATGTACATGTTGTCACCGACTTTGATTGGTGTTACTTGGTTGGTTGTTTCACCTGAGTCGTTTTCAGTTTTGAATTCGCCAGTGTGATATTCCCAAGCCACTTGTAAATCTTTTACGTTTTCAGAGTTGATTTGTTTCAACGGAGAATAACGTAGACCTGATTGAGTACGACCATAAGCAGGCCAATCTTCGTCAGCTACACCAGGAATTGCTTGGTGAGTTTCAGGTTGTTTAGTGCTTAATTCACCACGAATTTCTTGTGGGTCGTTAAACACTGAATAAATCATTACTGCAATTGTAATTGCCAATGAGCCTGTTAATGCAATTTTTGCACCTTTAGCATCACCGAAACCACGAGTTACAGCAGGAATTAAAAGCGCTAAACCAAATAGACCTAAAATATCTAAACGAGGAGCAAGTGCAAAGAAGTCAGAACCAACTTCCCATAAGCCCCACGCCACTGTACCTAGAATAAGTACTGCATAAACAACAAGCGCAGAACTTTTCAGTTTTTGCAATAAAACTGCGGTAGCAATAAAGAGAATACCTGCAATGATGTAGTACCAAGACCCACCAAGTACTGCAAGATAAATCCCTCCGATCAGTAGTACCAAACCGAAAATGACAGCAATCACCGCCAAAATCGTTTTTAGTACTGAACCTGATGATGAAGTATTCATGTTGAACACCTATTAAAGATTCTTTAAAAGCCTATGAGTAACATACTCATAGGTACCATTTAGTTTTTAGTTGTAAATACCGCAATGCACCTCAAATGGCTTCACACTACAGCCAATACAAAACACATTTCAGGCATCAGCACTCAAATATTTGCAACTAAAAAATTTGACTTAAAATGCTGTGTTGAACTTAATACCGCCAACCCATGCATCTTCACCATGACGATAACCACCGACATGATTGACATATTGAATATTTGGACGAACTGTTAACCAGTTTGCGAAATGAATACCGTAGTAAACTTCAACGTTAATTTCTTCACTTTGAAGACCACGGTAATCAAGTGGTGTAATACCCAACTGATCTTGTTGAATATTGTATTGATTCACATCATTACCCACGTTAATACGTGAAACACCAATAGCTAGATCATCTTTAGGACGTGCATCCATTAGGCCGACATAACGTAGACCAATGTTTTGCATATCTGTGATCTTGTTGGTTTTACCATCCATAAAGGCAAGGTTCATGAAGCCAGATAAACCACGACTCGCATCACCATGATGGGTTGTAAATTGTTGATTTGCCACCAACCAACCACCATGTTTGTTACCCTTTTTATCAGGGTTTTCAATTTGGTCGACGTTGGCAGTACTGTAGTAATAACCTAAACGGTATTCACCAGGTAATTTGTTTTGACCAAATTTTGGTTGCCATACCGCTTCGATTGGGAGAATTACACCTTTACCGCCATCAAAGCTCATATTGAAGCCTTTACCGCGATGACCAACATTTTCAGGGTTATACTCGTACACACCAATTTGTGTATAGAATTCAGGAGTCCAATTGTATTTGAAGCGCGCAGCCCAAACACTCACTGGCCAGTTGTACCACTGGTCGCCAACGTAGTCACCAATCTGTGAACCACATAAAGACAAGTTAGAGAAGTTACATTCAAAGCTGTTGAAGTCTTCACCCTCACCCATACGACCAATTTTGACGTCTAGTTTTTGATTGAAGAATTTTTTCTTAATCCAAAAATCTGTTAAACGCCAAGTTTGCTCACGTCCCCAAACTTCTTGTACAGCAGTTTGATGACCTTGCAATGCATCTGATGTTTGTGACAGTGAACGTCCATCACGTTTAGTTATATTAATTTGAGCTTCAGTATCTTTCCAGCCAGCGATTTTCTCTAAATCAAGATGAGCACCAAGTACGATCTGATCTGAATATTCTGCATCATGGCTAGAATGGTGCTTAGAGTCCATCAAGGCAGCAAATTGACCACCATAAGCAATATTAAAATCGTAACCTTTTTCTTGAAGCTCAGTACGTTTACCGTTCCAATCACCAAGCATCCACGGACTTTCAGTACTGAATGCATCTTCAGCATGTACGGCTGTATTTGCCAATAGCAAAGCCGCTAAGGATGTGTAAACAGCCTTAGATAATGGGGAGAAATACATTGAATGACGACCTTAATCATTTGTGTACAAGTTGGGTAGGTTACGCCTCTTTTTTGTAACTGAAAACTACTAAATTCCGACTAATGCACTAAGTTATTTTTTTTATTAGTTATTTTAATTAACAAAAAGTAAAATAAAACAACAATTCACTTTTTAATTTAAATAAAAAGTGAACAGCAAATTTAAAGGTAGCCTAAAAACCAACCACCCTCATCTTTGTTTGTGAGAAGTGAATTCTTGGTTTTTAACCAATGATTTAACTTAAGATAATATAACTATTTTCCCAATGGTTTTGGGCAAAATCTGACTCAATCAATTCAATATAACGCCCTTGCACTTGATCAATCTCAATACAGTCATCAACATCGACAACTCGGTCGACATGTTGCTTTTGCCAATGCTGAGCAAAGTGTACCTTCCCTCGTTGTTTTGCCAGTTCAGCGCTTTCTGCAATGACTAAAACATAACGATGCTGTTCACCAAATTCTGTAGCTTCATAGCCCCCAAGATTCATCAAATACAGTTTTTGATCGTTGGGACGAGGCTGTGCATGTGTAAATTGCACACGATAGCGTTTACCATCAAATTCTAAACCATGAATTTGCGCCCAAGCATCAATATGAAACCCTGCTTGCTCACCAAACCATGCATTTTTTAGTTGAGGATAGGTTTCTTCGAGATTTTCACCAATCGCGATAGCAATATCGTGTACTTCAATTTTGGCACGTTTGTGCCGACCACCTAATAACACGATAAATAAACACGACATTCAAAATCTCCATTTAAGTCATTTATAGATTTTTTTATTTCAAGTACACAAAACAACAAAGTTGAATTGATTGAAGGTCGCAATCAATTCAGCTTGTGTCTTGTGTACAGTCCCAAGGATAACGCCATCTAATGTTTGAAAAAACACAAAACTGCACTAAAGTTGATATAAAAACTCACTCTTCGGACATTTATAAACCATCTAGCAGATATAATGTTTTCAAAAACATCTTTTTAAACTCCAAGATCAGAATAATCATTATTTTCTGATTATTTTCTTTTGCTCAAATACTCAACATAAGAATTAAAACAAATGAGCTTTAGCAATGAATATAATTTTCGAAAGTAGAAAAAATATTCAGCAATTGAACGCAAATCCGATTAAACCACACTCAAGGTTTGTAATATCTTCAGTAAAATAATACCGCCTAAAGACAATACCGCATTATTTAAAAAGTGAATCAATAACACATGCCAAATATTGCGTGTCCAAAGATAGATTAAGTTTAAAAATAACCCTGCAACCATAAAACTCATGGTCGCGATTAAATTTCCATCAAAATTATGATAATGAATAAGTCCGAATAAAATGGAATTGAGTAAAATTAAAATGATTCGCCAGACCATCGGTTGAACGAAGAGTTTCTGTAAAAGCGTATAACGGAAAATAATGTCTTCTAGTAAAGCTGTAAACAATGGTCCTAGACTGATGACGAACAGGCTTAGAAATGCCACTTTTGCAGGGTCAATACTCTCTTTCACTACATCTGTACTCGGTGTCAAAGGCAAGACACTTTTAGCGAGTGAAATCACAAGCTGTAAGACGATAGCCCCAACAATGACCAATAGCGTAGAACGCCAAAAAGCGTGTTTATATTTGTGCCAGTGCTCAATCAGCATATCCTTATAAAGCCAACATACGATGACAAAAAGAATGCTACGGAAAATTGAATCACCTAATGCGACTGTAACCGTATTACCGAAAAATTGTTCGAAAATAAATCCATTGAATAAGATCAGTGGAATAATACAAATGGCAAAAGTATCTCGCCATTGCCAAATTATTTTTTGAGGGAATTGTTCTGCACGTACGATTTGTATAAAGTTCATTTAAAGTAAATTTTTTATTGAATATTAAATAATTATAGTAAATCTACTTTCTGTTTTATGTATGTTTTTATTAAATTAAAAAAGCGTGCTGGTTCAGCACGCTTTTAAGAATGAATTGAGCAAAAATTACATCTCAACCATTTCCACACCATCAATACGTGCAACAGTCATTAAATCCTTATCACCACGACCTGAAACAGTCGCAATAATAATTTGATCTTGAGACATGGTTGGCGCAAGTTTAGTGACATATGCCATGGCATGTGAACTTTCTAGCGCAGGAATAATGCCTTCAATCTTGGTTAAATCACGGAAGCCTTGTAATGCTTCTTGGTCATTGATCGGCACATATTCAACACGATTCATATCTTTTAAGAAACTATGTTCAGGACCCACACCTGGATAATCTAGACCAGCAGAAATTGAATGTGTTTCAATAATCTGACCTTGTTCATCTGACATCAAATAGGTACGGTTTCCATGCAGTACGCCGACATGACCTGCATTGAGTGGCGCAGAGTGTTTGCCCGTTTCAATGCCATAGCCTGCCGCTTCAACACCGTACATTTTCACGTCTGGATCGTTTAGGAATGGATAGAACAAGCCCATCGCATTTGAACCACCGCCGACACATGCGACAAGCGCGTCAGGCAAACGACCTGCTTGTTCTTGAATTTGACGGCGTGCTTCACGACCAATAATCGATTGGAAATCACGTACCAATTGCGGATATGGATGTGGACCAGCCACTGTACCAATGACATAGTAAGTTGAGTCGACATTGGTGACCCAATCACGCATCGCTTCGTTCATGGCATCTTTTAATGTTTTCGAGCCACTTTCTACAGGCACAACAGTCGCACCCAGTAAACGCATACGATATACGTTCATGGCTTGACGCTTTACGTCTTCAGCACCCATGAATACAACGCATTCCAAACCTAGACGGGCTGCGATGGTTGCCGTTGCTACACCGTGCTGCCCTGCCCCTGTTTCTGCAATAATTCGTTTTTTACCTGAAAGTTTTGCAAGAAGTGCCTGACCAATGGTGTTATTTACTTTGTGAGAACCTGTATGGTTCAAGTCTTCACGTTTTAAGTAAATTTGCGCACCACCCAACTCTTTCGACCATCGTTCAGCATGATATAAAGGACTTGGACGCCCTACATAAAATGCTAAATCGCGGTCGAATTCTGCCAAAAATTGCGCATCATCTTTCATTCGGAAGTAGAGTTTCTCTAAATCTTCCAATGCTGCCATGAGCGTTTCTGACACAAAACGTCCGCCATGGATACCAAAATGCCCGTTTTGATCTGGGAATTGGGTATAGTCAATCACTGAGTTGTTGTGATTAGTACTTTGCTGATCCACGTTGGACTCCTTGCATAAAGTGTTCAATGAGTTGTTGGTCTTTTATACCTTTTGCGGACTCTACGCCTCCGCTGACATCTACTGCATACGCTTGAGTCGTCTTTATAGCGTCTTCAACATTGTCAGGTTTTAAACCGCCTGCCAAAATTAAAGGAATATCAAGTTGCGGAAATTGCTTCCAATCAAACGAATGACCTGTGCCACCTTTGAGCTCAGGATGCCAAGCATCTAAGAGCATAGCACTTGCGCCTGCGTCTTGATATTGCTGAATTGTCGTAATTAAATCTAAATCAGGTTTCACCTGAATGGCTTTGTACCAACGGCGGCCTGTTGCCCTTGCAATCTGCTGACATTTTTCTGGTGTTTCATCACCATGAAGTTGAAGAATATCCAAAGGTACGTGTTTAAGTACTTGCTGGATCTCTTCAATCGACGCATTGACAAATAATCCAACCATTTGCACATAGGCTGGTATATGTTCGGCTAAAGCCTGAGCCTGTTCGATGGTCACGCTACGTGGACTCGGTGAAAAAAATACAAATCCAATCGCATCTGCGCCTGCATTCACGACCGATTGAATATCTTGCTGTCTCGTAATTCCACAAATTTTGACACGCGTTCGCATAGGGCTTTAGCTCTAGTTTTATGCTTGAAATGAAGTAGTTAATTTGAATGTCTTAGACATACAGATCATCTTTGGCGAATCATTGTAATGCACTTTAGCAAAAAGTGTTCACGCTTGTTGATAAAGTTTAAGAAACTTTATAGGGAGAAACTTTGTAAAGATAAATAAATTTTAAATCCGAATGAATCTGTTCTTCTTTAAAAATGGCATAACCTCGCTTTTGATAAAGTTTTAAATTTTCTTGGCTTAAATGCCCTGTAAAGAGTTCTAGACGCTGTTTTGGATATAACTGTTCGACTGCATCTAAAAGCATGCTCCCAATACCTTGCCCTTGAAACTGCGGATCAACCATTAAACGTCCGACTTGAACGACATCACTTCCTTCGAACGTTTGGACAGATCCAACAATTCGCTGATGCTGTGTTTCAGTATTAATCACCGCTTTTAAAATGCTTTGTTTATCAAATTCATTAATCAATTCATCCAAGGTTTGGGTCAGTGGAGGAATATTCCAGTCTTGATAAATTTCTGCTTCAGTTTGGTAGGCCTTCTTCTGCAAGTTTAAAATAAATTCTGCATCTGCAAGTTCAGCCTTTTGGATGCTGATGTTTAAGTTTTCCATTGTGGTCCTAACCATAATTTTCTTCATTGTTCTGATTAAAAAAATCACATTGTGTTCAGTATGCGTACATCTTATACTGCGCGCAAATTGCAACAAGTTAAAGCGATTGCTTTAGGGAAGTTGGTGAAAATCCAGCACTGCCCCCGCAACGGTAAAAATGAAAAACATATCAATTTAAATCTTTTGGTTGACACCACTGCATGATCAACATGTGGGAAGGTGGATATGTGTGAAAACTCATTGAATGTT
This sequence comes from Acinetobacter shaoyimingii, assembly GCF_011578045.1. Lineage (NCBI taxonomy): Bacteria > Pseudomonadati > Pseudomonadota > Gammaproteobacteria > Moraxellales > Moraxellaceae > Acinetobacter > Acinetobacter shaoyimingii. The sequence continues at coordinate 2,921,152 of NZ_CP049801.1, forward strand.
TGAGTGTTCTATATTTAAGTCCGGATACCTGCTTGTTGTGTTCTTTAACTCAATCATTCACGTGGGGTGAATGTATGGAGCATACAATGCCAACGCCTTTTCAGCCTACCCTTCTTGTAGGCGCTATTGCGATTGCAATGGGGATTTCGACATCAACATTTGCGCAACAACCTATTCAAGATGCTAAACCAGCTCAAACTACCTTAGATACATTAGTAGTAACGGCCAGCCGTACCGAGCAAAACATTGAACATGTCCCCGCTCGTATTCATATCATCGACTCACATATTATTGAACAGTCACCGATTGCGTCATTCCCAGACTTACTCAAACACGATGCCTCCATCAATTTGGTACAAGATGGTGGCTTGGGACAGCTTGCAAGTATTTTCTTACGTGGCACTGAATCTGACCACACTTTGGTATTAAGGGATGGTATCCGTTTAAACAATGCTGCATCAGGTATGGCAAGTTTAGCGTTTATTGACACTACAGACATTCAACAGATTGAAGTTTTAAAAGGCCCTGCTTCGGTTCTATATGGTACGGATGCCATTGGCGGTGTCGTACAACTGGTCTCTAAAACGCCAGAAAAAAATGGCGCTTTTTT